>CAZUNT010000274.1:0-8349 GCA_964622215.1 uncultured Caldilineaceae bacterium
CGGCTGCAGCTCATTCGGGAAAACATCTCGACCGTAGATGCTTTTGTGTTGACCCACTGGCATTACGACCACTTTGGCGGCCTGGGTGATCTTGAATTTTATGTGCGGATGAAACGCCAGGAAGCGTTGCCGGCCTATATGACCGCTGAAACAGAAGGTCAACTACAGGCCGCTTTTGGCTATATGGCCGACTGTTTGTGGCTCATGCCGGTGAATTATGGCGAGCAGTTTGAATTTGACGGCCTGACTTATACGCTGCTAGAAGCTCAACATGCACCGGGAACGCTGGGGCTTTTGCTGGAAAACGGCCGCCGCCGGGTGGCTTATTTTCCCGACACCGGTCCCTTACCCGCCGCTACTGCCCAACAGTTGCAGGGTCTTGATATATTAATCATTGACAGCACCTTTTGGGGCCAAAACTGGATGCCCGAAGTTCACCAATCGGTTGACAGCGCGATTCAGCTTGGGTTGGCCCTGGAGGCCGGAGAAATCTACTTGACCCATCTCTCGATGCACTATGACCAGCCAATCACCTGCGGGGAACTGGAAGCTTATCTCAAAAAATATGGCCGCCATATCCACCTGGCCTATGATGGCCTGCGGATCGATCTCTGAAAACGACATAGACCCTAAAGGTCTAGAAGACCTTTAGGGTCTCGAAATGGAGGAGGTAGGTTTTGTGACCAAACACATTGACTTAACCCAGGAAGGTATCGAGGTTAAAAAAAGTTGTTGTTTTTTCTGCCATCAAAACTGTGGGGTACTGGCCTATGTGAAAGATGGGCGAGTGCTGCACATCGAGGGTGACCCCGACCATCCGACCAACCAGGGCGGGTTGTGCTGCCGGGGTAATATCGCCCTGAAGCACCTGGATCACCCGGCCCGAATTAATACCCCCTTAAAAAGAGCCGGTCAGCGCGGCTCCGGTCAGTGGGAGCGGATCACCTGGGACCAGGCGCTGGACGAGATTACGACACGCCTGGCGCAGATCCGGGACGAGTTTGGAGCCGAGGCAGTGGCAACCGCCGGCGGCACGCAGCGCACCGACGACTGGGCGCGCCGCCGCTTTATGAACCTGTTCGGCAGCCCCAACGGTTTCCACAATGCTCACCTGTGCTGGATTCCCACCTTCCTGGTGGAAACGGCCATTTATGGCTGGTGCCCTTTTGAGATAGACCTGGCCAATAGCCGCTGCCTGGTCCTGTGGGGACACAACCCCGGCGCCTCGGGCATGCCTGAGATGCGCGGCATCAGCGAATTCAAACCGAAAGGCCTCAAAGTTATCGTCATCGACCCCCGCTTCACCGAGACGGCGGCCAAGGCGGACCTGTGGCTGCCGCTGCGGCCCGGTTCCGACCTGGCCCTGGCCCTGGCCTGGCTAAATGTCATTATTGGCGAGGGGCTGTACGACCAGGCTTTCATCGAAAATTGCTGCGTGGGTTTTGACGAACTGGCCCAACACGTCCAGCCGTACACCGCCGAATGGGCCGCCCCGCTCACCTGGCTGGACGCCGACCTGATCCGCGAGAGCGCCCGTATGTACGCCACGTACAAGCCCGGTAACATTCAGTGGGGCGTAGCCATCGACCAATCCGGCAAACCGGCCGGGGCCGCCATGCACGCCCGCGCCCTGCTGCGCGCCGTTACCGGTAACCTGGATGCTCCCGGCAGCGACCTGCTGACCGGGCCGAGCCAGGAATTTATCACCGATGAAGAGATGGAAGCCAACGAATGGCTGCCGGAAGAGCAAAAAGCCAAACAGATCGGGTCAGACCGCTACAAGTTGACCACCTGGCCGGGCTATGGCCGGATTGCCGAGATTACCCGCGAAGTATGGGGGAAAGCCCCCACCGCCGAGTGGATGTGCGAGGCTCACCCGCCCTCGGTTTTTAAGGCGATCCTGACCGGGGAACCCTACCCGGTAAAAGCGCTGTTGGTTTCGGCCACCAACCCCATCAATTCCTACGGCGAAAGTGGGCAAGTATTGGAAGCGCTGCGAAAAGTTGATCTCCTGGTGACCTGCGAGTACTGGCTGACGCCTACGGCTATGCTCTCGGATTATATTTTGCCGATTGCCGGGGCGCTGGAGCGGCCGACCATCACCAGTACCTATGGCTGCTCGGATTTCCTGATTGCCTCGCAGCGGGCCATCCAGCCCATGTACGAGCGGCGCACCGATTATGATTTTTGGCGCGGACTGGCAGTCCGCCTGGGTCAGGAAGAGATGTGGCCCTGGGACACCCTGGAGGAGGCTTTTTATTACCGTATCTATCCGTTGGACTACGGCGTGGGCAGCTATGATGAGTTTGTCGAGCAATACCGCTTTCACTTCCCGGAGCGAGAGTATTACAAATATGGCCGGCTTGGCTTTGCCACCCCTTCACGGCGGGTAGAATTATATTCCAGCGTGCTCGAAGAATTGGGCTATCCTCCCCTGCCAACTTATGTCAGTCCCGTTGAAAACGAAATAGACCACCCCCAATTAGCCGAGAAATACCCGTTGGTATTGACCACGGGCGGCGGTTTTATGCCTTACCATCACTCTGAGCATTTCCAGATCAAAGAGCTGCGTTTCTTGCGTCACGCGCCTTATATGGAAATCAACCCGGCTACGGCGGCGGAACTTTCAATTAAAGAGGGGGATTGGGCCTGGATCGAAACCCAACGCGGCCGTATCAAGCAGAAAGCCAACCTGACCCAGGCGGTCCATCCCCGGGTAGTAGTTACCCAGCGCGGCTGGTGGTACCCGGAACGGGCCGCCTGTGAACCCGAGTTGGGCGGCTGCCTGGAGTCGAATACCAATGTGTTGACCAGCGTTGCCGACGCGGATTGTGACCCGTTGGGTGGAAGCTGGGCTAACCGGGGCTTGTTGTGCCGGGTTTACAAAGCTGACGGCTCAAATGAAAAGGAGGGCAACTAAGATGACACGTTATGCAATCGTCCTGGATACCCGCCGTTGTATTGGCTGCCACTCCTGCACCGTAGCCTGCAAAATAAACAATGACCTGCCCCTGGAGATGATCTACAACCCGGTTACAACAGTTGGGCCAAGCGGGGTGTTTCCCCATCTACATCTGACTTACCTGCCGTTACTATGTATGCACTGCGCTAACCCGCCCTGCGTGGAGTGCTGTCCCAGCGGGGCCTCGCAGCAGCGCCAGGATGGAATTGTGTGGGTGGATGAAAATAAATGTGTTGGCTGTAAGGCCTGTGTGATGGCCTGTCCCTACGGCGCGCGTATCCCGAATCCGGAGAAGGGCATCGTCCAGAAGTGTGATTTTTGCCTGGAGCGGACCACCGCCGGTCAGGAACCCTGGTGTGTCAAAACGTGCCACCAGCGAGCCAGAATCTTTGGCAATCTTGAAGATGAAACCAGCGAAGTTTACAAGCTGGTACACAGCGAAGCGGTCACCCGCCTGCTGCCGGAACTGGGCACGGAACCGTATGCCTTCTACATCATAGAGTAAGGAGATAAGCCGATGAAACATAAAACAGAGGTATGGGGTTGGCTGCTGGCCGTTGATTTCTTCTGCGCCGGTATGGGCGGGGGCATGCTGGTTGTTACCGGGCTGGCCGGTTTATTCAGCGGCCCCGGCGCAACCTCTCTGCTGGGCGATTTCGCCGGGCCGGCGCTGGTTGCCCTGGGAGCGAGTTTTCTGATCCTGGAGCTGGGCCGTCCCCTTCAAGCCTGGCGGGTCTTTCTGAATCCTAAAGCTATCTTGACCATAGGGGCCTGGGCTATGACCCTGGCCATTGGCTGCGGCCTGATTTACGCCACCTTTGGAATTGCGGCTGTACCCTGGGCCGGCTGGGACGCCTTACGCCAGCTTCTGGCGGTTGGGTGTGTGGTCGTGGGCCTGGTCGTGGCTGCCTATCCGGGCGTGCTGTTAGGGCGGCATAAGTCGCGCCCCTTCTGGACCGGACCGGGGATCATGGCCCTGTTTCTGCTCTCGTCGCTGCTCACCGGGCTGGCCGGTCACTTGCTGGCCGGGGTCATTTTGCCGGCGTCTGGGGCCGGGCTGATAGCTGACTTGCCTGGGTGGGCCGCCGGATTATTGGGGGGCCAATTGCTGTTGTGGCCCGGCTATGTCTGGATCAAACGCACCGGGACGACCGACCGTGAAGCCGCCGCCGCCCAACGCTGGGTGCGGGGGGATTTGTCCAATTTGTTTTGGCTTGGCCTGGTAGGAGGGGGAACAGTGCTGCCGTTGGGCCTGTTTTTGCTGCCGGGCGTCATGTTCCAGGCGATAGGAGCCGTGCTGGCGCTCCTGGGCGGCGCACTGATGCGCTGGCTGGTTGTACGCAGCGGTGAAACCCGCACCTGGCTGCCGGGCGAAGAAAAATACCGGGCTAACCTGCCTCACGGGGATGAAGCGTTTTTGCAGGCCTGGAAGTAATCGCTTTTAGGGATAAATTTGATGAGTCTGGATACGGCTGCCAAAACTCTAAAAGAATTTAGGGCTGAATGTATCGAATGTGACTGCTGCCTGAAGGCCTGTGCTATGCTGGCCGAGCTGGGGCTGACCCCGGCGGAAATCGTTCGGCAAGTCCTGGCTGGCCAGGTAGATGAGGATGTTCTTAAGACCATTCAGCGCTGCGCCCTGTGCAGCTTATGCAGCCAGTCATGCCCGGTCAACCTGGAACCGGCCCAGGCAATGGCCGCGGCGCGCGAACTTCTGCTGCAAACCGGCCAGATGTCGCTAGAAGATTACCAGGTCATGTTGGTAGACCAGGATTGGCACTTTTTTACCATTTTCCGGCAGATGTGGGGTATCAGCTATGACGATTTGAGAGTAGATCGTTATGATACCCTCTTTTTCCCCGGCTGTACCCTGGCCAGCTATGCCCCCGAATTGACTCGGGCGGCTCATGCCTGGCTGCAGGAGCAAGGCTTCACCGTCGGCTTTAGCGATCAATGTTGCGGTTTGCCCTTAAGCAACATCGGCCTGGCCGAACGAGATGACGGCCTGCTGGCCGATCTATACCAGCGGCTCCGGGCTGCCGGCGCTCGCCAACTGGTGACTACCTGTCCTAACTGTTATTATCATTTCCAAAACCGGTTGGGCGAGATCGAGGTCATTTCTCTATACGACCTGATGGTCAGGGCCGGTATCGAAGCAGGCGGCGGCTTGAGTCTGACCATTCACGATACCTGCGCTGACCGCTCTAGCCAGGCCATAGGCCGGGAAGTTCGCCGTTTGTTGGCCGGTTATCCCCTGGTGGAAATGGAACATCACGGGGCGACGGCGCTATGCTGCGGCTCCGGCGGGATAGTCTCAATGGTGGACCCGGAGTTGTGCCAGGCGCGCGCCCAAACCCGCCTGGCTGAGTTTGACGAAACGGGGGCGGCCCGCTGTGTCACGGCCTGTATGGGCTGCGCCAAGCGGTTAGTCGCGGCGCTGCCCGCCGATCCCAACGCATCAAGTCGAGTCATCCACCTGCTGGAACTCATCTTTGATCTGCCGGTTGATCATAACCAAATTCAACAGCAGGTAACAGCTATGTGGCAGGGCGAGTGGGGCGATTACAACTTGCAGTTGTTAGCCCAGGCCAGGCCGGTCACGATGAGCGGAGAGGGCCATGCTTGAATCAGTTCCCGCCCAGATTATTGACCATACCGAAAGTCTCTGCCCTTACTGCCTGCAAGTCATCGAGGCCCAGATTGTCGAATGGAACGGGGCAGTTTATATGACAAAGGTCTGTCCCGACCATGGGCCGGTGAATTTTTGCCTCTGGCCGGACGCCGCCCATTACCGTTGGTTCAAAATGTTTCGTTTTCCCTTTAAGCAGCCCCAGGCCCAAACCGGCTCATCACACGGCTGCCCCTTTGACTGCGGACTTTGCCCCAGTCACCTGCGCCATTCCACCCTGGTAGAAATCGAAGTCACCCACCGCTGCAACCTGGCCTGCCCGGTCTGTTTTATGGCTGCGGGTCAGTACCAGCCGCCGCCTGATCCGTCTTTGGAGGCAATCCGGGGTATGTATGCTTCGATTTATGATCGTAATGGCCCGGACATGAGCATCCAACTGACCGGGGGCGAACCCACCGTACGCCGCGACCTGCCTGACATCATTCGCCTGGGCCAGGCTATGGGCTTCCGCTGGATCGAGGCTAACACCAACGGTTTGGTCTTGGCCCACCAGCCCGGCTATTTAAGGGCTTGCAAAGAAGCCGGGTTGAGCGGCATTTGCTTGCAATTCGATGGCCTGACCGCCGAGGTCTATCGGCAAATCCGGGGTCGGGATGTCTGCCAGGATAAATTACAAGTCATCGAAAATTGCCGGGCCGAGGGGGTGCAAGTTGTCTTAACCATGACCATTATCGCCGGCATCAACGATCACCAGTTAGGCGACGTGCTGGCCTTCGCCCTGGCCAATACCGATGTGGTCGTGGGGCTGCTGCTGCAGCCGGCTTTTACCTCAGGCCGGTTTGAAACCAGGAGCAGCCGTCCCTTATCTATGGGTGATGTCATTTTTATGCTGGCGGCGCAGAGCCAGGGCCGCCTGAGGCCCTCTGATTTGTGGCCGTTGGGCTGTTCTCACCCCTTGTGTTCGTGCGCCACCCATCTGCTCATTGATGGGGATATGGTGCAGCCCCTCACTCGCAGCCTCACCCTGGCCGAATACCAGGCTCGCTTTAACCCGCACAGTCCGCATGGATCTGTTTTTGCCGATATTGTGGCCGACCTTGACCCACCGAAGGGGTCAGCCCGGCGGGGTCTGACGGTGATGATCGAGAATTATATGGATGCCTGGAATATGGACCTCAAACGATTGCAAGAATGTAGTATGACGGTTAAAATGGCCGATGGACGTACGATTCCCTTCTGCGCTTATCACTTGACCAATATAAACGGCGAACGCATTTATGCCCCGTGGGGAAAAGTACCGGTTAAGTTACCCAGGTCAGGCTACGTCGGCGTAACGGCAGGGTAGGGACATCTATGTCTGACAACACGATTGTCAAAAAAACGAACTGCCGTTTGTGCGGCTACTTATGCGGCTTAATAGCGTATATCAATGAAGGCAAGATCAGCCGGATCAAGCCGGACCCCGACCGCTATCCTTACGATGCCTCGGTGGTCCGAGGTTGCCTGCGCTGCCGCAGTAACCTGGAACTGCTCGATCATCCCCAACGTCTTAATTACCCGCTCAAACGGGTTGGCGAACGGGGCAGTGGGCAGTGGGTTCGGATTACCTGGCCGCAAGCCCTGGACGAGATTGCCGGGCGGCTGGACCAACTCAAAGAACAGTACGGACCGGAAACCCTGGCTACCAGCATTGGCGGGCCGCATACAACTTTCTGGCCGCTGCACCGTTTTATGAATTTGTTTGGCAGCCCCAACAACATCGGTATCGGCCAAATTTGCTGGAATCCGGCCATTTGGGCTAATACCCTCACCTTTGGCTGGCCTCTTGAAAACGAACTCGACCCCGACCAGACCGCCTGCGCCATTTTGTGGGGCCTCAACCCGGCCGAGTCGGACAACTCCTTGTTTTGGCGAACCGTTCTGGCATACAGCCGCAGCGGCTCTCCGCTGATTGTGATAGACCCCCGGCAAACGCATACCGCTCGCAGAGCTTCTCGCTGGCTGCCCATTCAACCCGGAACCGACTGCGCCCTGGCCTTGGGCTTACTCCATATAATCATCGCCGAAAACCTATACGATCAATGGTTTGTCGAAAAATGGTGTCACGGTTTCGCAGCGCTGGTCAGGCAAGTCGCACCCTACACCCCGGCTCGTGTCGAGCAGTTGACCGGCCTGCCCGCTGCCATGATTATGGAAACGGCTCGCTTATATGCCACCCACAGCCCGGCCGCCCTGATTACCGGAAGAGGCATTGACCAGATAGGGGGGAACAGTTTTCAGACCCACCGGGCGCTGGCCCTCTTACGAGCGATTACCGGAAATGTGGACCTGCCGGGCGCGTCCCACCTGACAGAGAGACCGGACTTTACGCCTGAAATCGAGTTGGAATTGAGCGATCGCCTGCCGGATAGCCAACGCCAAAAACAATTAGGGAGGGACCGTTGGCTGCTGCAATCGTACCGGGGTTACGATTTAGTCAACCGTTACACCAGCCAGGCCGGCCAGCGGCTACCCATGCGCTATCTCACCTCGGCCCAACCTAACCTGGTCTGGCGGGCTATGTTAACAGGCCAACCTTACCCCGTTCGGGCTATGATTGTTATGGCCAGCAATCCACTGCTGTCCCAAGCCGATGCCCGCTTGATTTACCAAGCGCTTAAAAGTCTTGATTTGCTGGTGGTATTGGATTTGTACCAAACTCCTACGGCCATGCTGGCCGATTATATCTTGCCCAGCGCCGGGGGCCTGGAGCGCCCGG
>CAZUNT010000275.1:0-8349 GCA_964622215.1 uncultured Caldilineaceae bacterium
ATCTAATTTTTTCTTCCCCTAATCCCCAAATCCCGGCGAAATAGCCGCTTCAGGGCGAACCCCTCTGAGCAGTTACCTAAAAGTTTACTAACCACTATTCGCTTTTTAAACCAAGGCAGGCTCAAGCATTTTTGCTTCTGGGGCAGCTTCAGGCAATTGGCCTATTTCAAACTGCTCTTCACAATTCAAACACCGGGCCCAGTTGCGGCTCTGCTGCACCAGCAAGCCTTGACAGTGGGGACAAGGTTGAGGCAGGGGCCGCTTCCAACTACTCCACTCGCAAGCCGGATAGTTGGCGCAGCCATAGAACACCCGGCCTTTTTTGGTACGGCGCTCAACCAACTCACCGCCATCATTAGGGCAGGCAATTCCCAGCTTGACCAGGTAGGGCTTGGTATTACGGCACTCCGGAAAGTTGGAACAGGCTTCAAACTTGCCAAAGCGGCCAAACTTCAACACCATAGGATGGCCACATTTTTCACACATATCACCAGTGGGTTGATCGCTAACCTCCACCTCCGGCATATGCTGGTCGGCGTGATGAACCGCCTCGGAGAAGGGACCGTAAAATTCCTTTAAGATTGGAACCCAATCTCGCTCACCGTTGGCAATCCGGTCGAGGTCATCTTCCATTTGAGCGGTAAACTCAACATTGACAATGTCGGGGAAGTACTCAACCAGGAGGTCGTTAACGATCTGACCCAACTCGGTCGGATAGAGTCGTTTGTCTACACTCTCAACATAGCCCCGCTGCTGAATGGTGGTGATAATTGGCGCGTAAGTGCTGGGCCGGCCGATGCCGTACTCTTCCAACGCCTTGACCAACGTCGCTTCGGTGTAGCGAGGCGGCGGCTGGGTAAAGTGCTGCTCCGGCCACAATTTTAAGAGGTCAAGCACCTCACCTTCGGTCAATTCGGGCAGGATGACGCCTTCCTCGGTATCTGGGGCGGCATCTTCATCACGCGACTCCTCATACACCGTCAAAAAACCCTTAAAACGCACCCGTGAGCCACCGGCCTGGAGACGATACGGCCATTCGCCATCTGCGGGAGTCGTCACCCCCGCGCCCACCACCACCGACATGGTATCGTAAATGGCATTGGCCATCTGGCTGGCGACAAAACGCTGCCAGATGAGGGTGTAGAGTCGTTCCTGATCGCGACTCAAAAAATGCTTAACTTTGTCCGGTTCGCGCCAAACACTGGTAGGGCGGATGGCCTCGTGAGCCTCCTGCGCCCCCTTGGCTTTGGTCTTGTAGGTAGGCGGTTCTTCCGGCCGCAACTCCTGGCCGTAACGTTTGGTGATGAAGTCACGCGCCTCTGCCTGCGCCTGGGCCGATACGTTGGTACTGTCGGTACGCATGTAAGTGATCAAACCAACCGTACCCTGACCGTCCAACTCAATTCCCTCGTAGAGCTGCTGGGCAATGCTCATAGTTTTGCGCGTCCCAAAGCCCAAACGCCGCGAGGCTTCCTGCTGCAGTGTACTGGTGGTGAAAGGAGCGGCCGGTTTGCGCCGTCGTTCGCCACTCTTGACTTCGATGACAGTGTAGTTCGACTTTTCTAACTCGGCTACAATAGCCTGGCTCTCAGCCGCATTTTTCAAGTCAACCTTTTCGCCCCGGATACGGACCAATTTAGCCCGAAACCGGCGCTGCTCTAGCTTGACTTTAGGGGTAGCTTTTTTAGTTTTGGCCAGGTCAACGTCAATGGACCAATATTCGACCGGGCCAAACTCGTCAATTTCGTTCTCCCGCTCCACGATCAGGCGCAGAGCGACACTCTGCACCCGGCCAGCGCTGGTGCGGCTGCGGACTTTGCGCCACAGTAAGGGGCTGATCTCGTAGCCAACGAGCCGGTCCAGAATCCGGCGGGTCTGTTGAGCGTTGACCCGCTGCATATCCACCGGACGCGGATGGGCAAAAGCAGCGGTCACAGCCTCCTGGGTGATTTCATGAAAGACGACCCGCTTGGTGCGGGCATGATCCATATCGGCGGCTTCCATCAAGTGCCAGGCGATAGCTTCACCCTCACGGTCCGGGTCGGTTGCCAGGTAAATTTCGGCGGCCTTGTCGGCGACGTTTTTTAGCTCCTTGACCACAGCCCGTTTTTCGTTGGGCACGCGGTATTTGGGGGCAAAATCGTGCTTCACATCCACCGCCAATTGCGAGCGCAGCAAATCGCGCACGTGGCCGACAGAAGCTTTAACCGTGTACTCCTTGCCCAGGAATTTACTTACAGTGCGGGCCTTGGCCGGGGACTCGACGATGACCAGTTTACCATGGTGCCTGGTTGATCCCGTGCCTTTACCTTTACTCTTTTTGCCACTTCTGCCGTTGAGTGACATAGTTAACGCCGGCTTGGGCACACCTTCATGGGCCGGAGTACGGCCCATCTTGAACACCTTGGTACCACAAACCGGGCAAATACCGCTCGTCCCCGGTGTACCGGTGGCAGTGTAAACCGCCTCCGGTTGTTTCATCTCTCTTTTTTCTTTGCATTTAACACAATATGCAATAATTGGTTCTTGATTCATGCAATAAAATGCTCCCATTTAATTAACAAATCGCCAGCCATAGCAGCCATCAAGCAGCCAGTTGATAAATCACCGGCCGATACTTTGGCTTTGGGATAGGTTTACCTTCGACCCGGGCTGCTTCAAGCCAAACTTTCTTGGCAATTTCAACTTGGGCCAGTGCTTCTGCTGGAGTACGGCCAAAAGCAGAACAAGCTTGCAAGTCAGGAATATCGGCAATGTATCCTTCGCCCTCATCGCTGTAGAAGATATTGATATGATAATCTTTCATGATTCATCTCCCAACTCAAGGTTGTAACGTTCCACCAACTGTAAAAACTGACGAATCTGATACGGCTTGGCTTTGCCATCTATATCTTGGAGATTCACAACAATTCATTCCGTCTTTGCATTTTTAACCACTCCACCACCTTCTTAATATCTTGCACCTTATCCCTGGCGCAGACCAGCAGAGCATCCTCCGTGTCTACAATAACTATATCTTCCAGGCCAATCGTAGCGATGAGCCGGCTATTGCTTCCCTGGACCAGCGTTCCCCTGGTATCGAAGGCAAGATGTTCCCCGCCCAAAAAGACATTATCATTTTCGTCCTTCTGATTGATCTCGTGAATGGCGGCCCAACTCCCCACATCATTCCAGTCAAAATTGACCGGTACAACGGCGACTTTGGCCGCTTTTTCCATAATCCCTACGTCAATGCTCATCGACTTAACTTGTTGCCAGATAGGGTCGATCATCTGTCCAGAACTAAGCGCCCGTTCCATCTGGCCGAGCTGCCGGTAAAACTCCGGCATATGGAGAGAAAAGGCGTCGAGCAAGGTGGAGATTTGCCAGATAAAAATTCCACTGTTCCAATAATACTCCCCACTGGACACAAACCTTTGCGCCGTAGCCAAATCAGGCTTTTCCAAAAACCGTGACACCTGGTAAACCGGGTGGTTGTTGTAACTCCCCAGTTCCGGGCCACGCTGGATGTAGCCGTAGCCTGTTTCCGGCTTATCAGGGGTGATACCCAACGTCACCAGGTAGCCTTGCCGGGCTACTTCGGCGGCGGCCAGTAAAGCCTGCCGGAAGCCTTCTTCATCGGCAATAAAATGATCGGCGTGCAACGAGGCCATCACTGCCTTGGGGTCAAGCCGGTGCATTAGCGCAGCCGCCAAGCCAATGCAGGGGGCGGTGTTTTTGCCGCTAGGCTCTTCAATAATATTATTTGAGAGCAGATTGGGAAGTTGCTGTTTTATCAGCGGGCCGTACTCGCGATTGGTGGCTATAAAGATATTCTCAACCGGAACAAGCGGTGAAATTCGCTTGACTGTCATCTGCATCATGGTGTCGCCGCCGGTCAGGGCCAATAACTGCTTGGGTAAAGAAGCACGACTGCGCGGCCACAATCGAGTGCCGGCGCCTCCGGCTAAAATGAGTGCGAACATAGACGGTTTCCTCTAGGTGTTATAAGTTTTGGAAAGGCAGGCAATTTGGGAGTAAACCCCCTGGCTCGATTTTTTGATGGTTCTATTCCACTGCATACGAAGCATTGGCCTCGCGGATCAACACGTAGTTCATACCGCCTACTTGTCTGACCAATCCTTTTAATTCCATCAAGGTTAAAGTGCTGGCAATTTCTGAGGCAGTCAGGCCGGTGACCTGGCCCAGATCATCTACATGAATGGGATCTGACGACAACTGCTTCAACAGGGTCGCTTCCACTTCGTTTCCTGGAATGATGGCCCGGGCTTCGGCGTGTTGGGCTACCATAGTCAGGTTCAACTCCTCCAGAATATCGTTGACCTGAGTAACCAATTTAGCTCCATTCTGGATAAGCAAATTTGGGCCAGACCCGCCTCTCCGCAGGATGCTGCCCGGTACGGCAAACACTTCCCGGCCCTGCTCCAGGGCGAAATCGGCGGTGATCCGCGCTCCGCTCTGGATTGAACCTTCGACAAACAGAACCCCCAGACTCAGACCACTGATGATACGATTGCGCCGGGGAAAATTACCACTCTCCGGCTTTGTACCCAGCGGATATTCCGATACTATCGCCCCGTGTTCGATAATAGCCTGGCTCAATTTTTTATTTTCCGAGGGGTAGATAATATCCAATCCACACCCCATGACAGCCACCGTACGCCCACCGGTAGAAATGGCAGTTTGGTGAGCTTCTGTATCAATTCCATAAGCCAACCCGCTGACCACGGTAATTCCATTCTGAGCTAAACCACTGACGAGGAGACGGGTACATTCCTTACCATAGGTGGTCGCCTCGCGTGTTCCCACTACCGCCAACGCCCACTCATCTTGTGAGATTAACTGGCCACGTACATACAGCACAGGCGGAGGGTCAGCAATACTTTGCAGAAGCCTGGGATAATCGGGACTCTCCCAGGTCAAAACCGAAACCTTAAGCCGGTGCAATTTATCCAGCTCGGCTTCCAAATCAACTTGCTCTCTCACCTTGACCAGATTCTCAACCGAGCGCTTGTCCAGGCCAATGGCCCGCAACTCACCTGAGTTAGACTGCCAGGCCAAAGCAATATCGCCATAATAATCCAGCAGCGCTCGTAGTCGGGCGGGGCCGATGCCGGGTACTTTACTAAAACCGATCCAATAGCGCAGCTTTTCTGTCACAAATTTCTCACGCCCCACTTTTTAACCAACCATCAGCTAACGCTGGCTAGCATACCACGATGACAAAGCAATTGTCAAGGGGTTGAGTAAGTAAAAATAACTATTCGGGCGCAACCTGGAGGTGAGTAAATAAAAAGGAACACCGGCGGCGTTCCTTCTTTAATCACACTATACTAAAGGTCAAGCTAATGTCAAATCAGGCCCTCAATGAGCTGAACGATCATCATGCCGTTAGCTATATCAACACTTTTGATAACATCAGGGATGGCGGGCAGCAACAGCTCCCGATCATCATGCTTGACCACATAAACATCATTAGCGCCTGTTTCCATCACCTCTGTGATAACACCCAGAGATTGTCCCTCGGTGGTCTTAACTTGCAGGCCAATGAGTTGGTAAAGATAATATACCCCTTCCGGAAGAGAAACAGCCTGGTCAAGGGGCACCTGGACAAATTGGCCTTGTAACGCCTCCGCCTGAGTTCGATTATTCACCTCGGCCAGGGTTAGGAGGATATTACGCCGGTGCCAGCGATAGCTTACGAGACGATAGGGAGCAGCCTCGAACTCATTGCCCAGGTAAACCCACTCCGTCGTCTCAAATCGTTCGGGAAACTCGGTCAGCACGGCCACCGACACTTCTCCCCGCAGGCCGTGCGCCCGAATAATTCTCCCAATAGCTAAATAGTGAAGTTCAGGCCGCCGCGAACCTGAACTTCCACTACCCCCCTGATCTTTATTTGTCGGACCCACCGGTCCGGTCATTTAAACAATCTCCAGGGTCACGCGTTTTCCCTCTTTAACAGCAGCGACCCGCAACAATGTACGCATGGCATTGGCAACTCGGCCCTGTTTGCCAATCACACGCCCCATGTCATCGGGTGTTACGCTTAGTTCATAGATCGTTGCGTTAGACCCTTCAATCTCACGCACAATAACCGAATCCGGATCGTTGACGACGGCCTTGGCCATAAACTCGACGAGTTCTTTCATTGATGAAGACATGTTTCAGGCACCTCCTTCAAGATGTACGGCTGAACGAGTAGTAAGAGTAATTGGGGTGATTAAGAACTGGGTGTTGAGAATATAGTTTCTATTCGGTCTTCTGTCCTCCACTGTTCTTGGCCCCATCGGTTTCGAGCAGTCTCGGCGGGGGCTGGTCTACGAGCTGCTTTTACCTTCTATAATATTTAACCAGCATCGCTCCCTATTTAATTGTAATTGATTGGAATCCGTTTTTATAGGCTTTTAGACTAAAAACGTTTTGTTTAGCCGGCTACGGCTGTTTTAGTCTGGGCAAAACGGTCGATGGCGCCAGACCTTGTCAGCAATTTCCGCACAACATCGGTAGGTTGAGCGCCAACAGATAACCAGTACAAAGCGCGGTCTTCCTCGATAGTAAAGGTAATCGGCTCAGTTCTGGGGTCATAGTAACCAATGATTTCGATAAAACGCCCGTCACGTGGAGCGCGTGCATCGGTTACTACGACGCGGTAGGTTGGCTTTTTCTTAGCGCCGGTACGTCGAAGACGAATTTTGACCATAAGATGTGTTAATTCCTTCCTTAATTACATTTGTCCAAATTTCAATGAGGTAGAGGGTGGTCCAATAGTTCTGAGGTATTGATCCAACACCCAATTATAAATCTCTTTGCCGGATTTGCCGAATCTAACGGGTGACAAATAGGTCGCCCCTAAATTCTAACGAAAACCACCAAACATGTTCATCAAATTTTGGCGGGCCCGCGGATTGCGCAGTTGTTTCATCATCTTTTGCATCTGCTGGAACTGATCCAGCAGTTGATTGATTTCCTGGACCGAGGTACCGCTCCCGGCGGCGACACGTCGTTTGCGGCTACCGTTCAAAACTTTGGGATTGCGCCGTTCTTTAGTGGTCATCGAGCTGATAATGGCCTGGGTACGTTTCAACTGCTTTTCCATATCTTCCTGGGAGATAGCATTTGAAATTTGCCCCATGCCCGGAATCATTTCCATAACTTTGTTGAGAGGGCCTAGCTTTTTGATCTGGTGCAACTGCTCCAGAAAATCTTCCAGGTTGAAATGCCCTTCGAGCAATTTCTTGGCCCCCCGTTCGGCTACTTCTTCGTCAATAACTTCTTCAGCCCGCTCAATCAGCGACAGGACATCGCCCATACCCAAGATGCGAGAGGCCATACGGTCGGGATGGAACAATTCCAGGTCGTTAGATTTTTCGCCGGTGCCCAGGAATTTGATCGGCACCCCCGTCACCGAGCGAATTGAAATAGCCGCGCCCCCCCGGGCATCACCATCAATCTTGGTCAGGATCAGGCCGGTTAAATCAACTCGTTTATGGAAACCTTCAGCCACCCGCACCGCTTCCTGACCGGTCATAGCATCGGCTACCAACAGCACTTCCTGCGGGTTGGTTTTGGCCTTGATCTGGCTCAACTCCTCCATCAACGCTTCGTCAATTTGCAGCCGGCCCGCCGTATCCAAAATGACCACGCTGTGTGCTCCCGCTTTGGCGGCCTTAATGGCATTAGCACAAATAGTCGGCGGCGGCACGGAGGAGTCTTCGGAATAAACAGGAATATCCAGCTCTCGCCCCAACACTTTGAGCTGCTCGATAGCGGCCGGCCGGCGCGTATCGGCGGCGACCATCAGCGGCCGCTGTTTCGATTTTCTCAGGTACAGCGCCAATTTGGCCGCAGTCGTCGTTTTACCGGAGCCTTGCAATCCGACCATCATGACGACGTGGGGTGAAGCGCCCCCTAAATCAAGCCGGGCCGGTTGGCCGAGCGTGGTCAGCAGTTCTTCGTGGACAATTTTGACGACCTGCTGACCGGGCGAGATTTTTTTGCTTAGTTCTACCCCAACCGCCCGTTCACGGATGCGGCCAATAAAATCTTTGACCACCTTGAAGTTAACATCGGCTTCCAGCAAAGCCAGGCGTACTTCACGTAGGGCCGTATCCACATCCGCTTCCGACAACCGGCCGCGCCGGTTCAGTTGATTAAAAACACCTTGAAGTCGGTCCTGTAAACTTTCAAACATTGCTTAATTTTATAGGTTTAAAGATAGGTAATTAGGTCCTTAACAGCAAAAGGACATTGTATAGTAGCTGTTATAATTCGTCAAATCTTTTATATTTTGCACCAACCGAGAGCGTCCAAACGTTTTTTATGTTACAATGAGGGAGCTAACCTCAA
>CAZUNT010000276.1:0-6216 GCA_964622215.1 uncultured Caldilineaceae bacterium
AAAACCTATTACTTTATCGGCAAGGATAATATTCCCTTCCACGCTATCATCTGGCCGGCTGAATTGATTGCGACGGGCCGCCACCTGTATGAGCAAGATAAACGTAAATTCCTCAACCTGCCCTACGATGTCCCCTCCAACGAGTACCTGAGCATGGAGGGCAAAAAACTCAGCACCAGCCGCAATTGGGCCATCTGGGTACCCGACCTGTTGGAAAGATTCGATCCCGACCCCATCCGCTTCTACCTGACCGCCATTGCCCCGGAAAGCCGCGACACCGACTTCACCTTTGAAGACCTGGTCCGCCGCAACAACGACGAGTTAGTCGCCGCCTGGGGCAACCTGGTCAACCGGGTTCTGGGTTTTGCCTACAAACGCTACGAGGGTAAAGTGCCCGCGCCCGGCCCGCAGGGGCTAGACGAGGCCGACCGCCGGATTTTGGCCGAAGTTGAGGCCGGCTTTGAGACCGTCGGCGAGCTGCTGACGGCGGTGAAATTAAAGGCCGCCCTGGAAGAAACCTTGCGGCTGACGCGGGCGACCAATGTTTACCTGGATGGCAAAGCGCCCTGGAAGACGATTAAAACCGATTCGGTGGCGGCCGGAACCTCAATTTACGTGGCTTTGCGGGTAATTGACAACCTCAAGATACTCTTTGCCCCCTTCCTGCCCCACACCTGCCAGCGCCTGCACGAATACCTGGGTTACGACGGCCAACTGTTTGGCCGCCAGTATACCCAAACCTTCGCTGAAAGCGAACGCCAACACATGGCCTTGTGTTACGACCCCAGCCAGGCTGTGGGCCGCTGGGAACGAAGCCAACTAACCCCCGGCCAGGCTCTCCGCGAACCGGCCCCGCTGTTCAAAAAGCTGGAACCGGAGGTAGCCGAGCAGGAAGTGGTCCGCTTGTTGGGGGGGTAATTAGGAACTCCATTTATACAAGATCTCTCCGAATAAGAAACGAATTTTCTTTTCTATCTTTACCCGATAGTATAGAAGTCTCTACGCATATGGGTATGTCCCTATTTTTAGGAACAAGACCGCAGAGGTTTTTGAAACCTCTGCGATCTACCTAAAATCTGAGACAGACCCTACGCATATTCCCTGCTTGACGGCGGAGTTGATTGGGTGTAAACTTGTGTCCGTTAACCCTACTCGAATCAGGCCCTTTACAGGAGGTAGAGCCAGAGAGGCTGTTTGTGGATAAAAAGACCTCGGCGCTTGCGCACATAACAGTATGGGTGCGCCTGCGGATTGAACGATAAATCATTCTACTCTTGCTTACACGTGTTACATAAACGTTTTCTGATGGTGGGCTAGCCGCGTCTTTTGGACGCGCTAGCCGCATCGGATTATCTTGTGTTGGCACATAGTGATTGAAGAGCCACGGGCGCGCTTACCCGTGGCTTTTTTGTGCCGCATGCCAGTCCACATCTGGTTTGTGCGCCCACAGCTAAACACACCGTGTTGATGCAGGGTTGACCACAGCGACCGGCGTTAGCCAGCCACGACATTTCGTGGCTGGCTTTTTTGTTCGCGCTACCTGCAAAGTGATAGTAGTCTACACATGGAGTATTCTCTTGTCACAACGATATAACCAGCGTAACCAGCGATATGACCGGCGATCACGGGCTAACGAACCGTGGCGGAGCGAGCAGATCTTTCGGTGCCTGCGTTGCGATCTTGACATCACCTGTAACCCGCTCATTTCCGGGGTGCAGAACCGTAATCACTGCCCATGCTGCTTGTGGTCACGCCACCTTGATGCACACATCGCCGGCGATCGCCTGTCGGGATGTCATGCGGCCATGCAGCCGGTGGGACTAACCATAAAATACAGCCGGAATAAGTACGCCCGCGAGCGTGATGGTGAACTGATGATCATTCACCAGTGCAGCCGGTGCATGAAACTGGTCATCAACCGAATCGCCGCCGATGATAGCACAAGCGAGTTACAGGCGCTGTTTGAGCGCTCGTGTGAGCCGTCCGCAGAGTTCTTAGCCGATCTCAGCAGGGCCGGTATTGTACTTTTAACCGCCCTCGACCGCGCCTTGGTGCAGCGGCGGCTGTTGGGCAGTACCATCTCGACTAACCGGTCAGCTTGGGCTCCTAAAACCCCCGAAAACGATAGCCCACGTCGGTCACAGTTTCGATAGTCACATCGTGATGATTAAGCTTCTTGCACAAGGAGCGAATGACCGAGTCAACGACCGCCCCCGCCCCTGTCACTAAGCTGCACATCACCACCGGCTCACCGTGCCAGAGGTCCAGGTAGCGCTGCCAGGGCAGGTTGACCTCAACCCCCAGGTTGGCTTCCAAATTCAAACCATTCGGCAGCGATGACCGGTTGTGTGGTAGGGCTGAGTAGTTACCTTCTTTCTTGACAACCTCATCTTGTCGTGCTATCTTTTCCAAAAACAAACCGACCAGTCGGTTTGTTTTTAAGGAACCCAATGGACAAAATATTTTCAGACAGAGCACAGGCCACCCGCGAGCGTATCTTAGACGCCGCGATCAAAGTTTTTGCCAGCAAAGGCTACCACGAAACCAGGATGGACGACATCGTGGCCGAATCGGATAGCTCCAAAGGGGCGGTCTATTTTCATTTTCCCGGCAAACAGCAGATTTTTCTGGCCCTGGTGGATAAGTTTGCCGGCCTGCTGGAGCGGCGAATGGTTGAGGCGGTGGCCCATGAGTCGGATGGGGTGCAGCGAGTCAACCTGGCCTTGCAGATTTGCCTGGAGACTTTTGCCCAGTATCGCGGGCTGACCAAGATTTTTCTGATCCAGGCCACCGGGCTGGGCGCAGTTTTTGAGGAGAAACGGCTGGAGATCCACGATCGGTTTGCCCGGGTCGTTCAACATTACCTGGACGAAGCGGTAGCGGCCGGCGAAATTCCACCCCTGGATACCGAGGTGGTGGCCTACGCCTGGATGGGGGCGATTAATGAAGTGGTCATCCGCTGGGTCTACACCGACCAGCCGGAACCGGCCCGCCTGATTGCTTCTCTGCGGGCGATGCTCTTACGCAGCATCGGCGTTTCGGAGGAGCGGATGAAGAAGCTGGCGGATTAAGAACTTATCCGAAAATTGGAGTGCAGGCTTCAGCCTGCCCAACTTGAGCGGACTGAAGTCCGCACTCCAGGAATTTGCGGATAGATAGTCACTCCAAACGAAGGTCTAATAACTATGCTAGATACCGTTTTAATTAAGCCAACCGAACATACTAAAAGGGTTAACCCATATGCCACCCTAGTGAGCTACAGCATATCTGGACCGCAAATTTCACTGAACGATTTTCTCAGATACGCGGCTGGCGGGCCGCGAGTTTATTGGGAAAGCGACTCCGGCCCGGTTTGTTTCGCCGGTTCCGGCATAGCGGCCACGCTTACTGCCGGCGGGCCTGGTCGGTTTCGGGCCATCCAACAGCAGGCCGGCCAACTGTTCCAGCAGATTGTTTGGCTGGACCGGTATATTCCGGCTGAGGCAGGGCCTCGCCTGTTTGGCGGTTTTGCTTTTGCGCCGCGCCCTTATCCGGGCTTATGGGCGGCTTTCCCGGAAGCGATGTTTATCCTGCCGCGCTACCAGTTAACCTATTTAGCTGAACAAGCCTGGCTAACCATCAACCGGCCGGTTGAAGCGACCGACGACCCGGCGAGCATCGCCTGGCAAATACGGCAGGAAGCCGCCCAGCTAAACGCCGCGCTACTGGCAACCCGTGAACGCCCGCCTTTGCAACCTTTGTCGCCTGAACGACTCCAGATGACCCCCTTAATCAGCCAGGCTACCTGGGAAGAAATGGTCACTACAGCCACGCAGCGAATCCGGCGGGGCGATCTGGATAAAGTTGTCCTGGCCCGCGCCCGGCAGGTCTATTCACCCCAACCGGTTGACCAGGCCACAGTCATGGCTCGCCTGGCCAGGCGTTATCCAAGCTGCTATCGCTTTTTGTTTGAGCCGGCGCCCGGCCATGTCTTTTTAGGAGCAACGCCGGAACTGCTGGCCGAAGTAACCGGACCAACGGTCCGGACGGTGGCCATGGCCGGCTCCATCCGTCGTGGCCGCTCCCCCGAGGAAGATGCGGCCCTGGGACAACAACTCCTTTCAATCCCTAAAGAGCGCCAGGAACATGCGCTGGTAATTGAGGCTATCCAGGAGGGCCTTGAACCGCTGGTTACCAATTTGTCTATCCAGCCGGAACCTGAACTGTGCCGTCTGAGCAACATCCAACATCTGAAAACGGCTATCCAGGGGCGGTTGGCCGGCGACAACGGAATTTTGCCGGTCGTAGAGGCGCTCCATCCCACCCCGGCTGTGGGGGGACGGCCCAGAAAAATTGCCCTGGATATGATCGCCACAATGGAGCCAACCCCACGGGGCTGGTATGCCGCGCCTATTGGCTGGCTGGATCACCAGGGGAACGGCTTATTTGCCGTAGCTCTACGCTCGGCGGTCAGCGTGGGCCACGAAAGTCTGCTCTTTGCCGGGGCGGGCATTATGGCCGATTCGCTCCCCGAGAACGAGTGGCAGGAAACCGAGCTTAAATTTAAGCCCCTCTGCGAAGCGTTGAGTGGCAGTAATGGGGGCTAATCAATGAACGCACCGAATCGTAACACCCTGTGGGCCAGGATATTTGTGGATGAGTTGAGTCGAGCCGGACTGCGTGCCG
Source organism: uncultured Caldilineaceae bacterium (assembly GCA_964622215.1). Lineage (GTDB taxonomy): Bacteria > Chloroflexota > Anaerolineae > 4572-78 > J111 > DSQQ01. Next base: position 4,666 of record CAZUNT010000276.1, read on the forward strand.
TCTGCATTGCGCCCGGCTCTCGCTCCACGCCTTTGACCTTGGCCTTGGCCGAACATCCAGACATTACCGTTTACTCTTTGCTCGACGAGCGAGGCGCGGCCTTTTTTGCGTTGGGCCAAGCCCTGGCTACGGAATCGCCGGTGGCGCTGGTCTGCACCTCCGGCACGGCGGCGGCTAATTTCTATCCGGCCATTGTCGAGGCTAACTACGCCCAGGTACCATTGTTGGTCCTGACCACCGACCGCCCCCATGAATTGCGTCACAGCGGGGCCAACCAAACCATTGACCAAGTTAAGATGTTTGGCGACCATGTACGCTGGTTTGTGGAAGTAGCTCCACCCGAGGCCAACCCGCCGGCTATCACCCTCCGTTCGCTGCGGACTCTGGCCTGCCGTGCCCTGGCCGCTACCCAGGGAATGCCACCCGGACCCGTTCACCTGAATTTTCCCTTTCGCAAGCCGCTAGAGCCAACCCCCGTCCCCGGCGATAGCGCTTCGCATCCCGCAGGGGATATACCGGAGCGCCTAGCCGATGCCGCCTGGCAACAGCCACCAGGCCGGCCGTTCACTTGCCTTACCCGCGGCCAACTGCTACCTTCGCCTGAACAGACTCAGACCCTGGTCGAGGCTATCCAAAACGCTCCACGCGGTTTGATTATTTGCGGTCCGCGCTGTCCAGGCGGCGATTTTTCTCAGGCCGTAACCCGGCTGGCCCAGGCTACAAATTATCCCATCCTGGCCGATGCCCTGTCGGGAGTACGTTTTGGTCCGCACATGAGCGAAGCCAAAGGGCTGATTTTTGGTGGTTACGAAACCTTTTGGCGGCCTGGTTTTTTGAATAAAGTGGTATTGCCGGAGTTGATCTTACGTTTCGGGGCAATGCCCATCTCTGCCGCCCTAAGCGACTCTCTAGCCTCGGCAACCGACGGTCGGATCATTCAAATCGGCGGCAGCGGCGTCTGGCAGGATGATGCCCATACCACCACCGATTTTATCTGGGCCGACCCGGCGACGACCTGCTACACCATTACAGAGCAACTTCATCAGGGCGGCTGGCGTTCTCCTCACACCGGCTGGTTGGCGGCGCTGCAACAGGCTGAGCAGCAGACCTGGCGCGCCTTCGCCAACTTGCGCTCCGAGACCTTTTTTGAGGGGGCCATCCTGGCCGATATCGTCGAGTTGTTAACCGAAGAAAGCCTGCTTTACGTTGCCAGCAGCCTGCCGGTACGCCATCTCGACCAATTTGCCCAACCTAATACGACTAACCTGCATGTATTCGCCAATCGAGGGGCCAGCGGCATTGACGGCACGATTGCCAGCGCCCTGGGCGCAGCCGCAACGACTCGCCGCCCTTTGACGCTGGTGATTGGCGACCTGGCTTTCTACCATGACCTGAACAGCCTGCTGGCCCTGCGGCGCTGCCGAGTTAAAGCCACCATCGTCTTGATTAACAACAACGGCGGCGGCATCTTCCATCGCCTGCCTATCGCCAAATTTGAGCCGCCTTTCACCGACCTGTTTGTTACCCCGCATGGGTTGGATTTTGCGCCGG
>CAZUNT010000276.1:6316-8295 GCA_964622215.1 uncultured Caldilineaceae bacterium
TGAAACCTGTAACTTATTTTAGAGGAGTATTTTTTCAATGACCGATTGGATCGAAGCCAAAAAATACAAGGATATTACCTATCACAAGGCCGAGGGTATGGCCCGGATCGCCTTTAACCGGCCGGAGGTACGCAACGCCTTCCGGCCCAAAACTGTCAACGAGTTAATTGACGCTTTCAGGGATGCCTGGGAAGATGCCGGTATCGGCGTGGTGTTGTTCACGGGGAATGGCCCGGCCAAAGACGGCAAGTATGCTTTCTGCTCCGGCGGCGACCAGCGCGTCCGTGGCGACGCCGGCTATGTGGACGACGACGGCGTGCCCCGGCTCAACGTGCTGGAATTGCAGCGGATTATCCGCAGCATGCCCAAGCCGGTCATTGCCCTGGTCGCCGGCTACGCCATCGGCGGAGGGCATGTGTTACACGTGATTTGCGATCTGACCATTGCCGCCGATAATGCCGTCTTTGGCCAGACCGGCCCCAAAGTGGGCAGCTTTGACGGCGGCTTTGGCTCCTCCTACCTGGCCCGCCTGGTTGGTCAAAAAAAGGCGCGAGAAATCTGGTATCTGTGCCGCCAGTATGACGCTTACGAGGCGGAGCGAATGGGCCTGGTCAATAAAGTGACGCCGCTCGACAAGCTAGAAGAAGAAGGGGTAGCCTGGGCGCAGGAAATCCTGGACAAAAGCCCTATTGCTATCCGCTGCCTCAAAGCCGCCTTCAATGCCGACTGCGACGGCCAGGTGGGTCTGCAAGAGTTGGCCGGCCACGCGACCATGCTTTTTTACATGTCAGAGGAGGGGCAAGAAGGCCGGGACGCCTACGTGCAAAAGCGCAAACCCGACTTCCGCAAGTATCCCTGGCGGCCATAGATCAATTGTCAATTGTCAATTGTCAATGGCCAATGGTCAATTGTGAATGATGAATGCCTTCTATGCTTGACTGGTTAACCCACCGAGTACAGGCGTCGCCCCATAAGCTTGCCTTGATCTTCGGCGACCGGCGCTGGACTTACCGTGAATTGGATGAGGAGGTGGCCCGATGGTGCGGCCGCCTGGCCGCCGCCGGGATTCAGGCCGGGCAGCACATCGCCGTTCTTATGCCCAACCGGCCGGAGTATATCTTCCTGGTGTATGCCCTGGCTCGTTTGGGCGCGATCCTCATCCCGCTAAATATTCGCCTCACCGGCGCTGAACTACGCTGGCAGATAAAGCAGGCTGAATGTCAATTTATCCTCTGCGCCGACGACACTGAAACCCTGGCGGCTGCGTTAGATGTTCAAGCGTTAAACGTTCAAACGTTCAAACGTTCAAACGTTCAAACGTTAAATGTTCAAACGTTCAAACGTTCAAACGTTCAAAATTTGTGGCCGAACCGTCCCCTGGATTTGGAGGCTATTCAGGGTATCATCTTTACTTCGGGGACCACCGGTCAACCCAAAGGGGTCATGCTGACTTACTCCAACTACTTGTGGAGCGCCACTGCCTCGGCCTTCCGGCTGGGGACTGACCCGGCCGACCGCTGGCTGGCCTGCATGCCGCTGTATCACGTCGGCGGTTTATCCATCATCTTTCGCTGTTGTTTGTACGGCACAACGGTGGTGCTCCAGCCAGGTTTTGATCCGGCTGCCGTGAGTTATGCCCTGGAAACCCAGGATATCACCCTGGTATCGCTGGTGCCGACAATGCTGCACCGGTTGCTGGAATCGCACCCATCCAGCCTGGCTAACTCACGGCTGCGCTGCCTGTTGATTGGGGGAGCGGCGCTGCCTTCAACGCTGCTGGAGCGATGCCTGGCGCTGCGGTTGCCCATTGCTACCACCTACGGCCTGACCGAAGCCACCTCGCAAGTGGCGACGGCCTCACCGGCTGAAGTACTTAGCAAGCCAGGGCATGTCGGAAAAGCGCTCATGTTCTCGACCGTATGGATTGTCGACTCCGAGGGGCAAGCGCTATCCCCTACGGGATGCGAAGCGCTATCCCC
>CAZUNT010000277.1:0-8277 GCA_964622215.1 uncultured Caldilineaceae bacterium
CCGGTCAACGCCGCTATCCATACACCAGTTAGCCTGGGCCACCGGCAAATCCACGCTGATGGTATATCCGGCGACTTTGTCGCCAAATTGAGCCAGTTCTTCGTTGAACCGTTTGGTCTGGGCGTCACAAATGCGGGTATTCAGGGAGGGCACAACATTAAACAGCCGCACTTTGCCAGGAGTGTCGGCCAGGGTCACGGTTTCCAACGAGAAAAGGCCGTTGGCTAACTCAAAATCGGGCGCTTTGTCGCCCGGCTTGAGTTTTGGTCCCAGTACGGTCAAGGGTCTGCCTTTGTGGGTTACATCTCCGGGTCGTTCAATCATGATTCTTATTCTCCTTAGTTGATTAAACTGAATATTATCCTTGAATGGGCCGGGGGGGATGAAAAATAAAGGAGAAAATCCCCTGATCTCCAAATCCAAAAGCAGTTGAATAGCACATTAGCCTGTGTTATAATTCGTCTCAGCCGCCAGCGTAACAACATAAAGAGGCGAAGGGCTGGCCGAAAAAAATTAAGAGGTTTTGAACGCTTTGCGAAGATTCCAGATTATACTCGATGAAACGTTAGATACTTTCTTTCATCTACCAACCCTGCTGGTGACGGCCATAGTTGCCCTGATTATCCTCTGGCAAATTTATGGGGTTGGCCTCAACCTGGGTAATAACTTTATCCGCGTGAGCAGTAACCAGGGCAGTCTGATCTTGAATTGGCAAGATGGCTGCTGTGAGTTGGATTGGTAAGGTATGTTAGAAATTTTTAGCCCTCTTTACACCACAAACTCCCCATCCCGATAAAACAGCTCACCGTCAATCCAGATTTCGCCGCCGTCGCGCATGTCGCAGATCATATCCCAATGGACCGCCGAGGTATTGACGCTGCCTGTTTGTGGATAGCCCTGCCCCACCGCCATATGCACGGTTCCGCCGATTTTCTCGTCAAAGAGAATAGAGCCGGTGAAACGCTGGATGTCGTTGTTAGTTCCGATGGCGAACTCGCCCAGGCGGCGGCTGCCGGGATCAGTATCCAGGGTGCTGAGCAAAAAGGTTTCGTTTTTAGCGGCCGTCGCCTGAGTCACCAGGCCGTTTTCAAAGGTCAGCCGGGCGCCGACGACCTCGTTATCGTGGTAATAAGCCGGATAGGTAAATTTGACCCAGCCGTTGACGCTGTCTTCAACCGGGCCGGTGAAGATTTCGCCGTCGGGAAAGTTGATTTTGCCGCTGGCATTCAAAAAATGCCGGCCCGCGATAGACATTTCCAGGTCAATGTTCTGGCTGCGCACTTGCACATGCTTTTTGCCGGCCAGGTAATCGACCAAACGCTGTTGTCTTTGTTCCACTTCCCGCCAGGCGGCCACGGGGTCAACCAAGTGCAGCTTGCAGGCGCGATAGACAAACTCCTGGTACTGCCGCAGCGACATCCCCGCTGCCTGGGCATAACCCTGCGTGGGGAACTGCGTAGTACAGCGGCGCAGCGTGCCGTTGCCCTCGCGCTCCATTTGAATACTCATCACGGCTCCCAGAGCCTGGGAGCGGGCCTTCTGCCGTTCAGCCGGGTAATCGGACAGGGCGCGGAGGTTTTCGGAGGCTTCAACCCGCACGATCACAGCGCAAGTTTCATACATCAGCTTAAGCATGGGATTAATTGCGGCCAATAGTTCAAGATTATCCGTCGCCTCAATCGCCAGGCTGTCTTCATCCCGCAAATGGATGTAGGTAAAAGCTCGCCCTCCGGCCCGCAGCGCGGCTTGGTAGAGGGCCTGGATCAGCGGTTCGGCAGCCGGACTGGTGCCGCGCAGCAAGACCAGTTCGCCGGGTTGAACGGCCATGGAGTAGTTGATGATAACCTGGGCCATTTTTTCGATATAAGCATCCATGTGACTCACCCTTTCAATAATGGCTTGATAAACCGCGCGGCCTGGTCAGCCCCATTGGTTTCCTGGCGCTCCACTCGCGGCAAGGCCAACAAATCCGGCAGCAGGGATAACCACTCTCCGCTTTCAAACTGAGCCGCCGAAATGACCAGGCTGCTCATGTGCCGGTCAACGTAAGCGGCTAACATTTCCGACTCCCGAAAACCGGGCCGGGGGATATAGGCAAAGGGAATCCCGGCGTGGTATACCTCGGCCAGGGTGCTATAGCCTAATTTGCCCACGACCGCATCGCTGGCATTGACCAGGTCGGGATGGAAAAAATTAGAATGATGGGGTAAAAGCGCCAGGTTACCGGCCAATTCCACCCGTTCACTTCCACCGGGGACAATAAAATAGATATCCGGTCGACCGGCCAATTGCGCCAAAAAGGTTTTATAATCCCAAGGAATACCGCCCATCGTCAGCAAAACTACCCTGGCTTGATCAGGCAGGCCCAAGTCCTGCCGAATTTGACAGGCCGGGGTGCGGCTGGGGCGGCTGACCGGCCGGGTGGTCAGGTCAACCGGGAGGGGACGGCAAACCGGCTCGGTTTGGATATGATAATCGGCCGTGGCAAACAGTTCTTGCAATTGGGTGATATAGGGTTTAAGCCCAGCCTCACCCGGTAGATAGCCCTCGTAAATCCAATCCCAGGTAAAATTTTCCACCAAAACCACCGGCAGCCCGGCGGTTTTGGCTACGGCAATACCCAGCGGTGAAATATCACACATGATAAGTTGGCAGTGAAGCGACTTCACCTGTTCGGCCAAAACCTGAAGCAGAGATAGGTCAAAGGGTAAAAAATCGGCCAGACGCCGCAACGTTTCCGCTAAGTCTTCTACCAACGAATTCTTTTGGGCCAGCCCGATGTCGGTCCACACCTCGTGATAACCAAAAGACTGAACCCGCAAATCCTGAAAAAACCAGCGCGGAATCCGAGTAAAAAGCTCAAACCGAAGCGCAGGGTCAAGTTTGAGTAGAGCCGTCATAACCGCCGCTGCCCGTGCCGCGTGGCCATAGCCGTGGGGTGAGATGAAATAAGCTATTCGGTGAGACATTGTTCCTTTACGCAACTACACTCGTAAGTGTTATGATTACCGGCGACCGAGCGCAGACCACTGAAAAGATACGTGAACGGCGGTCAGCCGTCGGCGGTCAGCGGTCCTTTTTTGCGCCGGCCATGCCGTTCGCCGCCGTCAACCGTAATGACATCGCCGGTAATATAATCCGCTTCAAGCAAAAATTTGACTGCCTGGGCCACATCCTGCGGCGACCCCCAACGATTGAGCAAGGTCCTGGCGGCGGTTTTGGCCAACAACTCCGGGCCATAATCGGACGGGGGCAAAATCGGGCCAGGCACAACGGCATTAACCCGGATGGTAGGGGCCAATTCAAGCGCAAATTGGCGAGTCATCGCCAACAAAGCAGCCTTGCTGACGGCGTGAGCCGTAAAATTGGACCACGCTTCCCAGGCCGATAGGTCAACAATATTGACAATCGCCCCGCCGCCTCGTTCTAGCATCATGGGGGCAAAGGCATTGGTGACATAGTAAGGGCCGTCAATCCCGGTTCCCGTAACGCGTTGCCAGGGGCTAACATCCTCGCTGGGAAAGGGGCTTTTTTCCCAATGATCGGCATTGTTAATCAAAATATCAATGCCGCCAAACCAGGCTTTCGTCTGGGCCGCCATAGTCTTAACTCGCTCATGACTGGCAATATCAGCCTGAATGGTTAACACCTTCGCCCCCAAAGCCCGCGCCTCATCGGCGGTTGCCTCGGCCTGTACGCCAGAGGTATAATAATTGATCACGACATCTGCGCCGGCTCTGGCTAACATCAGCGTAATGGCTTTGCCTATTCGATGCGCCCCACCCGTAACCAGGGCGACTTTGTCTTTTATATCCATTGGTAACCGCCAAAAGAGGATCAAGATATTAATTATAGCAGGTGAACCTTAAAATATGCCAATTTGGGGATTGTCAGGGTAGCTTATAACTGGTATACTTTGAAGAGTATGCAATTTTGGAGGAGTGCATTCTGCTTGCGGTTAAAAAACTTATGGAGATACAGCTCACCGACCTTAAATTACCTAACTCGGTCTGGCGATCACTGCACGAAATCGATAATCTTCTGGGGCGGTCTCTGTCCTGGCCTAAACGCCTGGAAGAGATTAACAATATTTTGCTAGAAGCATTAACCGTTGATGCTGTCTGGCTCTTGACCATAAAACCCTTACCTTCAATAGCCTACGGCACGATGAGGACCCCGTTAACCTTGGCTCCAGATGCCCAGGTGCATTTGGTTGATAAAGCTCCACCGGTAGAGGATAACTGGCCCAATCCCAGCAGTTTACTGGGGCGCGTCATCGCCAGTAAAAAACCTTATTTTATCCAGCCCCCTCTCTCGTCGTTGGGTTCGGGCAAATGTGAAAATGGGCAGACGGACTCAGATTTGGGCGATGTGTTTTTTGGCACGTTTAATGCTATTCCTTCGGCTGTTGTTCCCCTCGTAGCCGTCGACAAGCCGGTTGGCGCTTTGATTGTGGCCAGCCATGACCTGGCGAAAATGCCTATGCGAGAAGATGTGCAGAATTTGCTCATTTATTTGGGCGAACATCTGGGCACAACATTGCAAAATGCCTATCTTATCGAGCGCTCCCGGCGGCACGCCAACGCCTTAATGACGCTGAACCAGATTGCCTATACCATCACCTCCAGTCTCGAAATCGACGAGGTGGTTCGCCGGACAATGGCCGGGATTAATGAGATTTTGGAGGTAGAGGCCGGCTCAATTCTTCTCGTAGACGAAAAAACCAACGAACTCTATTTCAAAATCACTCTGCGTGGCGAGAACAAACAAATCACGAACTACCGCTTACAATGGGGCGAGGGTATTGCCGGCTGGGTAACCGCCAACAACCAGCCGACCATCTCCAACAATGCCAGAACTGACAAACGCTTTTGCCGCACTATTGACGACGCCATTGGTTTTCACACCAACACAGTTTTATGCACTCCGCTAATTGTGAACGGTAAACCTATCGGCGCGATTGAGGTCATCAATAAACGCAGCGGGTTTTTTGATAATGAAGATATGGAACTGCTGGTGTCAATGGCTGCTTCTTTGGGAGTAGCCCTGGAGAACGCCAGCTTGTATGAGCAGGCTCAGGAAAGGGCTTATCACAAGGAAATTATCAGCCAGATGACCGCGGCGGTTAACTCCGGCCGTGGTCTATCGGATACAGCTCAAATTATCTATAACCAGTTCCGGCGGTTCTTTTCGTTTGATCATATGAGTGTCTCTCTGCTAGGCGCCTCAAAGAAAAACATCCACCAGTGGATCTTTGGTGAATACGGAGCTATTGAACAAACCAAGTCGGTCATTCCGTTTAAAGAATCCGCTTTGTCCCAGTTGATCGAAAATAATACCACCTCCATTTATTATGATCTTTCTCAACTGAAAACGGCCGGCAAAATCTATCCTGATGACCACATTCTTCTGGAAGACGGTATTCATGCCAAAATATCGGTACTCCTGAGAACTCAAAAAGGTCCCTATGGCAGTCTGAATCTGGGCTGTCGCCAGTCCGATATTTGTGGCCCACGGGAGTTAAATCTGCTTGAACAACTCACAGAGCAAGTAGCCGTGGCCATCGAGAAAGCCCGTTTGATTGATGTGATGGAGCAAAATACCGCCGAGTTGCAGATGCTAAACCATCTCGGCGAGATGCTGGCCGCCACAACCGATCTGAATTTCATCATTGACACTACCCTAAATATGCTACCCCGCCTGCTGACCGGTGATGTGCAGGGGGTGGTTGTGGCCGGGGAGGAAGGCTGTTATCTGGGTGTGGCTGTACCCTTTGGTTTCACCAAGACAGAGGAAATTATCGAGAAAATCATTGACACCTTTGCCGAAGTGAGTGAAGGGACCATCTCAAAGAAACTCATTGCCGTTAAAAGTATTGCCGGTAACATACCGGTGCCGGCCAACTGGCAGCCCGTTTCGGTGCGGGCGTTACCCATTCTGACCCGACGAGGCCTGGTGGGCCTCATTTACATAGTTTCGGGTAAAGATGAGTACGTGGGCGACGATTTGCTGCGCATTTTCTCGCTAATCGTGTCGCAAATTTCGGCGGCAGTGGAAAATGCGCTGCTCTTCCGGCAAGTCGAACAGGAACGTGCCCGCCTCGCCGCCATCCTGGCCAGCAGCACCGATGCGGTCTTGGTGGTCGACCGCTTTGGGCGAGTTGTACTGGACAATCCCGCCGCCTGGGAAGTGATGGAAGTTGAGGAATCACAAAGCCGCAAACCCCTCATAGAGAGTACCAAAAATGAAAAACTCATTCAGTTGTTTGAAAGCGCTATGCAGGGGGGCGAACCTACGGGCGAAATCCCATTAATGGATGGCCGGACTTTCTATGCCAACCTGTCGCCCGTTTCTGCCGGAGAGGGGGAGGTGATCGGCTGGGTGGCGACCATACAGGATGTCAGCCACTTTAAGGAGTTAAATGAGCTTAAGAGTGATTTTGTTAACGCCGTATCGCACGATTTGCGCTCGCCACTTTCCGGAATTCTGATTGCTACGCATCTGCTACCCCAGTTAGGTACAATCAATGATGCCCAGCGAGAGCTACTGGATACAGTGGAGACACGGGTCAAGAACATGGGGGCGCTAATTGACGATTTATTAGACGTGGGCAAGATTGAAGCCGGGATTGATATTGATATGGAGCCTTGCCCGATCAATCCTATCATCGGCGAGGTGATTACTTCGTTCAAACCTCAAGCCGACGATAAAGCCATCAAGTTGGTTGGGAATTTAAATAAAGAGTTACCTTTGGTAATGGCCAATGTGACTCGTTTGCGCCAGGTGATGAGTAACTTGGTGGGTAACGCCATCAAGTACACTCCTAAAAGTGGTCAAGTTACCATCAAGGCTTTCCGGCAAGATGACGAGATTCGTATCCAGGTCATTGATACCGGGGTCGGCATTGCTGCTGTCGATCAGCCCCACATTTTTGAAAAGTTTTACCGGGTGCGGGGCGATCACGTTGCCCATATTAAGGGCACCGGGTTAGGTCTGGCCCTGGCTAAAAGTATTGTCGAAAAGCACAACGGCCGCATCTGGCTGGAAAGTATTCTGGGGGAAGGCAGTACCTTTACGGTCGCCCTGCCGGCTTACACCGACTTTGATCTCAACGGTCTCTAAGATTAGCCTATGCCTGTCAAAAGCTCTTGATGGGTCATTTTTTAACTCGTCGGCTCCTCAACCAAAGTGACGGTCACTGTTTTTTCTTCCCCCTGACGCAGCAGCTTGATGGTGACGGCATCACCGACCTTGTAGCGGGTTTCTAATAACGTATCTAAGCCCTCCACAGTGGTCGCTTCCTGACCGTCAATAGTCGTCACAACATCGCCGCCAATATAAACACGTTGGTTGCCGAGGATCGCTTCCTCCTGCGCGCCCTGGACTCCTTGTTCCGCCAGTGGGCTGCCCGGCCACAATTCCACCAGCAGCAAACCTTTATCTACGGGTAGTTTCAAAGCCTTGGCCAGGCCGGGCGTGAGCCGATAGGCATAACGAATACCCAGCCAGGGATGGCGATAGCGGCCAAGTTCCAGTAGGTCGGGCAGCACCCGCCGGATGGTATCGACCGGCACGGCAAAGCCAACCCCGCTGCTGGTGCCGCTGGGGCTAAAAATGGCCGTGTTCATGCCTATGACCCGTCCGGCGCTGTCGAGCAGCGGGCCGCCGGAGTTGCCCCGGTTGATGGCGGCATCGGTTTGGATGATGCCGCTGATTTCGCGGCCAGTGGGGCTTTGCAGGGTGCGATCCAGGGCGCTAATCACGCCGGTGGTTAAAGTCCGGCTAAATTGGCCAAACGGGTTGCCGATGGCGATAGCCCACTGCCCCACCTGGAGATTGGCCGATTGGCCCAATTCGACCGGCGCGAGCACCCCCGGCGGCGCCGTTACTTTGATCACGGCAATATCGTTCCGAGGGTCAACGCCGATAATTTCCGCCGGCAGCACCGTTTCATCGCTAAAACTGACCTCAACGCTCTGCGCCCCCTCGACGACGTGATAGTTAGTCAGAATGTGGCCTTCCTTATCCAGCACAAAACCTGAGCCGGCGCCTTCCTCCGGGATGGCCTCAAAGAAAAAGCTGCGGCGCAGTACTTGGGTGGTAATATTCACCACCGAGGGCGCAACCCGGCGGTAAACCTCTATGTTCCGCCGCTCGGCAAAGTCCAACCCGGCGGCGTCAACCAGGGCTGTCTCATTAGTAACCCCCTCCGTAACACTCATTGCCGGCAAAACGGCAGCCGTAGGAGTCGCGGTGGGGCTGGGGGTAGCGGTCGGC
>CAZUNT010000278.1:0-8107 GCA_964622215.1 uncultured Caldilineaceae bacterium
AAAATATCATGCAACAACGTCAACTTGGCTCGCAAGGGCTGACCGTCTCGGCGGTAGGGCTGGGCTGTATGGGTATGTCGGAATTTTACGGCCCAACGGATGACCAGGAGTCCATCGCCACTATCCACCGGGCGCTCGACTTGGGGGTGAATTTTCTGGATACGGCGGATATGTACGGCCCTTTTATCAATGAGGAATTGGTGGGCCGGGCCATCCGCGATAGGCGCGATAAAGTTATCCTGGCCACCAAATTTGGCATCCAGCGCAGCAGAGACCCCAGGTATCGCGGCGTCAGCGGCCGGCCCGAATATGTGCGGGTGGCCTGCGAAGCCTCGCTCAAGCGTTTGGGTCTGGAGACGATTGACCTGTATTATCAACACCGGGTTGATCCCGCCGTACCCATCGAGGAAACAGTGGGGGCAATGGCTGATTTGGTCAAAGAAGGTAAAGTTCGCTACCTGGGCTTGTCCGAAGCTGCCCCGCAGACTATCCGCCGCGCCCACGCGATTCATCCGATTACGGCCCTACAAACCGAATATTCGCTGTGGACCCGCGATCCCGAAGAGGAAATTTTGCCAACTGTGCGCGAGTTGGGCATTGGTTTTGTGCCCTACAGCCCGTTGGGACGCGGTTTTTTGACCGGCCAGTTTAAACGTTTTGAAGACCTGGCCCCCGACGATTTTCGACGCTACTCGCCCCGCTTCCAGGGGGAGAATTTCCAAAAGAACCTGGAGCTGGTCAGGCGGATCGAGAAGATGGCCCAGGCGAAAAGCGCCACTCCCGGCCAACTGGCCCTGGCCTGGGTGCTGGCTCAAGGCGAGGATATTGTGCCTATCCCCGGCACTAAACGCCGCGCCTACCTTGAGGAGAACGTCGGAGCGCTGAAGGTTAAGCTGACTCAAGAGGAACTAGCGGAGATCGACGCCATTCTGCCGCCGGGAATAACCAGCGGCGCGCGTTACGCGGAAGAGGGGATGCGGTTGGTTAACGGGTAGTTTGTAATTTAGCCTCAATGGTCGCCTGGAATGTCTCAACCGGCTGCGCCCCAAAGAGGCGGTCGCCGTTGATGTCGAAGACGGGCTGGCCCCAGATGCCCTGATCTTGCCGGATTTGGTCCTGGCCGTAAAGCAAATCCAGGTAGCGTTGGTCGTCCATGCAAGTTTTAAACTGCTCGCTCTCCAGTCCCAACTGGGCGGCCAACGCTTCGACCACGGCCCTCGTATCTCCCCACAATGAATCCTGGTTCTCAAACAACAGGTCGTGCATAGCCCAGAATTGGCCCTGCTCGGCAGCGCACTCCGAGGCCAGGTGAGATTGTTCGCTGTAACTAGCGTGGCTCAAAACCGGGTTAAAAACCAGCCGCACCTGGCCTGTTTTGATATAACTTTCCCGGAGTTGGAGTTCTGTACCTAACACGTAGGTACGACAACTCAGTCACATAAAATCCGAGTAGTCAATCAAGGTTACCGGCGCATCAGGATGGCCCAGGTAAATCAGGTTATCTTCGGTTCGCCCGACGTTTTTTAGCCAATCCACCGGGGTTGGCGTTGGTTGGGGTCGAGGCGTTTTTGTGAAAGTGGGCTGGGGTATATCTGTGGTCGGAGCGATAAAGGCCTGCCTAAGCGCAGGTTCGGGGGTATTCACAGCCTTGGCCGGCGTTGGGGTTACTGTTGCCGTATAAGTGGGTATAACGACGAGTTCCGCCACCGGGGCGATGTCGGCCTCAGGGCCTACCCGGCTGCTACAAGCGGATAAAACAAACCACAATAAGACTGTAACAAGTCTCTTCCAGGATATACTCAATTTTCACCTCGGACAAAGGGGCGTGATTGAGCAAAATTATACCTGAAAATTTTATTTATGTCATGTGCTAGAATTACTTACTTAACAGATGAAACAGCGCCTTGGCATAGGCCTCACTCGCGCCAAAGGCTTCAAAGCACAAGCTCTCGCCTCGAAACTGAATTTCGCACTGATAGCCGTCGGCGGTGCTGGTCAAGCGCAGAGGCGGCTCAGGCTCGCCGATGAGGCGCTGTTCCACTAACTTGCGCAGTTGGGTTTCTGTGGGTAGCCAGACCAAATCGGCAATGAGCACGTGATCTAAAGCCCATTCCGCCGTACCATGAAATGTGACGGCTAACTCCCCTTTGACTGTCTCAACCAGTACGGTCATATCGGTAATGACAAAGGTTGAGTCGTCAAACCCCCGGTCGGGAATACTAAAGAAATCGTTTTGGGCCGGTATCCAGATCAAGCCGGCCTCTTTCAATTCTTTTGCCACACTTAAAGACAGCATAAAGCCCCCCATTTTAAGGGATGAAGGATGAAATTTTGATTCATCCCTCATCCTTTCAGTGTCAGCGGCAGCCCTGCCACCATAAAAATCACCCGATTGGCCTGGGCGGCTAAATATTGGTTCGCTCTACCCAGTACATCTCGATAGACTCGCCCCAACGGATAGGGCGGCACCAAACCCAGACCAACCTCGTTAGAAACTACAATGAGCGGCGCATTTAAGCGCACCTGTGCCGCCAGGATGGCCTCAAGTTCAGCCTGTACCGCCGCTTCAATAACCGCCTGCGGTTCTCCCTCTTTAGACAAGATGATATTCGACACCAACAGCGTCAGGCAATCGAGCAGCAAAACATCCAGGCCGTCTTTCACCGTAGTTAGAGCTGCGCCAACATGGTGTGGCGCTTCGAGCGTTCGCCAGGTTGCCGGTCGAGCCAGGCGATGGGCGGCAATACGTTGGACCATTTCTTCATCCCCGGCCTCCGCCGTAGCGATGTAGAGGACTCGCGGTCCCCACTCGGCGGCCAATTTTTCAGCGTAGGTACTCTTACCGCTGCGCGCGCCGCCCAAGATCAAAATAAGTTTTTCGGACAAGTGATGACTCCTGTGATGAGTTTTTGCCATTTTCGCGTAATTCTGTCATGTTCCTAAAGATGTTAAACATTTCCACTGCATCTTAAGGACCGAGGCTGAAGCGGTCTGAAAGAGCGAAGCCCTAACGGGCTAGATTCTTAGCTCGCAGAGCTTTGCCCTCTCAGCGCGGCGGCTTTAGCCCCGCGCTCTAGATCCGGTGACAGCGTTCAATTTGTTAGGGAATGGGACAATTTTCGCGTAATTTCGGGGTTTTCGTGGTCCAAATTCTATTTCACATCAAACGTATTATAGCTTAGTTTATTTTGACAGAAAATGTGGTAGGATAAGATAGCCTAAAGGAAAGGTCCAGCAGTAGTTTATGGAGGAGTGTTCACGAGCCGATGACACGCCACCAATGATGAAAACATCTTCTGGCTACTGATTACTGTTTACTATTTCCGAGGAGATATTCATGGCAATCTCATTCAACGCTGTCCCCGGTCTGCAAGTAGGCCACGCCCAGGATTTTGCAGCAGCGACCGGCTGCACCGTCGTTTTGACCCCAGCAGGGGCCGTTTGCGGAGTGGACCAACGCGGCGGCGCGCCCGGTACCCGTGAAACTGACCTTCTGCGCCCCATGCACTGGGTCGAAAAAGTGCATGCGGTGCTGTTGACCGGTGGCAGCGCCTTTGGCCTGGCTGCCGCCGATGGCGTGATGCACTGGTTGGAAGAGCGTAGCATTGGTTTTGATACCCAAGTGGCCCACGTGCCGATTGTACCCGCAGCCGTTTTGTTTGATCTGGCCATTGGCCGGGCTGAGGTTCGACCTGATGCGGCCATGGGGTACGCCGCCTGCCAGGCAGCGGTTAATGCAGCGGGAGATCTGCAAGTGGGTACGATTGGCGCGGGCGCCGGGGCGACTGTGGGTAAGATTCTGGGTCCGGCGGGGCAAATGAAAGGCGGCCTGGGCGCTGCGGTTATTACGCTAGATCATAACTTGTTGGTAGGGGCGCTGTTTGCCGTCAATTGCCTGGGTGATGTGGTTGAGCCTGATACAGGACGTATTTTGGCCGGGGCACGAAAGTTGCCAGAAGGCCATTTTATTGATACCATGTATGCGCTAAAAAGGCAGATGACGGGGGGCTTCACCGGCTCTGGGAACACCGTCATTGGTATCGTGGCGACGAATGCTTCGCTCTCGAAAGAGGCTGCGAATAAGGTAGCTCAAATGGCCCATGACGGGCTGGCCCGTGCTATCCGCCCCGCCCACACCATGTTTGATGGTGACACTATCTTTGCGCTGGCAACGGGGCAGGGCCAACCGGCCGATGTTAATCTGATTGGCGCTTATGGGGCAGAGGCAACAGCCCAAGCTATTATTGATGCCGTGCAGCAGGCCACTTCGCTGGCAGGCGTGCCGGCCCTCCGCGATTTGTTGTCGTAAAAAATGGAGCAGTTATGACTGCAACCTTAGAAATACAATTACAGGATTATATCCTTGAAGAGGAAATAGGCCGGGGTGATTTAGCGGTTGTTTACCGGGCGCGCCGTCGAACAGACGGAGCCGAGGTAGCGGTCAAAATATTGGCCTGTCACTTCACTTATGATGAATATTTTGGGCGGCGTTTTAGGGAAATTGCCAAGCAGACAGCCCGGTTAGAACATCCGAATATTGTGCGCACTTATGAGGCCAAACAGCAGGGCAGCGTGCTTTATGTGGCCCGTGAGCTAATTGACGGACGCCTCCTGGCCCAGGCTTTGGCGGAAGAAGGCCCTTTTTCGCCTCAACGAATGTTAATTATTGCTCGCCAGGTGGCCTCGGCTCTCGATTACGCCCACCAAAAATCAATCACCCATGGCGATCTATCGGCTAACCGGGTCTATCTCGATCCCAATGATCGGGCTACGGTGGCCGACTTTGGACAAACTCAGGCGATGGTTGGTACCAGCTTGGTTAAGCATGGCTATGGCGTAGGTTCGCCTGAAACGATGGCTCCGGAACGGGTGCATGGTCAGGGACCAAGTCGCCAATCTGATCTTTACTCTTTAGGCATTCTCTGCTACCAGATGCTAACCGGCAAGCCGCCCTTTACCGGTACACCCGCCGCCGTGCTGCATGCCCAGGCCTACGAGCAGCCCCGGCCACTGCACCTGGTCAATCCAAATATCCCTATCCCCTTGAGCGAGACAGTTGGACGGATGTTGTCGAAAGGGTTGGAATTACGCTACAACACCGGGGCCGAGTTTGTGCGCGCTCTGTCTGTGGCTATCGAAGGCACAGCGCCGGTTCGCGCTCCGGCCATAGCCGCTGCCCAAAAGAAAGAGGCAGGGCTGGAATCGTCCCAGGTGTTCTGGAAACATTCTTGGGTCTGGCTTCTGGTGGCCGTGTCTCTTGCCGTCATTTTGCTCGTTGTAGGCTTTTGGTTAGTGTCGCTGTGGAATACTATCCAGCCGATCAGCGCCAACCTGCCGGTTCCAACCATTGCCCCGACCACGTCAACCCTCGCTCCGCAAAATGCTTCGGTTAGCGAACCAACGATAGCGGTTACCTCAGTAGTCGTCGGGGAGGCAACCGAAGCGCCTATCCCTACCGTTGAATTCACCTCAACCCCGGCAGCTACTTTCACTCCGGTTTCATTTCCTACGCCGGGCACTCCCACTGTTGCCCAGGAGAGTCCATTCACCAATCTACGGCTGGCGAACAAAATTACGGAGGATAATCAGCCGGAGAGTATAGGTACCTCTTTTCCACCTGGCACTCAACCGGTTTACCTTTTCTTTGATTATAATGACATTAAGCCCGGCACAACTTGGGCGCATCGTTGGATCTGGGCAGATACCCAGTTAGAAGCTTATGAAGATGTTTGGTCAGAAGGTTACAACAGCAGCGGCACCGCCTGGGTTTACTACAATCCATCCGGCGGTTACCAGCCTGGCCCCTACCAGGTTACACTGGAAGTAAACGGACAGGTGGTGGCAACGGCTACGTTTGTGATTCAACCAGGGAATTGACAGTAAGGAGACAGTTTACTATAATCTGACTCAAATAAAATATTAGACCTTCGGGGCAGGGTGAACAGCCAATTTTTAAGCTGTAATTCCCGACCGGCGGTAAGGCTGCGGGGGCAGCCAAGCCCGCGAACGTTCACTGGTTCCCAAATTGAAACCCCAAGTTCAATTTGCCCGTAATAAATTTTGCGGGAGCAGGTGGTGAGCGCCGATTCAGTGTAATTCTGAAGCCGACGGTATAGTCCGGATGGGAGAAGGTAATCAATTCAGATACCCCTGATTTAGGGGTGCTTGCTGAACATAACCGCCCCGGAGTACCTTTTGTGTGCTTCGGGGTTTTTGTTCAGAGGATGTGGTGAGACAGCCGATAAGTTGTGAGACGATGAGGCAAAGTTTGCCTTTCCTCACCTCGTGTCTTGGTCTCACTGCGCCCTTGTCTCATCTTTCTCGTCTTTGCTGCCCCGATGTTTGCCGCTTGCGTGCAATATTCGGGGCATTTTGTTGAAAATCAGGAGTCTAAAGCTTGCTTTGGTTATATGGCAAATTACAGTTTGCACTCCAGATAGAAAGGGTTAAACCATGCCCGAAGTGGTTAAGGTTTTAGAATCGCCCAAGATACACCTGACCTATCAGCAAAACGAAATTAGAAAAAAATGGTGGCATAAGATTGGGTTGGAATTTTTTGCTTTGCCCATGGGGACTCTGCTGCTCGTCGGGATATGGGCATTAATCGCCGTGTTGGGCGATTATCCAACCTTTATTCTACCCACCCCGGCTGATGTGTTTGATAAGCTCGGCGAAGTAATAAGCAATGGTCTCCTGTGGCATCACAGCCAGGCAACGCTTACCGCCATTGTGAGTGGGCTGGCCTTGGGCTTAACGATAGCCACGGTGCTAGGTTATATTATGGCTAAAAGCCCGCTCATGGAGCGGCTTGCCGGCCCCTACATCGTGGCTTCCCAGTCGATTCCGGCGGTCGCTATTGCCCCACTGCTGATTATCTGGTTTGGCTCCGGCAAACTTAGCAAAGTGCTGATTTGCGCGCTGGTGGTATTTTTTCCGGTGCTGGTCAACACTATTGTCGGTATCCGTTCTGTGGATAATGGATTAAAGGTGTTGATGCGCTCCCTCCGGGCCAATCGCTGGCAAACCTTTATCATGCTGGAAGTTCCAGCCGCTATGCCGGTCTTACTGGGCGGCTTAAAAATCGGCGTCACCCTGTCGGTGATTGGGGCAGTGGTGGGTGAATTTATGGGGACTGACCAGGGCCTCGGATTTTTGATTAACCAGGCCAAGGGCTTGTTTGATACGCCGTTGATGTTTGCCGCGCTCTTTACCCTGGCCAGTATTTCGCTGTGTTTATACTTGATTGTAACCGGGCTGGAACATTGGCTCTTAGCCTGGCGACGGTAATTTTTTATCAGGAGAGAAGGATACAAGGAAAACATGAAATTTCGATGGATGATAACACTTTTACTTTTTATTTTGTTGGCGGCGAGTTTAGTTGCTTGCGGGTCTAACGCCGCCCAGGCTCCTGGGCAAAAATCGCAAACGCCAGCAGAAGAATCTACCCAAGAGGCGGAAATGCCGGCCCAAGCTGTTAAAGACCTGCGTAAAGTCAGATTAGGGGTGGGCTACATTCCCGATGTTCAATTTGCTGCTCTGTACGTAGCCCAAAGCAAAGGTTATTATGCCGACGAGGGGTTACAAGTAGAAATTGAATATGGTTATGAAAATGATTTTGTGGCTTTGGCTGCTCAGGGGGAGCGGGAGTTTGCCATTGCCAGCGGCGACCAGGTCATCCTCGCTCGCGCTCAGGGCTTGCCGATTAGCTACGTGATGAAATGGTATCAGCGTTATCCGGTCGCATTAATGGCTCTGGCGACCAAAAATATCGCCAAGCCGGAAGACCTGGTGGGGAAAAAAGTCGGCCTGCCTGGATTTTTTGGGGCTAATTTCATCGGTTGGAAAGCCCTGGTTTATGCCACCAAGCTTGACGAGAGCGCGGTCAAAGTTGAAGAAATTGGTTTTACCCAGGCTGCCGCGGTGCAACAGGGCTTGGTGGACGCAGCCATGATTTATATTGCCAATGAGCCAAATCAACTCCACGCCCAGGGTATCGAGGTAAATGTTGTCGAAGTGTCCGATTACATCGACCTGGTTTCCAATGGGTTAGTCGTTAGCGAAAAGCTGATGGCCGATGATCCCGACTTGGTGCAACGGATGGTTCGGG
>CAZUNT010000279.1:0-8038 GCA_964622215.1 uncultured Caldilineaceae bacterium
CTACTACGAACGCGCCCTGGCCATCCGGGAGAAGGTGCTGGGGCCGGAGCACCCCGGCACCGCCCTCAGCCTCAACAACCTCGGCGCTCTGCTGGACTCAATGGGCGATTATGCCGCGGCTCGGCCTTATTTTGACCGCGCCCTGGCCATCTGTGAGAAGGTGCTGGGACCGGAGCACCCCGACACCGCCCTCAGCCTCAACAACCTCGGCGCTCTGCTGGACTCAATGGGCGATTATGCCGCGGCCATATCCTATTTTGAGCGTGCTTTGGTCATTCGGCGGAAGGTTTTAGGCGAAACGCACCCCAACACCGCCACCAGCCTCTGGTGGATAGGGACGCTGCTGGCGCGGGCCGGAGAGATTGAACAAGCCCGGCTTCAACTGGGCCGCGCCCTGGCTATTTTTGAGCAGCGGTTAGGGCCGGAGCACCCCAACACGCGGGGAGTGCGGGGCAGTTTGGCGGGGCTGGGGGAAGTTTGAATCACTGAGACGCTGAGATTACTGAAACCGCTGAAAGAAGGCGGAAATTCAGTGATTTTGTCGTGTTCGCTAACAAGCCTGGAGCGCGGGGCTGAAGCCACCGCGCTGAGAGAGCAAAGCTCTGCGAGCTAAGAATCTAGCCCGTTAGAGCTTCGCTCTTTCAGACCGCTTCAGCCTCGGTCTTTAAGAGCGTGTTTCTTAAATCAATCATTGCGTCAAATAGATGTTGAACAATTTCAACGCAAAGGCGCAAAGGAACAAAGACGCAAAGTTTCCCCTTTTTCCTCTGCGCCTTAGCATCTTAGCGGCTTTGCGTTAATTTTTAGCGTGTTCAAAATGTTGTTGACCCTAACACTTTTTTCAATAGATTCATCAAAATTCAGTGTTTCAGTGATTCAAAAAACGATAAATCTGCCCTTGGTAATTTGATTGTCTATTAATCATTCTTGATGCTATAATTCACCTGACCCTTGACTTATAATCCATAACACGCATTTCAGGATAGCTCAATGACCGAAACCATTCTGACCAACTGTCCTCACTGCGGTAAGAAATTGACCCGGCCGGATGTGGCCTTTTGTCCCAACTGCGGCTCGCCGCTTAAGGGCGAAGCCGCCCAGGCGGCGGATACGGTTCACGGCGGGTCGCTGGCCAAGATTATCATTAACCTCCCCGGCGAGGAAACGCGCGAAGAATTTCTGGCCAAGGCTGTGGCCATGCTGGGCCGGCGCAGCAGCAACCAGATCCAGGTGATGTCGGCCATCGTTTCCGGCGAGCACGCCAAAATCGAGCTGACGCCCCAGGGCCATACCCTCACCGACCTGCACAGCACCAACGGCACCTACCTCAACGGCAAACGGCTGGAGCCGGGCAAACCCCAATTGTTGGCCTCCAACGACATCATCCGTTTTAGCGATACTCTGGGCAACTCGGCCAGCCTGACCTACATTGCTCCTTCAGCCTTTGGCGAAGTCTCGCAGGTGGCCCTGGCGGCTCAAACCTTTAACCTCCAGGCGCCCGTCTCCTACATAGGCCGCAAGCCCAGCGCCGCCATCCCCCTGGATCATCCGGCCGTCTCCTGGAACCACGCCCGTGTGGTCCGGCGCGACGACACCCACTACGCCATCGAGGATTTGAGCAGCAACAACGGCACCTTTGTCAACGGGCTGCAACTGCGCGGCGGGCGCGCCCTGGAACGCGGCGACGTGGTCCAGATCGGCCCCTTTAACCTGGTCTACAACGGCGGCGGCCTTTTCACCCCCTACTCGGCCGAGCGTAACTTCCGGCTGGAAGCGGTCAACCTGGAAAAAAAGGTGGCGGCCAACCGCTCCATCCTGGGCATACCGGTTAAAGGCCAGCCGGTCACTATTTTGCACCCGCTGAACTTGGTCATCAACCCCCGCGAGTTTGTGGCTCTGGTCGGCGGCAGCGGCACGGGCAAGAGTACCTTGTTGAAGGCGTTGAGTGGTTTGAGTCGGGCTACGTTTGGGACGGTGTTGGTGAATGGAGATAATCTCTACGCGAATTATAATCTCTACCGCAACCTGATGGGCTACGTGCCCCAGGATGACATCATTCATCACAACCTCGACGTCACCGGCGCTCTGACCTACGCCGCCCGGCTGCGCCTGCCCGACGCCAGCCCGGCTGAAATTAAGCGGCGTACGGCCGACGTGCTGGCCAAAGTGGGCATGACCGCCCAGGCCCGGACCATGGTCCGCAACTTGAGCGGCGGCCAGCGCAAACGGGTCAGTATCGCCGCCGAACTGCTGGCCGAGCCGTGGATTTTTTTCCTGGACGAGCCGACCTCCGGCCTCGATCCCGGCCTGGAAAAGTTGATGATGGATACCCTGCGCCAACTGGCCGACGAAGGCCGGACCATTGTTCTGGTCACCCACGCCACCAGCAACATCACCAACAACTGCGACCAGGTGGCCTTTATGGCCCGCGGCGGCGAGCTGGCCTACTTTGGCCCGCCGGGCGAAGCGGCCAATTTTTTCAAGGTCAGCAATTTCCCCGATGTTTATACTCGCCTGGCCCAAACCTTCAAGCCCGGCGACGACCCGACGGTGCCGCCGGAGATCAAGCCGGAATATGAAAAAGCTACGGAGGTTTTAAAAGCCTCCGCGGCTTCCCAGATATCTGCCGGAAGCTTGTGGGCCGAGCATTACCGCCGGTCGCCGCTTTACCGCACCTACATTACCAACCGGCAAACCGGCGAGATGGCTCGCCCGCTGAGCGCCAAGATCAAAGGAGCGGCTGGCGGCCTGTCTGACCAATTGAAGCAGTTTGGGGTGCTGGCCCAACGCTACCTGGATTTGATTCGGCACGATAAGATCAGCCTGTGGGTGCTGCTGGCCGTGATGCCGATCATTGGTTTCTTTTTGCTGCTTATCAGCAACGGCTCGGCCCTGGTCGGTAATACGGCCGGGGAAATCCAGGCTATTTTGGAAACCGAAAAGGCTTACAACGTGGTCTACCAGGCTCAACAATTGTTGTTTATGCTGGCCCTGTCGGCCAATTTGCTGGGCGTGTTTGCCGCCTCGTTTGAAATCATCAAAGAGGAAGCCATTTACCGCCGCGAGCGTATGATTAACCTGCGGATTCTGCCTTATTTGACCTCCAAGTTTGGCGTGTTAGGCGTGTTTATCCTGCTGCAATGCCTGCTCCTGTTGATCGTGCTGGCCTTCAAGATCAACTACCCCGGTTCCGGGGCCATCGTTTGGGCCCCGCTGGAATATTATTTCACCCTGGTGTTCACCGCCCTGGCCAGTGTGGCCCTGGGATTATTTATATCAGCCCTGGCCACCTCCAGGGATATGGTCATTTACCTGGTGCTTATCGCCCTGTTTGTGCAGATTGTCTTCTCGGGGGCTATCTTTGACCTTGGTCCCCTGAGCCGGCCGCTGTCCTATCTGACCATCACCCGCTGGTCGCTGGAAGCATTGGGAGCCAGCACCGATATGGAGGGCCTGAACAACCTGGGCCAGATGCGGGTTGAGCGTGAGGTTGACCTGGGCGGGCGGGGCAAGCAGAAAGTGGTCGAAGATGTGGCGACTAAGGTGGAATTCTATGTTAATTATAGCCACAGCGCCCTGGGCTTACTCTCCCGCTGGATGTTCTTATGGGTGCATATCCTGCTTTGGAGCGCCCTGGCCGTCTGGTTGATCAGACGGAAAGACGAGATTTGATCACGAATAGCCCGAAGAGACGAAGGGCGCGAAAAATACAAATAATTCTTGGCGGTCGACGGTCTGCCGTCGGCGGTCTATTTATGAGGAGGAAACCCAATCAATGAACCGTCAAATCATCATTATTGGAATTGTGGCTGCTGCAATTTTATTGTTGGCCGGCGCCGGCGCGCTGGTTTATGGCCTTTCGCAAGGGGGAGCGCTGCCCGGGCTGGCCCCTACCCCCACGCCGACGTCCGCGCTCTCTTTTGATCTTCCACCTGGCCTCAAAATCACCCCGCCGCCCGACCTCCAGTCTATTGCCGAGGAGGTGCGTAAGGATTATCCCGAACTGGCCGATTTGCTGGAAAACCCCGAACTGGGTTCGGTCTATAAGGATTTCTACCTGGCTTATAAGGAGGGTGGTGAAGAAGCAGCCATTGCCCTGGCCCGGCAGCGCGGTATCCTCAACGATAAAAACGAAGTGGAAATGACCCTGGTGCTCGATACCGAGGACTCTGACGCGCTGGTGAGCCAGTTGGAGGCCGAGGGGGTCATCGTCAAAGGCGTTTATCGGAATAAGGTTAACATTGCCATCCCTGAGGCCGTGATTCAGGAGCAGGTCAAGGCCGAAAATCCGGATTTGATTGTCGAGCGGATTTCCAACCTGGATCATGTCATCCGCGTCGAAATATCGACCAAAGCGACCCCCAAACAGGGCAAAATTGTCCAGGGCCAGGGGGTGAATGTTACGCTGGCGAATGAGTGGCAGGCGGCCGGCTTGACCGGCCAGGGGGTCAAAGTGGGGGTGCTGGACCTGGGTTTTGGTGGTTACAAAGGACTGCTGGGCCGGGAACTGCCTGATCAGGTGACCCTCGAAGCTTTTGGCGATACGGAAAATCTCGACCAGGAAGTGCATGGCACGGCCTGCGCCGAAATCATCCACGAGATGGCCCCGGATGCCGAGCTGTACCTGGCCTACTACGACGGCAGTGACGTGGCGATGGGCCAGGCCGTAGAGTGGTTGATGAGCCAGAAGGTCCAAATCATCTCTAACTCGACCGGCAGCAACGGCCTGACCCCGCTGGACGGCACCGGCTTTGCTGAAGACCTGGCTGACATGGCTCACGATGCCGGCATTTTTTGGGTCAACGCGGCGGGCAATGAGGCCGATGTTCACTGGCGTGGTACGTTTAATGATAGTGACGGCAACACCATTCACGAGTTCGGCCCTGAAACTGAATTACTGCCCTTTCTCGCCCCGGCCGAATACCCGGTTCAGATTGTGTTGAGTTGGGATGACTGGCAGGCGGTTGACCAGGATTATGACCTGATCCTGGCCGATAAGGAAGGTAATGTCATCGCCAAATCGGAGGAACCTCAAGATGGGGGGATAGGGCAAATGCCCGCCGAAGGGTTTCTGTATGTCTTCGATACCGAAGATGTTTATACCTTAGCCATTCAAAACTACGAAAGTCAGGCGCGAGGCGAGGCGACGATGGATATTTTTATCAACGGCGGCCTCGTCCACCCCGATTTTGCCGTAGCAGAACGGAGTTTGAGCAGCCCGGCGGATGCAAAGGGCGCTTTTGCTGTGGGTGCGGTCAATTGGGCCGACGATGTGCTGGAACCTTATAGTTCCCAGGGGCCGACGGCGGACGGCCGGATCAAACCTGACCTGGCCGCCCCCTCCGTAGTCGACAGCGCCTCCTACGCTCCAGACGCCTTCGACGGTACTTCGGCGGCTACGCCCCATGTGGCCGGGGCAGCGGCGCTTATTCTGCAAGCCTTTCCAGGCGCCTCTCCCGACGATCTGGCCGCCTTTCTGCAAGAACATTCGAAAGACCTGGGGCAGCCTGGGCCAGATAATGCCTTCGGCGCGGGCCGGCTGAGCCTGGGCCAACCGGCTACTGAGACTGCACCGGCGGAAGAGACTCCAGCTACTACCGAGGTTGAGCCTGGCGAAACGCCGGTGTTGACCGAACACGAAGCAACTCGGGTTCCAACTGAAGAAGCCGCACCTACCGAGATAGCCGAAATCTTCCCCACCTCCACCCCGCGCCCGCCGATTGAAGTAGGTCTTCCCGGCCAGACCGGCCTACCGGAACCGCCCACTCAAGCGGAAGAGGCAGAAGGCAGCGCAGTGCTTGGCCTTATCGTTTCGGTTGGTTTGTGTTTGGTGTGCCTGGGGGGCCTGTTATTTGTAGGGCTGCTGGTGGCCGGTCTCTTTTTTATGCGGCGTAAAAAGTAGTTACCACGTAACTACTCAGGCTACCCCAAATTGAGTATTCCTGACCGCCGACCGTCGACCGCTGACCGCCGAAAAGACGGGGCACAGGGTGAATTATGGCGGTCGGCAGTCTGCGGTCTGCGGTCGTGGGGGTAAGATTGCATATATAACCCGACTCAGGACCATTAATTACCCTAATTATTTTTCGTAATTGGTGAAACTCGTTGCCCTCCAGTAGGCTTTTACGAAACGAATTTCAAAGTTGGCGAAACCACCCTAACCTGAACGAGCCAGAGCCAAATAGGGCAAATTAACCACAGAGGTCACAAAGAATTTCACAAAGATCACCAAGAAACTCTCTCTGTGTTCCTCTGTGCATCCTTTGTGCTCTCTGTGTTAAACTTCTTGCTCAATGTACAAGAAGTTAATTGATAAGGTGCTAGCCATTTTCTGGGACTACGCCCAGAAAATGTGCCCCTGACGGGGAGTAGGGAGTAAGAAGTAGGGAATAAGGGGTCAGGAGCGGTTGACAAAAATGGTGCTTTTAACTATGCTTACGGGGAGTCATCTCGCTGGCTCAGCGGGCAGAGACCTGGCGTTGTCTGAACGTTATAGGGCCTGCTGGGTCAGTCAAGACCAACCGGGCCAACCTGACGGGCGCACGAGAGCAGAGACCTGGCGTTGTCGGAACGCTATAGGGCACTCGAGGTCACATAGGTTTGGCGGCAACCGCATTACCCTCCCCTGGAACGCTGTTTTAAGCGCCTCCTTAATTTCGTATTCCCAAAAACATTTTGAATTTCTGATTTTGTCTAAAAATCTTCGATTTATGTCCGATTCGCGTTCAGTACCACCGTTTTTGCGGCCTTATCGACAATTTTTTATCGATGTAAAAGCCCAAGTGCCTATTCACTCTGCCTTTTTTTTACTACGACCTCCGAACCTTTTGAGTAAGGTTTAGCAGGGTGATGGCAGAAAATAATGATGTCCACTGAAAAATTTGGTAATTATTTTCTTGGAACAGCCTTACTAAATGTACCGATCATTTCCTGAGTTAGGAAGACAGTATCAGCTAGTAATCATTTCAAAAAGGAAGTCCCTGTATCAATCTGGGGCCTCCTTGTGTGTGTACGGATCAAATAATCGCCCTTGTCGAGACTAACTATACCAGATTCAGTCGCTTTTATTTTCCCCATTGCAGTGAACCAGGACTCATGATAGAATGGTGAAAGATTGTACAATGAGTGAAGCCGGATACGTTGGGATAAACTTCCCGCCTGAAGCGATATAAAGACGACCTACCAGAAGAGATGTTACGCGAGTTTGCGGATTTTCTGTAAAAAATGGGTAGGTTAACGTAAGTATAATCACGGATCGTTCCACCGAGTTTACAACCGTTGAATAGTGGAACAACTAATTGCTTCCTATGGTGTCTATATAGTCAGTGTTACCATTTCTGTTACCTTAGGAAAACTGAGATATTCGAGAAAAGTATGCGTGAACGCACTATCTTCTTCACAGTGATATTTTTAGCTGTCGTCATTGTACTGGCTATTATCTTGACGGTAATGATATTACCGGAAATAGCCAATGTTGAAATAAGTGAGTTACAAAAGAAAGTGGAGACACTTCAATATGAAGCCACCGGGATAGCTAGAAAGGCGGAGGAAAAACAGTCTGCCCTCATTGAAAGAATGGTAGCCCAACAAGTCAGTTTTACAGCGACTCAGCAAGCTATGGTCGAAGGGGCAGCGGCTACGACAACCGCAATGTCTAGGGACTATAAGACAATCGCCAATGAAGCCACTGGTGTTTCTAAAATTGCAACAGAAGTGACAGATAATTTTAACGGGTTGGCGGCTACCGCAACCTCACTCTCTAGTGATTATAAAACAACCGTCAATGAAGCCACTGGTGTTTCTAAAACAGCAACAGTTGTAGCAGATGATTTTAACAAATTAGCTACTACGGCAACTGCAAGAGCACCTATCACTGTAAAGGTAAAAGAAGGTGAAACGATCAGTCTTTTTGGTCAAGAGTTAGATATAACCCTTGACGGATATAGTGGTTTTTTCTCATCGAAAGTTACTTTTACCGTTCATAGTAGAGTTAATTCACAATAAGACAGGTAGGTATGGTAAAATAGGTACCTCCCAA
>CAZUNT010000280.1:0-8036 GCA_964622215.1 uncultured Caldilineaceae bacterium
CAGGAGGTTCAGCCGGATTGGATCTTGGTACAGGGTGATACAACCACCGTTATGGCCGCCTCATTGGTGGCTTTTTATCATCGGGTTAAAGTCGGCCACGTGGAGGCCGGGCTGCGCACCCGCGACAAGTACCAGCCTTTCCCGGAGGAAATCAATCGCCGGGTCACTGATGTTATCGCCGACTTGTTCTTTGCTCCAACCGAGTGGTCACGGCAAAATTTATTACGCGAAAGCGTACCGGCTGAACTCATCCATGTCACCGGCAATACCGTGATTGACGCTCTGTTACAGGTGGCTGCTAGAGACTATGACTGGTTAAGTGGCCCGCTGGTCAATATTCCCCAGGGTAAGCAATTGGTTTTGATTACGGCTCACCGCCGGGAAAGCTTTGGCGAATCGTTCAGAAACCTGTGCCTGGCTATCCGGGATTTAGCTCAACATTACCAACAGGCATATCACTTTGTTTACCCGGTTCACCTTAATCCCAATGTACAAGCGCCCGTCCATGAAATTTTAGGCCAACAGGAGAATATCTCTCTCATCGAGCCGCTGGATTACCTGCCTTTGGTTCAATTGATGAAACACAGCAGCCTTATTTTAACCGATTCGGGCGGTATTCAGGAAGAAGCGCCAAGTTTAGGTGTGCCTGTTTTAGTGCTGCGCGAGACAACGGAAAGGCCGGAAGCGATTGAGGCGGGTACGGCCAAATTGGTCGGCACGGATCGAGCGCGAATTGTAAGCACCGCCAGCCGCCTGTTAGACGATCCTGAAGCCCATGCTCAAATGGCCAGGGCCGTTAACCCTTATGGCGATGGTCAGGCGGCCCGGCGGATTGTAGAAATCTTGCTCAATTTTACCTATGCTTGAACAGCTTATCTATACCCCCTCCAGCCCACTGAGACAGATCTTTTGGCATCTTCCATATAAATGGCAATTAAAGCTTATCCTGTGGGTCTGGGAGATGCAATACCGGCGGCGGCGGCGGTCCTGGTGCCGGGCCGGCGCTTACCTGGCGGAGAATTTGTCCTATTATGGTCCTGGCCGGGCAGGTTTGGTCAGTATAGTCTTGCCGGTTTATAATCAGGCCGGCACCCTGGCGGCCTCAATTGACAGTGTTCTGGAGCAGACATACTTGGATTGGGAATTAATTGTGGTCAACGATGGCTCTACCGACGACACCGGTCAGGTCTTAGAGCGCTATGCTCACCAGCCCCACGTTACTATCATTAACCAGCCCAATCAACATTTACCCGCTGCGCTTAACCGGGGTTTCCGTGAAGCAAAGGGGGAATTTTTCACCTGGACTTCAGGGGATAACCTGATGCACCCCCAGCAGCTTGAACGGCTGGTGAATTATCTCCAGGCCCAACCGGAGGTAGCCCTGGTTTACGCCGATTTTGAACTGATTGACGATGCCGGCCAACCCATCAAAGATGCCGATGCCATTTTTATGCGCGGTGAGGTGGGCACCTCGGCTGTGCGGCTCAAACATGAACCGGAGCGTATGAATATCGGCTTTGAGTGTGTGGTGGGACCATGTTTTATGTATCGCCGTCTCTTATATCCACTTATCGGGGATTACAACCCGGCCCTGGAAGGGTCTGAGGATTTCGACTACTGGATGCGGATCAATAATTTTTTCCAGATCAGACATCTGGGCGACCGCCAACCCCTCTATGCTTACCGGGTTCATGTGCACAGCATGAGCGCTCAAATGAAACCTCGTATCAGCCGCCAACGACGCTGGCTGATGCAAAGAGAGCAAAAGTTTCAACAAAATTTACACCAGCCGGTGGTAGTTGCGGTAGATGAACGTACAGCCAGCCTGATGGCAAACCTTCAGCCTGATAAGCGGGCTGTACCTCCCCTGGAGTTTAGGCTGATTACCGGTCTCCTCCCTTTCCCGCCTGAATTAACCCAGGCCGGCCTTATCCATATCTCTCAACTGAATGTTGAACTTAGCGCTCACGCCCAAGAGAATAATTGGCCCCTCATTTGTTGGATCGGGCCTGATGACCTCCTAACTCCGGGATGGCTTCACGATTTATCCGCAGTTGGCCTGATTATCGCCCCGCAAGCTGACTTACTCCCAGTTAACAATGTAGTTCTTGCCTCAAAGCCAGAAGATATATATCATCTAACTCGAATTTTTGTAGCCTCAAGACGGGTATGAACGAGGATAAGCGGTGAAGATTGCTCTGGTATCCTTCCTATTCGAGATTGAGTCGGGTGGTGGAGCGGCCGCAGCCGTCCGTATGCTGGCTGAAGGTCTGCTTAAACAAGGATACCAGGTGGTTGTGATTACCACCCATGCCAAACGCCAGCTCTGCGTTGAACAGATGGGCAATCTGACCATCTATCGTTTCTGTCCGCAAAACCTCTACTGGATCGGCCACAAAGAGTCACAGCCCGTCTGGAAAAAAGCCCTCTGGCAAATCGCTGATACCTGGAATCCCTTTGTTTTTCAAACAGTACGCTCTATCTTGCTCAAAGAGCAACCCAATCTGGTGCATGTGCATAAGTTACGGGGCTTGTCGCCGGCGGTGTGGGCGGCTGCCCGCAGCGTTGGGGTTGGCCCCATCGTTCAAACCTGCCATGACTATGAACTGATGAGTCCAGAAGGGACCTTAAGCGGACAGGTCGGGGCATGGGCCAGGGAGGGAAATTGGCTCTTGCGCCCTTACCAACAGCTACGCGCCAGATTGGCCCACACTTTAACTACTGTCACAGCTCCCAGCCAGTATGTGTTAGATACCTTTCAGCAGCATGGTTTCTTTCAATCAATCAAAAAAGATATTGTACCTAACTCTCATGGCTTTACCACCAGCCAGCTGGAACAACAACAGGCCCGATTAACAACCATAAAAGCGAATAGTAATCCTCAACAACTTCGCCTGCTTTACTTAGGACGTTTAGAGACAACTAAAGGCGTCGACCTTTTGTGTGAGGCCTTTGTTCGGGGCGCGACTCGATTTCCCCATTTGCATCTGGACATTGCCGGCTGGGGGTCACAGACGGCTGCCTTGCAAAAACAGTACGGTCAGCATCCTCAGTTAACTTTTCACGGTCCTGTTTTTAATAACGTCAAATCTCTTTTATTGGAAAAAAGCGACATCCTGGTTCTGCCGTCGGTGTGGCCAGAAGTTTTTGGCATTGTCGTTATTGAGGCTTATGCCTATGGCCTCCCGGTTATTGCCACCCGTACGGGGGGTATTCCAGAATTGGTAGACCATGGGAAAACAGGTTTTTTGGTATCGCCCGGAAATCTCAACACCCTGACGGAAGCTATTTTCCAGATAGCCGAAAATCCTAAAGAATTACGCCAGATGGCTCTCGCCTGTTTTTTGGCTAGCAAACGTTTCGCTATCGAAGTAGTTCAGCAACAATATCTATCTATTTATGAAACCGCCAGCAGAACCAAGTGTGAAGCAATTTGATAGATTCACCCTTCTCGGCATCCGCTTTCACGCCCTCACCGTTGACCAACTCCTGCAAGCCATCCTGGAGTCGGCCCAGGCCCCCTCTGGCCGCAAGACCATCATTGCCAATGTCAACACTCACGCGATGAATTTGGCCTATGAGTTAGCCTGGTATCGAGATTTCCTCAATCAAGCGGACCTGGTCTTTTGCGATGGTTTTGGCGTGGCCCTGGGAGCCAGGTTAACCGGGCAGGCGATTAAGGCCGAACATCGCTCCACCTGCCCCGATTGGATCGAAAGGCTTGCCCTATGCTGCCGGCAGCGCCAACTGTCGCTGTTTTTGCTGGCCGGGCGGCCGGACGTAGCCGAAGCCGCTGCCCGCAAGTTGCAAAACGCTGCGCCTGGTCTGCGGGTGGCTACCCATCACGGTTTTTTTGCTAAAACCGGCCCGGAAAATGATGGGGTCATCGCCCAGATTAACACATTTAAGCCTGACATTCTTTACATAGGTTTTGGGATGCCTCTCCAGGAAGCCTGGATTCGGGATAATTTGCAGCGGGTTGAGGCTAAAGTGTTCTTACCGTTGGGCGCCTGCCTTGATTTTTACACCGGCCAGGTCTATCGCGGCCCTCGCTGGATGACCGATCATGGCCTGGAGTGGCTGGCCCGCCTGATAACCGAACCCAAACGGCTGTGGCAGCGTTACCTGGTCGGTAATCCCCTCTTTTTATACCGGGTTCTCAAAGAACATCTCAAGGATTAGTATGCGATAGCCCTATAGTTTTGTTTTCTCCATGAAATAGTGCTAAAATGGCCTTTGGTAAAGGGAAAGTTTGACAACCTTTGCAGGCTGATTAGGTATAGCAGGAGCACTCCAATGTTCAGGCGGGCCGGCCTCAGTTTAGTTTTGCTTCTAGGCGATATATTTACCGTTCTGCTGGCTCTGGGGGTAGCCAGTTGGCTGCGTCCCTACCTGGAGTTCGGCAAACCCCTCTCTCCCGCCGCGGCCTGGCCTGAGTGGCCGGTTTTTATACTGGCCCTGGTTGTTTGGGTTGTTGGTTTTGTCCTCCTCGACGTCTACAATCTCCAAAAAAATCTCCGGCCCCTGGATGAAGTGCAGCGGCTCATCGCTGCCCATGCCGCTACAACCCTGGCCTTTGCCGGGACGCTATATTTCTCCTTCCGCGACATCTCCCGCTTGCAGGTTATCTCTTTTGCTCTGATCAGCCTGATTCTGCTGCTCGTTTATCGAGCTACCTTCCGGCTGGTAATGCGCTTTTTCGGCGAGAAACGTTACGGCGCCCGCCGGGTACTGATTGTCGGAGCCGGCTCTGCTGGCCGCCAGGTAGCCGAGATGGTGGTTAAACACAGTTGGACCGGCCTTAAACTCATCGGTTTTATGGACGACAACCCAAAAGCCAATACGTTGAGTTATCCACATTTTGGCCCTCTGGAGCGGACTGTGGCCACAGCGCAAGAGCAAGACATCAACGAAATCATCTTCACCCTACCCCGCTATGCTCACGACAAACTGGCCAACTTAGTGGCAGCCTTGCAGCCCCTCAAGGTCAACGTGCGGGTTATGCCCAACTTTATGGATTTGGTTTTTCTACGCTCCGAAGTGGAAGACCTGGGGGGTATGCCCCTGGTCACCCTGCGCGAACCGGCCTTGGATCCATTTCAGCGTTTGATCAAGCGACTCTTCGACCTGTTGGTTGCCGGCGTCTGTCTCATTGTAAGCCTGCCTCTTATGGTTTTGATCGCCCTGGGTATCAAGTTAGACTCACCTGGCCCCATCATCTTCACCCAGGAACGTGTCGGCGAAAATGGCCGGATCTTCAAAATGTACAAATTCCGCACGATGATTCATGATGCTGAAGCCCGGCAGAACGAGCTAACCCGGCTTACTATTGACGGGCTACCCATCCACAAATTTTACGATGACCCGCGCGTCACCCGGTTTGGTCGACTTTTGCGCCACACCAGTCTAGACGAATTACCCCAATTTATCAACATCCTCAAAGGTGATATGAGCATGGTGGGGCCCCGTCCCGAGCTGCCCTGGCTGGTTGACCGCTACGAACCCTGGCAGCGCAAACGCTTTGAAGTGCCTCAAGGGTTAACCGGCTGGTGGCAGGTGAATGGCCGGGCCGATAAAATGATGCATCTGCATACCGAAGAGGATTTGTACTATATCAAGCATTACTCGCTCTGGCTCGACATTCAAATTATATGGCGTACGGTCAAAGCCGTTTTTGACCGGCGGGGAGCTTATTAACTTCAAATGACCGCTGCCAAATCAATCCTCTACGCTTTGGTGGCCCTGGCCTTAGTGCGAGGGCTTATTTATGCCACAGTGGTTCCCCCCTGGCAAGCGCCTGACGAATCGGCTCACTTTGAGCGCGCCAGAGCTGCCCTGAACGCCGCAGATTGGAACAGTACCTCGCAAAATCAGCCGGCCTGGTATGACAAACTGAGTCAATCGCTGTTTACCTTCCGTTATTGGGATTTTTTAGATGCTTCTCGATCAACCTATGCCCCCAACTCCCTCGGACAATATATTGCCCTTTATCATGAAGCCTATGGCGGGTTATACGGCAGCCGTCCGGCTTATGCCGTCATGGCTCTACCCTTGTTTTTTGTTCCCCACCAGGATATTACGCTCCAACTTTACCTGGTCCGGCTTAACACCGTGCTGATGAATTTAGGGGTGATTTTTCTGGCCTATCTTATCGTCCAAACCATTTTTCCCAATGACATCTTCCTGGTCTTAGGGACGCCGCTGCTTATCCTGTTTAACCCGCAGCACACCCACATGCTGTCTACAGTCAATAATGGCAACCTGGCCGAACTGTTGGCTACCGCAGCCCTTTATTTTATGGTAACGGGCGTTATGCGAGGCTTTTCGGTCTGGAAGATTTTGGCTATCCTGGGCTTCTCCCTGGCGGCCATGTGGACTAAGGCCACTGCTTATTTTCTACCTTTGGCTATGGGCAGTATCGGCCTATTTTACCTGTGGGGATACCGGCGGCGCTGGTACTGGCTGCTGCCTGGTGGTGCTCTCCTGGCCGGGCTAATTTACTATTTCGCCCCCCAACGGCTAAAATTGCTGCTGGCTTCAGGGGGGTCTTTAGTGACAAGCGGCAGCTTTTTTTACCTGGACCCTATTGTACCGGTAGATCTGTTTCGCAGTTTTTGGGCTTATCCGGGCTGGATGATCCTCCAGTTACACCCCTGCTGGTACCAGCTTCTCCTGGCGAGTTGCCTTTTATCATTGGTGGGGCTGCTGGTCCTGCTGGTTACAAAATGGCGATTATTTTATGCCCAGCAACGGCAACCACAAATCCGCGCTCTATTGATTTTGGTTGTAGCAGTGATTATCTCTATTGCCACCTTGCTGGTTTGGAATGCAGCCACCCAGAGCATTGTCTATCGCCAGGGGCGCTCTATCTACCCGGTGATTGTTCCTATCTCGCTGTTTTTAATGCTGGGTTGGCGGCAACTCATTCCGTCCGGCTGGCGCACCTTTGGCCTACTGGTTTTAACCGTTGGGCTAAGCCTGTTCGACTCGCTGGTTTTGTTTAATTACATCATTCCTTTTTTCTACTCAAAGTATTGAGCAAAAAATCTTGATATTGCCAAAAAAACTCGCCCTCATCAGCCTATTGGTTTTCGCTTTGGCCGGTTTGGGAGCCATCATCACTTCTTTCTTTGATCAGCTTGCCTGTGAAGGACAACTGATTAACAATAATGTTGCTCCCACTATCGCCCAACAAGTCGCCGGTGAACGGATCATTGGGCAAAGTTTTATCGCGCCTCGGCCTGATCTCAACCGGATTGACCTGCTCTTGCAAACCTATGGCCGCAAAAACAGCAGCGATGTTACTCTACGCTTACTGGCAGTCCCGGAAAACAGTGACAATCCTCTCCAGGGGTTGGAAGTTTACCGGACTACTTTTAACGCCGCCGCCGTCAGCGACCAGAGTTGGCGTACGTTTACTTTCCCCCCCATGCCCGACTCTGCCGGCAAAACCTACCTCATTGCTCTCGAATCGCCTCAATCAACCGATGGAAACGCCATTACCGTAGGTGGAATTGAACGAGACGCCTATACCGCCGGTACAGCCTTTCTTGGGCCTGTGCCCGTGCCGGCAGATATAACCTTCCGCACCTGCTACGCGCTTTCTGTCAACGAGAAGTTGGCAATTTTGGGCCAGCAGTTGGTCAAAAATAAACCTTCCCTGTGGGGCGACCCGCGTTTTTACCTCTTGCTCCTCATCCTCTACGCCCTGATCCTGCTGCGCTTTTTGGGGGGGTTAATCAAGTTGTTCAATGGAGAAAAGCAGCAACCCTCCCCCTACGGCGAGGGACAGCCCCCCACTTGTGAGTAGGTATCTACTACGATACCACCCAGGGCGATAAATTCATAGGTCATCCCCGTCGCCTCGGCTGTAATCCGCATTGCTCCAAAATCAGCATTATAACGCACCTGGCTGCCTGATACGGACATGGGGATGGAGGAAGGGTTGGCCGAGGCTCCAGACAATGGCGACCAGCCCACCAGCAGGCCAAATGAGAGCAACAAAAAGAGGTTGGGGAACCAAAAACGACTAAACC
>CAZUNT010000281.1:0-7795 GCA_964622215.1 uncultured Caldilineaceae bacterium
AGTTACGGAATTTTCGATAACCCCATTTGAGTGAAGTGGTGATCGAAACTAAAAGCATGCTGCAGCTTACGCTGCCGGGCCAGGGCCAGGCAGGCGCAATCGGTATAACTCCACGCCTTATCCGTATAGTGGCAGAAAATCCGCCAGGTTTCCTGTTCCTCCGGGAACGAAAAAATCACCATCTCCACAAAACGGCTGTTGCGCAGCCGCAGGCCCAATTGTAAAGCCACTTGTTTGCCCAGCCGTGCTTTGACCAGGGTCATGGTCTCATCAAAAACATGATTTGAAACCAGCAGGCTGCCGGCCGCTGCGTGATTTTTGAGAAAAGCCGCTGCTGCAGCATGGTGCGGGTCCAGGCGGTCTACCAGGGCATACAAACCACTGGTATCAGCGATCACTGGGGTCATCTTCAGCTACCTTTAAGAAAGGACGATTTTGCCAATCGGTCCGATACAGAAATTGGTCAAGATTTTCGCTGGTGATGCCATCGGCGGGGCCTTCGCCTAGGCCAATAATACCCCATAAGGGGTCATCGGCCCACCCCTGGGCCTGGCGGCGTTCAATGGCTTCAGTAAGCAATTGTCGCAACAGCCCCGACATGCTAACCGATTGCCGTTCTGCCTCTTCCGCCAGCCATTGGTGGTGCCACTCTTCAAGAATGATTTGAACGCGTTTCATCGAAGTACCCCCATGTTATACACATCTGGATTACATATATAATATACACAGGTTTTGACCTTTTGTCAAATCGGAGTTACTTTGATTTGACCAATCCCGAATCGCCATGCTATATTTTACCGGTTAACAAAATCGAGTTGATTCTTCCTGTCATAACCCGGCTTAATCTTTACCGTGAACCTGCCGCATCCCGGTAGGTTTTTTATTGATAAGGCGTTTATGTCGAAAAAAGAGTTTACCGTAGCCCATGCCTATCCCTACAATCGCCGCAGCCCTGTGCGCTGGCTGATTTCCCATGTGCTGCGTTACCCCCTCTTGCCGCTGGGGATGCTGCTGGCGGCGCTGTTCAACAACCTGTTTTACAGCTACATCCAGGTTTTTGTGGGCCGGGCTTTTGACTTGATTACCACCTCCGGCTGGCAGACGTCGGCGTTGCTGTGGTTGGCCCTGAGTGCGGCGAGCACTGCTCTGGGCCAGGGGTTAACCGGCCTGGCTCGCAACTATTGCGGTGAATTCCTGGCCCAACGCATCGAGCGCGATACCCGTGATGAACTGTATGTCAATTTGCTGGGCAAAAGCCAAACCTTTCACGGTCGCCAGCGGGTGGGCGACATTATGGCTCGCGCCACCAACGATGTGCGCGCCCTGAACGTTATGTTCAGCCCCGGCCTGAGCCTCATCGTCGACTCACTTATGGGGGTGGTAGCGCCGGTCATCTTGATTGCACGCTTACGCCTGGAGCTGCTCTTCACCCCTCTCCTCTTCCTGATTCTTTTCACCCTGACCATTATTGACTACAACCGCCAGCTCAAGCCGGTTAGCATTGCCATGCGCGAGCAGTTTGGCCGGATGAACGCCGGGTTGGCCGAAGCTATTAGCGGCATCGAAACAGTCAAAGCCAATGTGCAGGAGCGTTATGAGTGGGATAAATTCATCCAAAATGCCGGCGCCTTCCGCGATTATTTTGTCCGCCAGGGTATAATCCAGGCGCGTTACCTGCCTATGCTCATGTTCAGCCTGGCCTGGGCCGTAGGTTTTTTCCACGCTTTGCTGATGTGGCAGGCGGGCCGCTTGAGCCTGGGCGAGGTCGTCACCTTTATGGGCCTTATGAATGTTTTCCGCTTTGTCACCTTTATCTCCGTTTTTTCTTTCAACCTGGTCCAGTTGGGGCGGGCCAGCGCCGAACGTATTTTAAACATCATCAACACCGAAACCGAGTTGGATCAAAATAAAGCGGGTTTGACCCAGCCCATGCTGGGCGAAGTGGTCTTTGAAAATGTCAGCTTTAGTTACAACGGCGTGCCGGTGCTCAAAAATATCAGCTTCAAGATCGAGCCGGGCCAGACCGTCGCTATTGTGGGGCAGACCGGCTCCGGCAAAACGACCTTGACCCGGCTCATTAATCGTATTTTCGACGCCGGCAGTGGCCGGGTTTACCTTGACCGGGTGGATGTGCGCGATTGGAACCTGGAGTCGCTCCGCTCGCAGATTTCAACCATCGAGCAGGATATTTTTCTCTTCTCCCGCAGCCTGGCCGAGAATATTGCTTTTGGCTGCGCCGACGCCACCCCGGAGGCTATCGAGCAGGCCGCTCGCCAGGCCCAGGCCCACGATTTTATTACCGGCTTTAGCCAGGGGTACCGGACTGAGGTCGGCGAGCGAGGTGTGACCCTATCCGGCGGCCAGCGCCAGCGTATCGCCATTGCCCGCGCCTTTTTGACTAACCCGGCTATTTTGATCCTCGACGACAGCACCAGCGCGGTTGACAGCGCCACCGAAGACCAGATTCAACGGGCCATGCGCCG
Source organism: uncultured Caldilineaceae bacterium (assembly GCA_964622215.1). Lineage (GTDB taxonomy): Bacteria > Chloroflexota > Anaerolineae > 4572-78 > J111 > DSQQ01. The sequence continues at coordinate 2,484 of CAZUNT010000281.1, forward strand.
CATCAGCCGGGAGCGGACCACCTTTCTGATCACTCACCGTCTCAGCCAGATTCGCTGGGCCGACCATATCCTGGTGCTCCGCCGGGGCGAACTGGTGGATCAGGGCGCCCATGAGGAGTTGCTGGCGCGGTGTGTGGATTATCAGAAGATTTTTTCCCGATATGAGCAGTAGGGAGTAGGGAGTAGGCAGTAGGGAGGGGGGGAAGTATGGAAAAGGTTTTACATTTTCAACAGTTAGAAGCCTGGAAAGAAGCACATAGGGTGGTGTTAATGGTTTATCGAGTTACGAAAGAGTTTCCAGGTGATGAACGATTTGGTTTAGTTTCGCAGATGCGCCGGGCAGCAGTTTCAATCCCGGCCAACATAGCGGAAGGTTTCAAGCGACGGGGACTTCAGGAAAAAATCCGTTTCTATAATATGGCCGAGGGTTCTCTCGAAGAATTGAAATACTTTTTTATCTTATCAAAAGATTTGGAATATATTTTGTCCAACGACGATTTTATGATTCAGGCAGATAGAGTAGGGCGCTTGCTCAACGGCCTCATTAGCAGTACGGAACGCCGTCAATAACACCTCCCTACTCCTTACTCCTTACTGCCTACTTCCAGAGGAACGATGGGCTTCATTATGGATGGCCTCGAGACCGAGGCTTACGATCGCACCTATCGAGATAGTGAATTACTGCGGCGGATTATGAGCTACTTCCGGCCCTACGCCGGGCGTATGCTGGTCGTGGCCCTGGCGATTTCGTTGAGCGCGGTTGCCGGCTCAGGCGGTCCCATCCTCATTTCATGGGCGCTTGACCTGCTGGCAAATAACGCCACTACCTCGGCCATTTTGCTGCTGACATGCGGAGTCTTTCTGCTGGGCGCAATGTCCTGGGGTTTCAACTTCGTCCAGCAATACCTCCTGGCCCGGGTGGTGGGTAATGTGGTGCTCAAACTGCGCGAGGACGTTTTTGGCGCGACCGTCGGCCACGACCTCTCCTTTTTTGACGAGCATCCTTCCGGCAAAATTGTCAGCCGGATCACCTCCGACACCCAGGATTTTTCCGAAGTCGTCACACTATCCACCAACCTGCTCAGCCAGGTGGTGCTGGTGATGCTGCTGGCTGTCTGGTTGTTCAGGATCAATATGTGGCTGACCCTGCTGCTGCTGGCCTTTGCGCCTGTAGCGGTTTTTCTGGCTTTGAGCTTTCGCCGCATTGCCCGGCGGGTTACCCTGGATGCCCGGCGGGTTACGGCCACCATCAATGCCCAGATTCAGGAATCGATTAGCGGGATCATGGTGGCCAAGAGTTTCCGGCAGGAGCAGGCTATCTATGATACTTTCATCCACAACAACCAGCAGGGCTATCGAACCGGGCTGCGGCGCGGCCTGACCCTCAATACGATTTTTCCTATCGTCGGCGCGTCCTCCGGACTGGGGGTAGGGTTGCTTATTTATGCCGGCGGTTTGACCAGCCGCAGCGGCCTGGTCAGCCCTGGCGAGTGGTATCTCTTTATGCAGGCGGTCGGCTTTTTCTGGTTCCCCATGCTGGGGATTGCCTCCTTTTGGAGCCAATTCCAGGACGGCCTGTCTGCTGCCGAGCGGGTTTTTGCCCTGATCGACGCCGAACCCAAGGTCATCCAACTGGCTAACGAATCGATCGATCCACCCGCCTATACAAAGGAGTTACCACCAACCAACGCCGCAACACCGCTAACAACGATGTCTTCCGGCGGTCAGCCGTCAGCCGTCAGCCGTCCGTCTTCTGGCGGCGAAGTCGAATTTCGCCATGTTTACTTCAGCTACAACCAAAATGAAATTGTCCTGCCCGATTTCTCGCTGACTATTGCTCCGCGTGAGACGATTGCCCTGGTAGGGCACACCGGCGCGGGCAAAAGCAGCCTCATCAAGCTGCTGACCCGCTTTTATGAGTTTCAGGGCGGCCAAATCCTGATCGATGGCCGGGATATTCGCCGCCTGGACCTGCGGCAATATCGCCAACACCTGGGGTTAGTTTCGCAAACCCCCTTTCTATTCTCCACTACGGTGGCCGAGAACATTCGTTATGGCCGGCCCGGCGCCGACGACGAGCAGGTACACCGGGCGGCGCTGGGCATCAGCGGCGGTGATTGGCTGGCCGACTTGCCCTACGGCCTTGACACCGACGTGGGGGAACGGGGAGCCAATCTATCGCTGGGCCAGCGGCAATTGGTCGCCCTGGCCCGGGTGCTGCTCAAAGACCCGGCCATCTTTCTCCTGGACGAAGCCACAGCCAGCGTTGACCCCTTTACCGAGGCCCAAATTCAAGAGGGCCTGGAGGCGGTGATGTGCGACCGCACCGCCGTCGTCATCGCCCATCGCCTCTCTACGGTCAAAACCGCCGACCGGATTATCGTGATGGACCACGGCCGCATCATCGAAGAGGGCCATCACGCCGGCCTGATGGCTCAAGGCGGGCATTACGCCGAGTTGTATAACACATATTTCCGGCATCAATCGCCGTATGCTTATGATTCACTACTCAGCCGAGACACATTCAATGTAACATTGAACTCGGATGAGATTGACGCTGCTACTCAGTAGTTAAGCGTCAACCGAACCTTGACCTTAACTTGGGGACAACGATCAGTGATTTTATTCCGTTTTGAGAAGGGCTAATTTGAATGCAGGAGGATCACTTTGGGTGGTTTCGGACTTCGCAAGGCCGGGGGGATTTCTACCCCATACTGTTGCCAGCCCGACATTGACACTTCCAGGGCTTCCTGCACATTGCGGGCTATTTCTTCGGGGTACTGCCTTCTGTGACCAGGCCGGGCACATCGGGGCTGGTTACGGTGTAAATTCCACCAGGGTCGTCTAACTCTAGCATTATACAGAGATTGTTTTTGAGTATTATGCTGGCACTCGATTCATTCGATGTATACCAGGTGGTGGACACCCTTTAGCCCGCCATTCCAAAGGCCTCGACGAACGGTTAGTGGTGACCGAACATGAGACCAAATCCATCAGCCAGGAAGTCACCTTTGCCAAAGATGTTACCGATGGTCCCAGCCTACACGAGACGCTGCGCCGCCAGTCCGAGCAGGTGGGCTACCACCTGCGACGGAAGGGCTTGAGCGGGACGACGGTCAAGCTCAAATTACGCTGGGCCGACTTCACCACCTTGACCCGGCAGGTCACCCTGGAGCAGCCAACTAACCTGGACGACGACATCTACGCTGCGGCCTTGCAGTTGTTCGAGAAACACTGGCCGCCAGGCAAGCGGGTGCGCTTGATTGGCATTGGGGTGAGCGGCCTGGAGACAGCGGCTTACCAGTTGGGGCTATGGGCCGACCCCGAACAGGAGCAAACTCGCCGCTTGCAGCCGGTGCTGGATGAACTGCGGGAGCGGTTTGGCCGGCAGGCAGTTCAACGGGGCAGCCAGTTGTTCAAAGACAGGCCTGAGGAAGTATAACCTATTTGGTAATTTGGCTACAATAGCCTATACTTCCCCAAATTGAAGCCTGGCAAGCGCCTGTACTTCCCTTTCCCTTGACTGACAGGAGAATATGTACCAGGTAAGGAAAAATCCCCGGCAGATATAACGATGTTGTACCTGACCTATCCTCTCAACGCCCTGCTGATGCTCGCCCTGCCCCTGATCTTGGCCGTAGGTCTGACCCGCCGGTTTAAGCTGGGCTGGCGTTTGTTCTGGATCGGGGCGGCGACCTTCGTGGCGGCCCAGGTGGTTCACCTGCCGCTCAATCTGGGGTTGACCGCGTTGTTCCAGCAAGGTGTGTTGCCCCATCCGCCAACCGCTTATCTGCTTGTCTTTAACGCGACCGTGCTCGGCCTGACCGCCGGGCTGACCGAGAGCCTGGCCCGCTACCTGGTTTACCGTTTCTGGATCAAGTCGGCCCGGACCTGGCGGGAGGCGGTCTTATTTGGCGCAGGTCACGGCGGCATCGAAGCGATGATCTTCGGCGGGCTGGCCGGCCTGGCCTTTATCCAATTGGCCGCGCTCCGTAACCTCGACCTGACGACGGTCATCCCCCCAGCTCAACTGCCCCAGGTTCAGCAGCAACTGGCCGCCTATTGGGCCGCGCCGTGGTATGCCAGCCTGCTGGGCGCGCTCGAACGGGTATTTGCCCTGTGCCTGCACCTGGCCCTGGCGGTCATGGTTTTGCAGGTTTTCACCCGGCGTAACCTGCTGTGGCTGTTTGCCGCCATCGGTTGGCATACCCTGGCCGATGGGGTGAGCGTCTTTAGCCTCCAAACCTGGGGAATTTATGTTACCGAGGGGCTGCTGGCCCTATTCGCCCTGGCCAGTTTAGCCATCCTCTTCTACCTCCGGCCACGCCAGGCTGAGGCAGCGCCGCTTGCATTGCCGCCCGTGCCGGGAACACCTGCTCCGCCCGCCTCGCGTATTGGGCCTGATGATGATTTTATCCAACGGCTGGAAGATAGCCGTTACATTGACGAATGATTAGAACTGATAATCTGACCAAACAATTTCCCGGCGGTAAAGACCGGCCCGCTATCCTGGCCGTCGCTCAGCTCAACCTGGAGGTACAGGCGGGCGAGGTCTTTGGCTTCCTGGGGCCAAATGGGGCCGGCAAAACCACGACCGTGCGCCTGCTGGCCGGCTTGATCGGGCCGACAGCTGGCCAAGCCTGGGTCAACGGCCTGGCAATCGGCCGGGACAATACGGCCATCCGCCGCTCGGTGGGCCTGCTGACCGAAAGTCCCGGCCTGTACGACCGGCTGAGCGCCGAGAAGAACCTGGCTATTTTTGCCCGCTTGTACGAGGTAGCCGATGTGTCCGGCCAGGTGGAGAAATATTTGCGGCTGCTCGGCCTGTGGGAGCGGCGTCAGGATCTGACCGGCAGCTTTTCCAAAGGCATGAAACAGAAGCTGGCCCTCGCTCGGGCTTTACTGCACGAACCTGGCCTGGTTTTCCTGGACGAGCCGACCAGCGGCCTGGACCCGGAAGCGGCCCGGCTGGTGCGGGACTTCATCGCCGAACTCAAAAACGAGGGCCGGACCATCTTCCTGTGTACCCATAACCTGGCTGAGGCTGACCACTTGTGCGACCGGATTGGCATCTTTAAGACCCGGCTCATCACCGTCGATACCCCGGCCCGCCTGCGCCAGCAGCTCTACGGCCGCCGGGTGGTGTTTCACCTCAGCCGGGTCGAGCCGGCCTGGGTGGACATGATCCGAACGCTGTCCTTTGTCAAACAGGTTCAGGTGGTCGAGCCTAAACTGGTTGTCACTCTTGACCAGCCCGAAATGCAGAACCCGGTCATCGTCCGCCGCCTGGTCGAAGCCGGGGCCGAGGTCCA
>CAZUNT010000282.1:0-7560 GCA_964622215.1 uncultured Caldilineaceae bacterium
CTCCACGGTCGGCTCATCTACCAGCACCGGCTGGAAGCGCCGCTCCAGGGCCGCATCCTTTTCGATGTGCTTGCGATATTCGTCGAGCGTGGTCGCGCCGATGGCATGAAGTTCGCCCCGGGCCAGCATCGGCTTGAGCATGTTGCCCGCGTCCATAGCCCCTTCCGCCGCGCCCGCCCCGACGACAGTATGCAACTCGTCAATGAATAGAATGACCCGGCCTTCGCTGCCGGTCACTTCCTGCAAAACGGCCTTGAGACGCTCCTCGAATTCGCCGCGATACTTGGCCCCGGCGATCAGTGCGCCCATATCCAGGGCCACAATCTGCTTGTCCTTCAAGCCTTCAGGCACATCGCCGCGGACAATACGTTGGGCCAAGCCTTCGACAATGGCGGTTTTACCCACGCCAGGGTCGCCGATAAGCACCGGGTTGTTCTTGGTGCGCCGGCTCAAAACCTGCACCACCCGCCGGATTTCTTCGTCGCGGCCAATGACCGGGTCAAGCTTGCCCTTGCGGGCCAGGTCGGTCAGGTCGCGGCCATACTTAAGCAGGGCCTCATAGGTACTCTCCGGGTTCTGACTGGTGACACGCTGGTTGCCCCGGATGCGGGTCAGGGCTTGCAGCACCTGGTCGTGGGTCAGGCCGGCTCGTTGGAGCAATTGAGCAGCAGTTCCGCCGGAGTCGGCCAGAACCAGCAGCAAGTGTTCGGTCGAAACATAGTCGTCCTTCATCTTATCGGCCAACTTCTCGGCGTCACGTAAGGTGTTGTTCAACGCCCGCGACAGGCCGGGCTGCGCTCCCCCATAAACCTTCGCCCGCCCCTGGAGTTCGGTTGCTACAGCCTGGGCCAGGTTATCGGGATTAACTTGCAAGTAACGGGCAATCTGCGGTACAACGCCGCCTTCCTGCCGCAGCAAGGCCAGCAGCAGGTGACTCGGCTCGATTTCGCTGTGATTATATTCTTCGGCCAGGCGCTGAGCCGCCAGAATCGCTTCCTGCGCCTTTTCGGTAAATTTGTTTAAGTTCATAGATGATATCTCCTCAATAATACGTAATAAGAATCTGTTTATTACGTATCATCTTTGCCAATTATTCAATTTTGGTAGCTGCTCGGGGGTGGAGGTTACGGCCAAACTCGACCCGGATTTGGACACGATACACAGATTGAGTCAGCCGTGCTTTGCGTCCGTGTATCCGTGTAAAAAATCCATATCAGGCTGAACAGTTACCAATTTTGGCAGTTGTATTATATGAGGAAGGTATTAGAATTGTGCTAGATTTTTGTTGGAGGCGTATTAAAAGGCTGAAAAGAGCGCCTCTTCGCAATAAGGCCGGAGCGTGTAATTAGGGTCTCAGTCCTCCCAAACATACCATTGAAGCACTAACTCATCTCGATTCCCACCCGTGAAGTGTAATTTACCAACCCGGTTTTGGTCTGTAGCAAAACAGGCCGTAAGATTGAACGAAATGGTAATTTTTTGCCGGTCCTCCCGATCCAGACGCTCACGGCAGGTGTCTTTGTCCAACCGGTTAAATTCGTCTGTATCGCCGGACTCTAGCGAAATTAACCGGATATCCTCGTCGTCATCCACTTTCCCGAATACCGGCTCATCGCCCTGAAACGTCCAACCGAATTCATTACCCTGATCCGACTGCTGCGCGTCTTCATCAAAATCGATTTTCGCCTCGCGGGGGATGGTAGAGGTATTATAACCGGTGCCGCCTTCCCGCACCTCGATCCGAACCTCGCGTGTCTCGACCGACCCATCCAGATGCTCGACTCGTAACTGGTAGGTTTTATCACCCTTGGGGCACTCCTGGCTGCTTTGATCCTCACCCGCTACGCCCTTCCCCTCGAAATAAACCGCCGTGACGCGAGAAACCTTCCAGAAGAAGGTGACACACTCGCCCGGCTGAATCTCGGTACGGTCAGCCCAAAAGTCGATGCGCGGCGGTGGCGGGGTGGGTGACGGGGTAGGGGGGGGTGTTGGCGTGGGCAGCGGCGGCGCGGCGACGATAGGCACAGTCTCGGCGTAATAGGCCGTTACATAGGTGGGGTTACCGGAAATCCAGCCCAGGCCATTAGGGGCGGCCGGAAATTGAATCTGCCACCAAGTCCCCTGGCCCACATCATTCCGGCCGGTAATCACCGCCGATTGTCCCTGCGCCAGGTTGCCCGCCTGCTCGTATTCCGTACTTGGCCCGGTGCGGACCCGCACCGCACCGGCAGAGGTCACCGTCACATAGGGAACGACCGGGGTGGGCGTCGAGGTAGGAGCAGGAATCAGCGTCGGTTCTGGAGTGGTTGTGGCGGTGAGAGCTTCCACCTGCACATAGACAAACCCCGATTTACCGACCACGCCGGCTGTATCGACAGCTACCACCTGAATAATTTGATTACCAACAAGCTTCGGAAACCAAAATTGGCTGGCTAATACAGCCTGGTTCAGCTCTGGATCCGGGTTTATTAGCCGGGCGACCACCCGGCTGTTCGCCACCAAATAAAGCCGGGCCAAACCCTGTGGATCAACCGCCTTAGAAATCACGGTAATTGGCTGGCCCTGCTCAAATTTTTCATTACTTTTGGGGCTAAGGATGACTACAGTGGGGATGCTGCGAGGGGTTGGGGTTGGTGTGGGATTATTCTGAAGTAATCCACCAGGTTCGGGGAGAGGAGGGGGACCAGGTGAAAAAACCTCTTGATGGAGAGACGGGTCTGGCGCTGCGGTCGACGGCGCCACCCCTAAAGCCAAGATGACAAACACTACTCCCACCAGGTTTAAGAAAAAATATCTCGCCACTATTTGTTTGGTCATAATTTTTTAATCTCCAAAAAACACGACCCCTTACCGGCAAGTGTATGGGGGTCGTTTTTTATGTGGATTCGATTGGATCAAGGCGCCGCGTGGCGTCACTTTTGACTACATTGACATACGCAGGCGGCGAGCAATAAACAGCACCGCCGCCAGGCCCACGGCAATTAACACTGCCTCTAACCCGCCAATACCGGTTTCAGGCACGACGGTGCTCCCGGCGGGTTGAGCGCCCGGCGCGGGGGTGCGGGTGGGGGTCGGTTTGAAGAGAGGGGTGGTTTGTCCCTCCGCCTCCGGTTTCTTCCCCCCGGCAGCGGCTTCCTGACCACTGGCGCTGCCTGGAACCAAAACCGGCGTGTTTGTTGGGGTTGGCATAGGCGTGTTGGTCGGTACTTTGGGGCGGGGGGTGAAGGTAGCGGTAGGGTTAGGCAGCTTGATCAGGAGAGTGGGGGTTGGTTGCGAGGCTACAGTTTGTTGATTGAGATTTTGACGAATGATGAATACAGCCCCAACACCTAATAAACCCAAAACCAGTAACCCAATTAAAGCAATGGACAGGGTGACAAACAGCCTGTTTTGCCCTGTGCCTTCTTCTTCGTCATCATATTCTTCCATCATGGGTTCTCTCCTTCATAAATAGACCGCCGACGGCAGACCGCCAACCGCCGAAAGATATTTTCGTTATCGGTGGCGTGCCATAGGCTCGTGAACAATCCCTCAAAAATAGACTTGCCAGCCGAGCTAAGGAATGAAAAAACTATAGTTTTTCACTCCTTTGGTAGCCTGCACCAGGAGTTTAAGGGCAAACTATCTCTTCCTTCTATTTTATGTCAAAAGTAGAAATTTAGCAAATAATGAGGTCTATATTTAGGGGGGGCAATAAAGAAGGCTACTAAATATGGGGGTATTATCAATCCCGATAGACCCTAAAGGTTTCTGAAACCTTTAGGGTCTATCGAGGCCTGGGCTTATGCCTTATATTTACTCCTGTTTCTGAGCCGGCTGGTCTGAAACCTGGCCGGTCCTGCCTTTGGTCCGCCAGTAATCGAACTTGGTCGTATCCAAATGCTCGACGATGCCGCCTAACCGGCGCACTTCTTGGACCATATGGCCGGTGCCGCCGGGGCCATCGCCGCCTTGCCCATTCCACAGGGTAATCAGGCGAACTTTATCAATCCCATGAATCAAGGTAGAGTAGAGCGTCCAGCGGTTATTACGCTCATACGGATTATCCCCCTCCGGCACCGGCCCCACCCGGTCGACTTGAAACTGGAAGGAGATGTTAGGGTGGTTGCGGATCTTGTAGAATCGCTCTACCCAGTCATCCCCGGCAAAGCTAACCGACTCCGCGATGAACTTGGCTTCGGGGAAGGGCAGCAAAACTTCGACCCGCATGTTGCGCTTCAGGCACGCCTCGATGAAGAGAATATCACCGCCGCAGGCCGCACCGGGGGTGATGGCCATGTCATTTTCACCCGCTTGAAGTTTGTCCAGAGCTTTTTCAATTCGATGAGCAGCTTCTTTTTCCATTTCTGCCGGAAAGCGAGGCTCCGGGCGGCCTGGACGGTCAATCATGTGACCGGAGAAGAGAAAAACATCAACGGGGGGTCGCTCTGTTTGCGCCGTTGTGGCAGCCTGGAGTTCTCGCTCCAGCTTATTAATCTCTTCTTTCAAGACGGTAATACCCGCCGCAACATGCTGCGGGCGGAAGCCCAGCGACTGCAATAACTCCAGTTGGGCCAGGGAAGAGCGCAAAGAAAACAGATTTTGTCCGGACAGGGTCAGTGCCTTTTGGTAAGCCCGGCGGATAACTTTGGGGTCTTCGGCCACACAAACCGCCAGGTCGGCCAGCGAGACATAAACCCAGAAGTCGCCTGTATTCTTTTGGGCCTGACTTTCCAGGCTAAACTGGACGGCCCCCTTGAGCATAGGTAGCTGCTGGCGCACAGCTTGCAATTCCGGGTCGTCATCTGGCTCACAGCGTTGGGCCAGATTATCTAATAGCAACGATAACGTTACGGCATTGATGCCCGAATAGAAGTGATTTTGATCCAGGCGATAGCCGGATAGATAGGTATCAATGGCTTTCTTCAACCAGTAGGAGGTATTGTAAGCCTTTTGCTGGCGTTCTGTCTCATCTTGAATATTTGTCCATTCATCAATCCACATCTCTTTATAAATCCGGCCCAGGTAAGAGATGGTTTCACTGTCACCCGGTTGGTCGGCTATTAATTTCTCCAGCTTGACGATGGCCTCATCATACCGCCGCAGCCGCCCCAGGTGAAACGCCTCTTCCCGCCGGAACAGGAAGTTCCCAGGGTTGAGCTTAAGACCTTCCCGGTACTGTTGCAAAGCCAGTTCGTAATGGTTCAAACTCTTTAAGGCTTTGCCCGCCTCGGCGATAATATCCTCCTTAATCAACGGGTTACTAACCTCTTCTGTTAACAAAAGCACATCGCCAATTCGTTTTTGCCGCTGGGCAATCTCCGCTCGTTCCTGCCATTCCAGGTATTCACGCCAGTAGCCTTTAGCCAGGGGTGTGCGTAAGGCTTTACGATCAGGCTCTGCCAGCCCGGTCAGCAGGTTGAAGATGGGGCTATGAATCCGCTCCTGGCTAGAGGCCCAGGTTTCGCGGGCAATTTTGGCAATGGTTTGTTTATCCTTTTCCAGGAATTCCGGGTCGGGCCGGCCATTTTTGTCGGTGTGATAGGGGATGGTCCGCACATTAAAGATGTCGAACGGCATGTAGGCGCGGCCTGATTGAATGTGAACCAGACCTCGCCGGCGCAGGGCGTGGCGCGCGCCCAACTCATAGAAAACATTGGCATTGTCAATGCTCAGGTCGGCAATGACCAAATCGGCCAGCAGTAACTCCTGAAACATATCAGTCAGAATATCACCGCTGACGCTTTCTTCATCGGCCCGGAACGGCTCAAAATCGGCCTCGATCAGGGCGGGTTTGATCAGTTCCTCATAAATCGCATTAAAGTCAATCCAGCGGTCATCCGGTCCCTGTTTACGGCCAAAGGGCATCACTACGAAAGCATGAGGCAGACCTTTTTTGCCGTTGGATTTGGGGGGCGCACTGCCGGCCGCAGGTTGAGTTACCGCACTGCCGGCCGCAGGTAAGGATAAACTAATAGATTTGGCCCTCGTCTGTTGCACTCCGGGCTTCTCCAGGGCTGCTGCCAGGGCAGGAGCTTTTGGAGCAGTTGCAGCGCCGGCCTGCGTCCCGGCCGGAACTTCTTCGGCTTTAGCCTCCTTCGCGCCGTCTTCTTCTCCTTCCTGCTCTTTTGTAATTGCCGCTATGACCCCGGCGCCAACATCCTGCACGGCAGTTTCGACGGCGTCAATAACATCGCCGGCGCTACGAGCCTGGGGCAGCGTTTTGAGCAGGGACATGGCCGCTTTCTTGGCCTGTTCAAGCAAAGCGGCGTCAATAGCCGCAGGAGCCGGATTACGCATGACTTTCGCCAAGATATCGCCGTCCTGGCCCTTCGCCTCGGCCACCGCCTGGCGCATTTCGCTGATATATTTATTATGCTGGCCCCACATCACCTTTTCCGCGGCATTAACCAGCTTAAAGAATTCATCGCCGGTTTGCTGCTGGGGGGATAAACTGAGCCAGTGATCGCGCAGAATCTTCAACTCTTGCGTAACCTGGCTGTAGTTGGTGATGGTCGAGTCAACCCGGCGCAATTCCAGCCAAGCGGTGAAGGCAGCCACAATCGAGGCTGTCAGCGCCACCCAGACACTATAGGGGCTGCCCAGCGCACCCAGCACCGCACCTATAACACCAAAGGCAATAACGATACTCTGCAGGCGGGTGCGAGTGGATTGTAGCTCCTCCAGTTTTTGCTGGTGGTAATCGAGTTGCTCGTTTAAGCGATAATTCAGGTATTCGTTGGCTAACAGGTTGTTAAAGCCGGGATCGCCGCCTTTGCTCTCGGGGGAGTAATAGGGCGGGAGGTTCCCTTTGTAAGGGGTTAAAACCAGGTCGCCGCCCACGGCTTCAAACACCTGGCGCTGAATAGCCGTCAGCCGGTCGTTAAGCCATTGATCGCGGCCCTCTTGCTGTTGCAAGATAGTGCGATAAAGATAAATCTCCTTCTTGATCTCCTCCGCGCCGGTGCGCAGCATCAGCCAGCGTTCGCCCTGCTGCATTTTGCTGGCAAAGGCCAGCAGAGCCGAGCTGACAATTGGCGTCAAAATCAGGCCAATTTTCAGGGGTAGCTCAAACTGCGTTCCAACAACTTGATCCAAGTTGGCCACAATAGCCAGCAAAGTGGCTACCACCGCTAAAACAATAACCCACCAACGTAAGGTGAGGTGTTGTTTAGAAGCAGTGACCGCATTGGCGTCAAAGTCGGCATAACGCTGCCAGGCCACTTCCAGAACCGAAGACGAAGGGGTGTTATTCTGTTGGCTCATGTGAATACCTCCCTCTGGTAAGAATCGATTTTTGTAACTACTCAGCCGACCCTATATCTCAGTAATCCTGACCACCGACCGCAGATCGCCGAAAAGACGGGTTACAGGGCGAATTATGGCGGTCAGCGGTCAACCGTCGGCGGTCGTGGGGTAGGGCTGAGTAGTTACCGATTTTTTAACAATTATCAGGTATCAGTCAGCAATTGTCAATAGGTTAATTAACTATTTCCTGAGAATAAGCGGCTGATAGGTTTTATGGGGATTTTATTCAATATCCTTTCTAAATCTTGACAAGGTCTCTTTGTTTAGTTAGAG
>CAZUNT010000283.1:0-4795 GCA_964622215.1 uncultured Caldilineaceae bacterium
GCCGGCTCTCCCCAGTCACACCGGGCTGGCGCAAAAAATATTCGTTCTCGATCCGGCGAGCCTGCTGTAAGTGGCTATCCATCCCCAGGGCTAAATGTTGAATCTGCATACTGCTGATCACAGTCACTTCCGTCTGGTGACGCATGGTAGCCAGGGCAAAAAAGCCGGTCAGGGCGACAAAAAGAATAAGCGCCAGAAGTAAACCAAAAGCCAAGGTAAATTTACGGGTAATACTTAATTGTCGCCAGCGATGGTGCAACGATTGCCATAGATGCATGGATGATCTCCCCAAACGTTAGACCCGCTTTTTTTCCAGAATCTCATAGCTCAACCCTTCGGGATTGATGGCATCTACCTCATTATAACAGACTCTGGACGAATGACAACGAAAAAAGTGTAAATATTTAACATTGGTTGCTCGTCACCCCATAAACAAGACCCCGGCCAAACCGGGGTCATAGGAAATATGAACAACCAAAGTAGTTATAAAAACCTAACCAATGACGGTGCGGCTCTGCTCATGCATATACAGGGCCAGGGTATAGAGGCCGCCGATGCCCTTGCCGCTGGAACCGCTGCCCTTCCAGCCACCAAATACCTGGATACCCGGCCAGGCCCCGGTTGTGGCCCCGGCTGCCCGATTAGTATACGTGGTACCTGCCTGGATATTATCTAAAAACCATTCCACTTCTTCTTTATCCTCGCCAAAAAAGCCGGCGGTCAGGCCATAAGGGGTGTTGTTGGCCTTCTGCATGGCCTCATCCAGGGTTTTCACCTTGGCCAGGTGCAGAATTGGCAGGAATAGCTCGTTTCTAACCAGTTCGTGGTCCTCCGGCAGTCCCTCAACAACGACCGGCTCGACAAAGTAACCTTTGGCAAACTCGCCCTCAGTGCGAATATTACCACCCACCAACACTTGCCCATCTTCACGAGCCTTGGCTACGTAGCCTTGATAATCTTCATAGGCTTTTTTATTGATGACCGTCCCCATAAAAGTGCTGCGCTCGGTCGGGTCGCCAATTTTGATGGCCCGGGTCAATTCCACCAATTTAGCCTTAAACGGCTCATACACTTCCTCCTGGACATAGACCCGCGAGCAAGCCGAGCATTTTTGACCGTCCAGGCCAAAGGTCGAACGCATGACGCCCATGGCCGCTTTATTGATGTCGGCAGTTTTAGAAATGATGGCCGGATTTTTGCCCCCCATCTCAACGATAGCCGGGCGCGGATAGCGCCCCTGGGCGCCTTGCTTAAAGACGTTCATGCCGATTTCATAGGAACCGGTGAAGGTCCAGCCAGCCACATCGGGGTTATCCAGCAATTCCTGACCCACCGTGCTACCCGGTCCACTCACATAGTTAAACACTCCCGGCGGTAAACCAGCTTCGGCAAAGAGTTCGGCGGTCTTCCAGCCGGTGTAACACGTCTCCGAAGCGCCTTTGAAGATCACTGTATTGCCTGTTACCAGCGCCGCCGCAATGGGCGCCCCCGAGAGAGCCATCGGGAAATTAAACGGCGAGATGACCACCCACACTCCGTAGGGGCGCAGGATGCTATAGTTATACTCCTTGGGGTCATCCGGGTTTAGCTTGCCTAATGGTTTGATAAAGCCGTTATTTTGCTCCATCGAGTTGGCGTAATAACGCAGCAAATCGGCCGTTTCTTCGACCTCGCCCAGCGCCTCCAGGCGATTCTTGCCCACTTCCAGGATCATCAGCGCGCTCAGTTCCAGGCTGGCATCGCTGATGCGCTCGGCAAGCCGGCGCAGGAGGGCCACCCGTTCCTGCCAGGGTGTTTTGCGCCAGCCCTCAAAGGCAGCCCTGGCGGCCGTAACGGCTGCCTTGCCGTGCTCCCGCGCGCCTTTTTGGGCGGTGCAGAGGAGCATGTCGGTGTTAATGGGGCTATACTTCTTAAATTTCTCCGTAGTATAGACTTTTTCCCCATTGATAAACATGGGCGTTTCTACGCCCAGCCACTTAGCCTTAACTTTGGCAATGGCCTCATCATAGGCCGACTGCAACTCTTCGTTGTCAGCCGACATGGTCGCATAGGTTACTTTGAACTTGGCCATACGATTAAACCTCCTTGTTTAAAATTGGCTAGGAATCTTAATCCTCATCGTAACATCTCCACCTAACTCTGTCAAACCTGCCGGAGGGCACGAAAGCAGCCAAAGCAAAATCAGGTGATCTTTTCTTCCTTTTCGTGTTTTTTGTACCCCTCGTAATTCTCGTATCCAAATTTGCTCGTGGGCTTGTGTTTTAGGCCATCGTGTTGTAGAATGGGGTAGTATAAGGAATTTGTAAACATAATCCTTTAAAAAGGAATTTTGTTATGGCTGGTATTTCCAGACAACAGCTTTTAATTTTGGCTATTTTATTATTCTTTGCCGTCATCATTCTGGGCTGTTTATGTTT
The DNA here is from genome assembly GCA_964622215.1 of uncultured Caldilineaceae bacterium. GTDB lineage: Bacteria > Chloroflexota > Anaerolineae > 4572-78 > J111 > DSQQ01. Next base: position 2,418 of record CAZUNT010000283.1, read on the forward strand.
GCTGGTGGTGCCCAGTCCCGGTCTCAATTGGGACAGCCCGGCCTTCATCTTCTAAGTTACTTGCTCTCTAAAAATTTTAAAAAGGCGTTGTGGAAATCGGCAGGTCTCACAGGCTTGCCGGTTTTTACTTGTGAGGAAATTGCTCACTAACAGATAGTTGTGGGGGAATTGGCAAAACCTCCTCACTGTTGCTATAATAGCCCAGCCGCCAACCCGCCGGTTTATCTCCAAGTTTGCGGGAACGAACTGGGAGACTTTCAAAAAGTAAGGCGGCTGTTTCTTGAGGAAGGAGTTTTTATGATGAGCCAACAGGCTCCGGTTAATCTGATAAAAATTTCTCGTTATCTGAAAGGAAGAGTGCGTTACCAAAATAATCCTATCTTAGCCACAAGTTTAGGACGTTTGATTTTACTGTTTAGTACCTCTGTATTTTTGACTCTTTGGCTCACTACGGGGGCTGTTGATGCAACCGTACTCTTCCAATCCCCCGAATCGCCGCCTGTCCAGCCCCCCGTCGAGCAGCCGCCGGTAGAGCAAGCGCCGGCGACCCAGCCTGCCGTCGAGCAACCTGCTGCCGAACAAGCACCGGCAGCCCAGCCCTCCGTCGAGCAGCCACCGGTAGAGCAAGCGCCAGCAGCCCAGCCTGCCGTCGAGCAACCCTCTGCCGAACAAGCGCCGGTTGAACAACCCCTTGCTCAGCCATCACCAACCCAATCTGCTCCTTCTGCCGGACAGACCATAGTCGAGCCGGCGCCGGCCGAACCAACCCCATCGGAACCGGTTAGCCGCCGCAGAGAAGAAACTTCGGCCGACGAAACAGAAGCCGGTGAACCCTCCAACTTCATTCTGGATCAGGCTGAATTCATTGATACAGTTATTGTTTCGGGGGCATACGTTTGGTTGTGTTGTGGGGTGGCCACCCTTCTGTTGGTGCCACTGGCCTTACTGTTTGTCTACATTCGAGGACGAAGTAAAATTATGAAGGAAGGTCACTAACTTTGTCTTCATTGATCTTAAGATCAGCTAAAGCGACCCGGTGGACTTTATTGACCTTTACCTGGGTCGCTTTTTTGTTGCGTACGCTAAATCTGGCCGGGCAGAGCTTGTGGCGCGACGAAGTTGACGCCATCCGTTTTTCAAGCTGGTCTTTGTCCGAACTGGTCACCGGCCTCTTTCGTGTCGGTCACAATGGACCTCTGTTCTTCCTCTTGCTTCGGTTCTGGCGCAACTTTGCCGGCCAGTCTGAATTTGGACTGCGCTATCCATCGGCCTTACTCGGCGCTCTGGCGATACCCCTCGGTTTTGTCCTGGCCCGCCAGTTGGGCTTGAGTCGCCGGGTTGGCCTATTGTTGGCCTTGCTGCTAGCCACCTCACCCTACCTGGTCTGGTATGGGCAAGAAGCCAAAATGTATACCCTGTTGCTGGTTCTGGTCTTTATCGCTTTTATGGCTTATCTCAAAGCCTTGACCAGTTCCACCCTCCCTTCGAGGGAGGGGCAGGGAGAGGGCGCCTGGTGGTTAATTTTCGTGATAGCCACTACCCTCTCCTTTTACACCCACATTCTTGCTCCGCTGATGCTGCCGGTGTATGGCCTGGTAGCCCTGCTCCAGCCCGCCGAACTGTGTCGCCATTGGCGCGGTTGGCTCATCAGCATAACCTGCCTGACCGTACCCTATCTGCCTTTGGCGCTCTGGCAAGCGCCGCTCCTGTGGACCGGTTTTCAAAGCGGCCACCCTTTTTACCCATTAGCCAGGCAGTTTGGTATTCTGCTTCATCTCTACAGCACCGGTCTGTTACATTTCATCGTTCCCATAGCTTCCATTCTTTTTATGTTTCTCTTTTTGAGTGGCCTTTTTTTGCCCAGCCGAACGACCGCCAATCAAACGACCGCCGACCGCCGACCGCCGACCGCCGAAAATAACCCTATTACGCCTCACTTTTCACTTTTCACTTTTCACTTTTCACTTTTCCCGCCTCCCACCTCCCGCCTCATCCTCGCCCTGTGGACTCTCCTCCCCCCCCTCATCGTTTACCTTATCTCGTTGAGGATACAAGTTTTTGAAGACCGTTATTTAATTTACATCGTGCCCGGCTTTTATTTGATCGTCATTCTGGGGCTGCTGGCGGTGCGGCGTTATTCGCGTAGATTGGCCGGGTTGTGCCTGGGCTTGATTCTGGTGATCAATTTAATGGCTGTCTGGCAGCAGCAACGCCAGCCGATTAAAGCCAATTTCCGGGCCGCCGCCGCTTATTTGTCCAGCCAGCCCCAGCCCCCCTCCCCCATAAATGTCCAGTTTCCCTACCTGCAAAACACGCTTGCCTACTAAAACAAATGCGACAACACTATTATAGAATGTTTGTGTAACAACGTCGGCCAA
>CAZUNT010000283.1:4805-7515 GCA_964622215.1 uncultured Caldilineaceae bacterium
GCGCCGAAATGGGTAAAATAGCCTTCGTGTTCGCGGGACAGGGCCAGCTGCACCCCGCAATGGCCAAATCCATTAACAAACCCCCCCCCCCCCCAAAACAATTACACAAACACCCCTGCCCCACCCCCCCGCCCCCATCATGGTCCAGTTGCCCTACCTGCAATACACTCTTGCCTACTACTACAAAGGCGACTACACTTTACTAGAAGGTTTGTGGACCAACGACGGCAAAAGTGAAGCCGAGGTTGATGCCAAAATGACCGCTCTCACCACCAATTTAACCGACCTATGGCTGGTGGTGTCAGAAGAAGAGACCTGGGATCAACGTCATCTGACTCGCGGCTGGCTTGACGCCCACGCCGACCTGGTTGACCACGCCCGTTTTACCCGCGTCGATGTCTATCACTATCGCTTTCAACGCGGCTTGATAGAGGCAGGGGGCAGATGAATGAACTCAAAACCCTCAAAGGAGTGATCGAACGCATCACTTATACCAACCCGGACAATGGCTACACTATCGCCCGGTTCCAGGCCGATAGTCGTTTTGGCCTGATGACGGTCGTGGGTGCGTTGGCCGAGGTGCATCCGGGAGCGCGGTTAAAAATCGAAGGGCGCTGGAAAACCCATCCCAAATACGGCGATCAATTCGAGATCGAACGTTACGTCGAAGAGATGCCGGCCACCGTAGAAGGCATCAAACGCTACCTGGGCAGTGGGTTGATTAAAGGCGTCGGGCCGGTCATGGCCAAACGTATTGCCGAAAAATTTGGCCGCTATACCCTGGAGGTGATCGAAAATGATATTGGCCGGCTGGCCGAAGTCGAAGGCATTGGCCCCAAACGGGTCAAGATGATTGCCCGGGCCTGGGAGGCTCAAAAGCAGATCAAAGAGATTATGCTCTTTCTGCAAAGCCACCAGGTCAGCACCAATCTGGCCGTCAAAATCTACAAAAACTACGGCGACGCCTCGATCAACATTGTCAAAAATGATCCCTACCGCCTGGCTCGCGACATTTTTGGTATCGGCTTTCTCACCGCCGATAAAATTGCCCGCAACATCGGCATCCAGGCCGACGCCCCCCAGCGTGTCGCCGCCGGGATTGAGTACACCCTCAACCAATTGGCCGACGACGGCCATGTTTTTGCCCCACGTGATCAGCTCATCCAGGCCGCCATAAAAATCCTCGAGGTTCAACCGGAACAGGTTAACGCCCAGATCGAAGCCCTCCGCCAGGCCGATCGGGTCAAAGTCGAGATTATCCAACCCCAAATCGTAAATCGTAAATCTGAAATCGCAAATCCTCTTGAAGCCGTTTACCTGCCTCCCTTCTATTATGCCGAAGTTGGCGTGGCCCGGCAGATTGGGCAACTCCTGAGCAACGGGCAAAGTCGCCTGGGGATATTTGCTCATGTCAACTGGGATAAAGCCTTTGAGTGGCTGGTCGCTACACACAAAGATGGGGTGATTCTGGCCGAGCAACAGTGTCAGGCCGTCCAAATGGCCCTGACCAGCAAAATTAGTATTCTGACCGGCGGGCCAGGCACAGGCAAAACCAGCACAGTCCAGGCCATTCTGCGCCTGCTGGCCGGTAAGGGTAAAACTGCGCTGCTGGCCGCTCCCACCGGCCGGGCTGCCAAGCGGCTGGCCGAGAGTACCGGCTACGAGGCCAAGACTATCCACCGGCTGCTGGAAGTGAGTCCGGGCGAGGGCTTCAAATTCCAGCGTAACCAGGAGAATCCGCTGGAGTGTGATCTACTCATCCTGGACGAGTGCTCAATGGTGGATTTACTCTTGATGAATAATGTCCTCAAGGCCCTCCACCCGGCCAGTCACCTGCTGCTGGTTGGAGATGCCGACCAATTGCCCAGTGTCGGCGCAGGCAACGTGCTGCACGATTTGATTGCCAGTAAGGCTATGCCGGTCACCCGTCTCAACGTTATTTTCCGGCAGGCCGCCGGCAGCAGCATCATTACCAATGCGCACCGCATTAATAAAGGAGAAATGCCCTACTTCCCCAAGGACCGGCAAGATTTTTACTTCTTTGGCGAGGAAGACCCGGACAAAGCAGCGGATTTGGTGGTAGACATTGTCGCCCGGCGTATTCCGGCCAAATTTGGCGTTCCGCTCAACGACATCCAGGTTTTAAGCCCCACCCATCGCGGCCCGGCGGGAGCGCGCGCCCTCAACGAAAAGCTGCAAGAGAGCCTCAATCCACTCCGCTACGACCGGCCTGAATACCGGGGCGGCAGCCGCGTTTTTCGGGTGGGCGACCGGGTGCTGCAACTGCGTAACAACTACGATAAAGAAGTTTTTAACGGCGACGTGGGCCGTATTGAGCAGATTGACCTGGAAGAGGGCGAAATCGGGGTAGATTTTGAGGGCCGGCGGGTCATCTATGAATTCAGCGATCTGGATGAGCTGACCCTGGCCTATGCCATGAGCGTTCACAAAAGCCAGGGCAGCGAATATCCGGTGGTGGTCCTGCCGCTGTTGACCCAACATTATATGCTCTTGCAGCGTAACCTGCTTTATACAGGAGTCACTCGCGCTAAAAAGATAGTAGTCGTCGTCGGCGCCCGCAAAGCTATCGCTATGGCGGTGAAAAACGACAAAATTGCCGCTCGCTGGACGGCGTTGGCCGAAAGGCTTATTGATTATTTTCAAGGGAGCCATCATGAACCAGAGGCACATCACCCAGGAATGAAAATAG
>CAZUNT010000284.1:0-7513 GCA_964622215.1 uncultured Caldilineaceae bacterium
ATCCAAGTTGGCCCGCCTTAACTTATCAGCCGCCAACATTGCGTTGTAATATTAGCTTATTCGTAAATTGGTTTAGTTTTTTCAAAGTTAGTTTACCATTCAAGACTCATTTCGGCAAAGCGTAATTTGGACGTGGGCCACCTGCCAACGCATAGGGATGCGCCAGCTACGGCCTCAAAAATTGGATTTACTGGGACTGAAGTATCCGGTTATTTTGATCACGACAATAGGTCTCAATTTGACAAGCTTAATCCACCCGTTTATGCTCCTATTCAAAGATTGGTTGATACCGTTGGTGAAGAACAGCACCTTAACCACATCATAAAACCACTTTATTTAAGGAATCTTTCATGACAAATCGACCTCTTATTCTGGTAACTAACGATGATGGCATCGCTTCGCCGGGCCTGCATGCTTCTGCGGAAGCAGTCGCCGATTTGGGCGAATTGCTGATTGTGGCCCCTAAGACGCAGCGCACCAGTATCGGACGAGGTTTTTTACCTGTACAGGATAGGGCCATTTACACTACCGAAATCCCCCTGAGCACCGGCCCGCACCTGGCCTACACCGCCGACGTTTCCCCGGCCCAGGCCGTACAATTAGCCCTGCTTGAGTTAGCCAAACGGCCTATTGCTTTGTGCGTCAGCGGGATCAACTATGGGGAAAATGTGGGAACAGGCGTGACCATTTCCGGCACGGTTGGGGCGGCGATTGAGGCGGCCTGCTCCAGCATCCCCGGCCTGGCCGTCAGCCTGGAGACGCCGCAGCAATATCATTACAGCCACAGCCCTGATATTGATTTCGTCGCTGCCGCTCTTTTTACCCGCCAATTTGCCCGGCAAATCCTGAGCCAGGGACTCCCGCCGGGGGTTGACTTCCTCAAAATTGATGTTCCTATCGGCGCCACTCCCCAAACCCCCTGGCGCACCGGACGCATCTCCCGGCAGCGTTACTACCAGGCGCTCTCCAGCGGCCGCACCCGGTTGGACGAGCAAAATGCCGTCTCCTATCGAGTCAATATAGATCATAACGGCCTGGAACCGGACTCCGACATCCACATCCTGGCCGTTGATAGAATGGTAGCAGTGGTACCGATGACGATTGACTTAACTGCGCCCATACCTCTAAGTGAACTTACTCAATTTTTTGATGGGACTAACTCTCACCACGTTCTCTGAAACGTGACCTCGTAAGTGTAGTGTCCCCGGCAGAGGCCATTGGTTTTCTGCCGGAGTTGACATTCTTCCAGAGAACCACAGTAGCCGCCGGTCAAAAGCCAATCGGCGGGGATATCTTCATCGCGGGTAGATAGCGGTACAGTTTGCTCGCTGGTGTAGGGCGTGCCGTCAATATTGCCCTGCACTTCCAGGGCCATCGTGTTGCTCCATAACTCGATTTTCAACTTACCCAGCCCGGCGCTGCCCGACGAAGCGCGGACGTTTTTATAAGTATCGCCCACAATTACACCGGTGAGGGGGTTGCCGGCCGCATCAATCACCAGCACGTAGATAGAATGGTCACCACCGCAATTGTTAGCCACTTTGCCCAACACACTATTTTCTTCGTTAGTAAGCATACGTTGCTGCCAGACCACAAAATCAACTGCCGGACGAGGCGGGGTAGAAGTGTCAACGGGGATGGCGGGCGGGCGAGTTGATAGCGGAACTGTCGCCGTTGGGCTGGGAGATGGCTCCGGCGTAAAAGTTGGACTTGAAGTAGGGGTGAAAGTAGGCAGAGGGGTAAACGTTGGCGTCGCTGTTGGCGGGATAGGGGTGGCGGTAGGAGTAAAGGTGGGAACCGGAGACGGCCTGGGCAGGTTGATGGCTGCCTGCTCCCCGGATGAAAACTCCGGCAGGGGCAACCAGGAGGGATCTGCGCTGACCAAGGCTACGACAATGACTCCCAGGACACAAAGGACCAATCCGGCCAGGATCAGAATTTGGATTAAACGTGACGGCATAAATCACCCAACTCTTTAAAAATCGGCCAGATTATAAGGTCAGGCAAATTGAATGTCAAAGCCGATTTTAGCAACTGAGATCACCACAAGTGCCCAAAGCTTGGCGGTCTTGCCATTAATTGACAAGAGAATCTGTGTCTGCTAAAATACGGTATCTAAAAATACCAGAATTTGGAAGTATGACCGCTGACCGTCGAAAAAGTGATCAGAACAAACGGCGGTCGGCGGTCGTGTTTTCAGGAGAAGAGAGCTTTTATGGCAGATGTCACCAAAGAAAAATTGGTACTGGAGGGCACAATTGTCGAAGCCTTACCCAATACCAGCTTCAAAGTTAAGCTAGAAAACGGCCACACCGTCTTGGCTTATCTGTCCGGCAAAATGCGGCGATTTTACATTCGGGTCTTGTTGGGAGATCGAGTTCGGGTTGAGTTGTCGCCCTATGATCTGGATCGGGGCCGGATCATTTATCGCTACAAGAGCAGTAATCCTTCCGCTAGAGAAATGGAAGAAGCAGCAGACGAAGAATAAGCCGCTTCGAGTTGTTCCTCGCGCATATTCTCCGGTACAGGTAAGTAAGGGGTATGGTGGCAGGCTGTACCCTTTTTTATTTTATTGACACCATGCGTCCTGCGGCTATAATCAAAAACAACAGTGCAGGAAGCCAGCATGAGTGATCCTAACGAAACTCCATCGGGCCAAGACGACGACCACACCCGGCCCGTTCGTCCCCCTAATGATCCCGATAATACCATACTCTCAAGGAGGCCACCGGCCCCCCGACCCGTACCCTCAGCCTCACCTCGTCTTGACGATAGTGAATCGACGCGCCCTATCCAGCCACCGGCCAGACCACAACGTCGGTCGGCCTGGAATACTGAGGTGAGACCAGACCAAGCTCAACCCACCTACCGCCAGCCCGTCGACGTTCCACCACCGTCGCCCAAACCTCCCCAACCGGTGCGCCAGCAGCGATCCTGTTTCATTCGAACCCTGGCTACACTGGTTGCGTTTTTTATTATGTTCGGCGTGCTGGCTCTGGCGGTGGCGGTGTTTGGCTATGTTTGGGTTGCCTCGCAATTACCTCCGGCCGAGGAGTTACGGTCGCGCTCCCTTCGCTTCGCCACCACTCAAATTTTAGATCGCGAAGGCAATCTCCTGTGGGAAATTATTGATCCCAGCGGCGGACGGCGGACCACCGTCAGGCTGGACCAAGTTTCGCCTTATCTGATCCAGGCCACGGTGGCCACCGAAGATCGCTTCTTTTACAACAATGTCGGGGTTGACCCCATCGCCGTAGTGCGGGCCGTTTATTACAACCTGACTGAAGGTGAGATTGTCTCCGGGGCCAGCACCATTACCCAGCAACTTGCCCGTAATGTCCTGCTCACGCCTGAAGAGCGCACCCAGCAGACGTTTTCGCGCAAGATCAAAGAAGCCATCCTGGCGGTAGAAATCAACCGGCAATATTCCAAGCAGCAAATCCTGGAAATTTACCTCAACCAAATTTATTACGGCAACTTGGCTTATGGCATCGAAGCGGCGGCACAGACCTATTTTGGCAAATCGGCTAAAGACCTGAGCCTGGCCGAAGCGTCAATGCTGGCCGGTTTGCCGCAATCACCCGCCATCCATGACCCCTACACCAATCCGGAAGGGGCCAAGACTCGCCAGATGGCTGTGCTGCGGCTGATGGTCGAGGCCAACTATATCTCCCCAGAAGAAGCTAACACGGCCCTGGCAACCGATTTGCAATTCCGGCCGGTGGGCTTTGCCATCCAATCCCCCCATTTCGTCAATTACGTGCGGCAAGAACTAGAGAAAAATGTCCCGCCGGAATATATCTATCAAGAACCCGGCCTGCGGGTGACAACCACTCTCGATCCCCGCTTGCAAGCCATCGCCGAAGAAGAGGTTGCCAGGCAGGTAGATGCCCTGGCCGGGCGCAACGTGACCAATGGTGCTTTGGTAGCGATGGATGTGACCAACGGCCAGATTCTGGCCCTGATTGGCAGCAAAGATTTTCGAGATGAAGCGATTGATGGGCAGGTTAACATGGCCACCAGCCCGCGCCAGCCCGGCTCATCCATCAAGCCGCTAACTTACCTGGCTGCCTTTGAACGGCTGAACTGGACGCCCAGCACCTTGCTGATGGACACCTTAGTGGAATATCCAGACGGCGCGGGCGGCGTCTACCAGCCCAAAAATTATGATGACAAGTTTCGCGGGCCGGTGCTGCTGCGATACGCCCTGGCCAATTCCCTCAACATCCCTCCGGTCAAAACTCTACAATTGATGGGTGTGGATACGCTCAAAGAGATGGCCGCCCGCCTGGGCATAACCACCCTGACCCGCAACGATTACGGTCTGTCGTTGACTCTGGGCAGCGGCGAAGTACCCCTGGTCGAACTGACCGGGGCCTACCAGGCTATCGCTAACGCAGGAGTACGCGTCTCCCCTACATCTATCCTGCAAATCATGGACAATTATGGCCGGGTGATTGAACCGGCCCACTCGCAACCACAACGCGTGCTCAAGCCGGAACACGCCTATCTGGTCACTCACATCTTGGCCGATAACGAAGCCCGCTCAGATATCTTTGGCCCCAACAGCGCCCTACGCCTATCCCGGCCCGCCGCTGCCAAAACCGGCACGACCAATGACTACCGGGATAACCTGACGATGGGCTTTACGCCCGACATCGTGACCGGCGTGTGGGTGGGCAACGCCGATAACACCCCGATGCTCAATGTCAGCGGCCTGGCTGGGGCCGGGCCAATCTGGCATAACTTCATGGAGCGGGCGCATGAGGGCCGGCCTGTGCATGAGTTCGTCCGGCCCCCTACCATCGTCGAACTGGAAATCTGCGCCGACTCCGGGACCCTTCCCAGCTCGGTCTGCCCGCAGCGTCGCATCGAAATTTTCTTCAAAGACCAGCCGCCGCTTGGTCCGGAGCATGATGTTCACCAACTAATTGCTATCGACCGTAACACCGGCCTACGGGCCAACGAGTTTTGTCTGTCCAACGTAGAGGAAAAATATTTTCGAGTTTATCCCGGCGAAGATGGTCGAGCCTGGGCCATCAGCCAGGACATCGAGCAGCCGCCCACGGAATATTGCCCTTCCAGCAATATCGTCGCCAGTATCAGCAATCCCCCGGAGGGAGTGACTGTACGCGGTGTGATTACGCTGGAAGGTTCGGCGGTAGCAGCCAATTTTTCCCGTTACCAGGTTGAAGTCGGCCAGGGAACCAGTCCATCCGCCTTCACTACTGTGCTGGGGCCATCCAATCAATTGGTTGAGCAGGGAGTTTTGGGTACGCTCGACACTACCCAGGTAGAAAATGGACCGTACACAATTCGCCTGGTCGTATTCGACCAGACCGGCGGCGCAGTGGAGGGCAGAGTCCACGTGTTGGTGGACAATCCCGCCACTCCGGTTCCCACGCCCACCGGCACCTCGCTGCCTGTAACAGATATCCCCACGGCTATTCCCACTGTAGAGCCGCCCTCCGCTACTCCTATCCCGCCACCCGATACTCCTACCCTGCCCCCCGACATCCCTATCCCACCCACCACCACTCCCACCGTCGAGCCGCCCACTGCCACCCCAACCATTGAGCCACCCACCGCCACCCCAACCCCGGAGCCGCCTACTGCCACCCCAACCACCGAGCTACCCACCGATACGCCGACGGTCACGGCGACATTAGGCGTGCAAGGAACAACTGAGCCGGTGAGTAGTCAATAATATACTTAAAAAGGACCATGTGATGACCTTTCATATCCGCCTTGCTAAACTCGACGACGCCGCCAAGTTGGCCGATCTCATTATCGGCCTGGGGTGGTTTCAGCATCATTTCGGTTCAGCCTCTAATGAAGTGATTCAGGATCAAATCTGCCAGCGTTTGTTGCTTTGTTTGGCCGACAACAGCCACTCGATTTATGTAGCCGAGAATCCGGACGGCGACATAGTTGGTTATGTCGCCGTCCATTGGCTGCCCTATCTCTTCCTGCCCGGTCCAGAGGGTTACGTGTCCGAGTTATTTATCCGCGAGTCGGCGCGGGGCCAGGGTATCGGCAGCCGGTTATTAGAGGTCGTAAAAGCCGAAGCCGTTAAGCGGGGCTGCAGCCGGCTATGTTTGCTCAACATGCGCAGCCGCGAGTCCTACCAACGTGGCTTTTACGCCCAACGCGGCTGGGAAGAACGCCCTGAGGCGGTCAATTTTATCCTGCGGCTATAAATTCAACCGTTTGCCCGTGAGGTTCGGCTTCTGGTTGTAGCAAAAAAGGTATCACCCGGGGAGCCATATTGATTACGGCGTGTCCTTCTTCAAGGATGTTTACGGTGAGATTGGGAACCAATTTTTGTAATCGTTCAGCCGTTTTTTTGGTGTTGAGCAGCACATCGTTCTCCCCGGCCAGGTATAAAACCGGCATGGCCAGGCTTCTTAATTCCTCATCGGTAAATAGGGGAGGCGACCCCATCCGGTAGTTAAAATGCCTGCCTATCAGCGTAAAGAACTGATCCACTTCTTCGGAAAGTGGAACATTTTTGAAAATCAGACGTTTCATCTGGTTGTCGCCCCATTTCCCCAGAAAAGCTAAAAAAATCGCCCTCAGCATAAATGATAAACGAGGTGGATAGACCCCTGCGGGGCAAATTAAAACAGCCCGGGTTACTCGTTCCGGTTTATAAACAGTGTATTTGAGCGCAGCCCACCCCCCCAAAGATAGGCCACCCAGGATAACATTTTCCAGGTTTAACCCGTTGAGCACATCATCCAGCCATTCCGTAAAAGCCGGGCCATCCCATGAAAAACGGTTGGGGTCACTCTTTCCGGGTTCACCGGGTATATCCACCCCATAAACCCGGAAATACCGGCTGTAATTTATAACATCACCGGCCCATGTGGCTGAGTTTGAACCAGACCCATGAAGAAGCACCAGGGGAGGTGCAGAGCTATCGCCACTGGCAATAACAAAAGTGCGGCCATGCCGGGTGGAAATATAAATATGCTCACAAGGTACAGGCCATTGAGACAGTACCCGGTTGTACAGCGCCATAATTTCTTCTTGGCCGGCGATTGATTTGTAGATAGAATTTGTTTTCATCAGGTTTATTCCTCTATACATTTAAAGTTTTACTTTTCGGCCAGCTCTTGTCGTAATTTTTGAGTCCAGGCCAATTCGTGCTCATAAAAGGCGATCCAATTATCGGCAATCATATCCCACAGGTAGCTTTCTCGGTGGGTCCTGGCCGGGTTGACGAGGTTTCGCCGTTTTTGTTCTCGACACATCAGGGCTTGCATCTGGACTTCGTATTCATACTTCGCCAATAATGTATCCAGTTCGCCAAGCTCAAGTTGATCTGCCCAGGCCAGTTGGATCAGAAATGAATTTCTCAGTTGGGGCGGCTCCGGCGCTGACAGCAGCCACGCCCTCAACTCGGATAAGCCTTTTTCGGTAATGGTATAAATTTTGCGCGAGGGTCCACTCTCCTGGTGTTGCACTTCGCCGGCAACGAGTTTCTCTTTATGGAGTTGGACGAGGGTGG
>CAZUNT010000285.1:0-7467 GCA_964622215.1 uncultured Caldilineaceae bacterium
ATGAAGACGTGGCGTATCAGCCGAGGAAACCAACGATGCCCCCACCACAGCAACCCCAGGAAGATAACAAAAAAGATGTTGGGCGCGTTATAACTGGCGTATTCCTGACCGATATCTCCCTGGATGGTAAACGAGAGATACAAATTTTGAAGGGTATTAATGACCGAAATAATCCAGATGGCTCCAACGAAGTAGATAAAGACAACCCCTTTACGTTTCTCTTCGGGCTGCTCAAATTGTTTATCAAAACTTGTTTTTGTAAAAAAGTTCATCATAGGCTTTAATCCGGTGAAGGTGAGTTAATATATTGAATAGTGAAAAGTCCTTCATGCGAGGCAAGGTAGGCGATTCCCGCTTTCGTATCAAGCATGATGGTCCGCAGCCACGGTCCCAAATAATACTCGGCGATGCGCTGCTGAGTGGTCAGATCAATCACTTCCAGCCGATGGGTGACCAGGCTGCCGCACAGGAGAAGATGGCGTTCGGGGTCTACGGCAATCGCCCGCCCGCCAAAGAGTGTTTTAATGGCCCCCTTGCGCTCGAGAGTCTCGGCGTCGAACCGCCACACCTGCGAATCCATCGGCGCAGAGGCAAATAGTTCTACTCCATCCGCTCCAGGAGCAAAAATCATCCGGTCGAACCGTTCCGGCGCCGGCGCTCGCCTGATAACCTGCTGGCGCTGCATATCGTAGATGAGCAATTCATTAATCCGCCGTAAGAAACTCATATAGAGCCAGGGTTTATGAGGATGGAGTGAAATGTTGCCGGGGTCAAGGTTCAAACGGTCTAAAACCTGGCCTGTTTTTCGCGCCACCACCACGGTTGGAACATCTTTTTGTTCATCGGCCTCAGAGGCAATCACAAGATTATCAGAGAAGGGGTCCCAGGCTATCCAAACATCGCCGGGAGATAGCGGCTGCGAGATAGAGAAAGACTTTTTTAATTCCAGGGTGACACCATCCAGCACGAGCAACTGCTGAGTCAACACGTTGTAAATATACAACTCCTGATCGACCGGATTGTAGGCGAAGCCCTGGGCATACCCATCTTCCACGGGAGAGATGCGGGGAGGTTGCTCCGGTGAGTCAATAGTGTAGGCCTGCAAAAAATTCATTTCGTACCCAATGGCATACAAAACCCGCCGCTCTAGGTCCAGCTCTGTCCAATTAAAGTTACCCCGGGCAAACATCTGCACCGCCGGGTCAGGGAATAGGCTACGATGTAGAGTAGCCAGGCTGTCGGCGCTAGGGAGTAAGGCTCCCAGTCCGGCTACCCAGACGGCGGGCAGCCAATGGATAAGCCGCCGGTTGGCCCAACTCAGGGCAGCCTCTCGGCCTCGCCATTGCCACAGCAGCCATAAAAGTAACGGCTTTGGCAGCAGCATCTCGGTCAGACCGATTACCACCGCAAATATACCATTTGCCATCCAGCGGCCCGGTTTAGACGCCATAAAATTGACCAGCCATGTCCCTGACACGATATTAATCGCCAAAACCGAGGTTAGAAAAAGCGCGGCGGTAAGAAGGGTAAAGTTGGGTAAAACGGAAAATAAAAGCAAAAACAACCCAAAAGCAACCCCTAAAGAGGCCAGGTAGCGCCCCCATGCCCTTAAGGGGAGTTTTCTGGTTGCAAAAAAAGTTCCGCCGAGGCCCGCTAAAATCAAGGCAAAAAGGGCTAACCTTTCAGGAATCGTACCCAGCAGATGAATCGCCAGCAAGGTGATCAACCAGATAAATTCGTCGGGCCAGATAAAGTAAATGGCGGCGATAAATAACGGCAAACGCAGCAAGACCCACAGGCTGAGGAGCAGGTTGGGTTGAAAGATGACCGGCCGAGTCCTGAGCGGATTCTCTTTAAGCTTAGATCCAACCGAGTCAAGCATTACGACGAAACCTCGGAATGAAGTTCACGAACCTGCCGGCCTTCTCGCTTACTAACTGCTGAATATACCGGTATGGCCCACAGCCGCCTAACCAACAAGGCGTAGAACACTAAAATAACCACCATCACCATTGGAACATAAATACTGGGGTCCACCCAGATGTAGAGACCCTCCGCAAAAATAGCCTGGCCCAACGCCACAAAGCTGGCAACCTGCCAGAAATCAAGCAGGGCATAGGGTAGAAACACTATCCAGACCCATAGCCTAGCCCAACGCTGCTCCAACGTCGCCAACAGGTAGGCAAACACCACGATACCGAGGCTCATTTCCCAGACAATATCCAGCCAGATCATGGCCCCGGCATAAAAAGCGAAGGCCAAATCCAGGGCTAACCGGGGCGTTTCGTGGCCAGAGCAGCGGGCCGGCCGAAGCAGATGGCGCAGGCTGACCCAGGCCAACGGGAGGAGAAGTAGCACTTTGATCGCCGTCGCCAGGCGCAGGGCGGTAGGCGTCACCCCCAGCAAAAAGAAGGTAATCTGAAGGATCGAGTGGTTATAGCCCAAAAAGCCTCGCTCCGGGCCGCGCCAGGGGAAGTTAGCGGTCATATCGGCCAAAAAGCGGACATACGCCAGGTGCTGCTGCCAGCCATAAGCCGGTCCCATCATCAAAATCGTCATTCCAACGATGGCCAGATAAGCAATCACAGCCAAAAGCAGCAGCTTGAAGAAGAAACGATAGCGCCCCAAGATGAGCGGCACAACCAGCGAAAAAGCCAGGTAGGGTTTGGCTTGCAGCAAGATGGACAGCCACAACAACGACCAACCCAATCGCTCCTCCAGTATCGTTTCGATGAGCAGAGTGCAGATCAGGGTGGTCATCACATAAATATTGAGGTAGGATAAATCACCCCAGAAAGCGGCAAAAACAATCCAGACCGGCAGCGTCCAGGCCAGCCACTCGTTTACCCGGTCCAGCCCCAAGCGCCGGAAAATCCGGCCCCACCACAGGTAGAGCAATACATATAGCCCAATGTTGAGCAGGGTATGGGCCAGGGCCAGGAGGCCAAATGGTACCGGCAACAGCGGGGTCAAGGCCAGGGCAAAAGAGGGGGCGTATTGGAAAACGGCCACCTTGTCCAGCGCCTCCTGTAAATACAACTCTTGCTGGTTAACCAGGCGGTTGGCCGCCGCCATATAAATTTGCAGGTCGTTGGAGATGAGGGTAGCTTCGGAGGCGACCGGGCCAGCCGAGATGACTTGGGCCACCACCACCCCCTGGATCGCCAGCCGCAGCAGTAAATAAATCGAAGCGACGATCATAACTCGCCGGAAGATTTTGGACTCTTTCCAAAGTCGGCGGATAGGTTCTACATTAAACAGATCGGTCAACATTTAGATTTTTACTCCTGCCGCAGCACCTGCACAATAGATACTTTGGCCGCCTGCCGGGCCGGGATTAAACTGCCGATCATGCTAACACCCACCATCAACGGAATCAAGACCAGGATGTAAACCAGGTTTAAACTCACATTCACCTCGCCAATCCCATAAGATTGTGATAGAGAAGTCAGGATGCCTTTGGTAAAAACCAACCCCAGCGGTATCCCGGCGGCGACGGCCAGCAAGCCTAAAAACCCGGCGGTTGTGTTGACCATCGCCACCACCTGGACCGGGGTCATCCCCACCGTTTTCAACACCCCAATGGCTCTTAATTTTTCCTGCACCGCCAGCAGCGACGTATTAAACACGTTCACCAGGGCTATGCCGATGAGAATGGCCGCCAGGGCAAATAGGCCGACCTGAAGATAAAGAACGCTCCAGGGGACAAGCTTATCCACCAGGGTCAAGGTTAAATCGGATTCTCGCCCTGGAGTTAGGTGGTGTTTGAGCCGGCTCAGGTCGGCGTAGGGGTTGAGCTTCAAGTAGTAGGTGGTTGGCTTGAGGTCTTTAACGGCCCGGTCGACTGTAGCCAGGTCAACCATCAACATCTGCCCGGCGTTGCTCGGTTCGGCGTAGCGGCCTACAATCCGCCAGGTCAGGGGCCGGCTGTCCTCTTCTTCCACGGTCAAAGTAATCTCATCGCCCACTTTCAGTCCCAACCAATCGAGCAAGCCCTGTCCGGCGATAGCTTCGTAGGCGCGGGGCTGGAAAAAATGTCCTTCCGCGATACTGATAGAAAAATCGGTCACGTTGCCTTCGACCGCCCGGATTTGGAAGGATTGCCCCTGGAGTGTCTCGACATCAAGCACGCGCTCGCCATAAAACGCCTCGACGCCGGGCGCCGTTCGTAAGAGTTGTTGGGTCCGGCCGTGGCTGGTTTCATCGCGGGTAACGATACCGTCATAAACAATGCCCAGCAGGGCGGGATCGGCTATGTAAGCTTTTAGGGTTTCGTTCAAGGTCAGGCCGAAAACAATGCCGATCACGCCGATGGTCAGGTTGAGGCCGGTCAATAACGACCGGAACGGCCGGGCAAAAACGTCATTTAACCCCAAAACAACCAACATGGGCAGGCCAAGTTGAGCTGCCAACCGGGTTCCCAGGGCCGGTTTCCGGGCCGGCGCTTCGGCCCCAATGGCGATGGCCTTAATGATGTTCGCTTTAGCAGCGCGATAGGCTGTGCTCAGACTGGCCAGCATCACCACCCCCGGCACAATGGTAAAATTCAAGACGACAAGCAGAAAATCAAGCGGCGTCTGAAAAGTCGTATTCAAAGAGATGGCCACACTCTCCAGGGCCAGCGGGGCCAAGACCAGGCCCAAGCCCAGCCCCAAGAAACTGCCTATCAAACTCAATACCAAATATTGGCCCAGGTAAAGCGCTAAGATCTGGTTTTGGGTGAAACCAATCGCTTTAAGGATGCCGATTTGCCTGAATTGTGACAAGACAATCGCGCTGATGCTGCTGGCTACCACTAATACCGTCGCCAGGATGGCAAAAAAACTAAACGCGCTCAGGAAAATAAAGTTGAGCTGGGCCTCAAAAATAGCCGAGGTTCGCACATCCCGCCAATCGGTGTGATTCTCAACTGCCTCGGCGCGGAGCTTGGCTTCGATCTGGTTGAGGAGGGTGTCTACTGCCTCAGGGTCGGCCAGGCGTAACCCCAGCGACCACTCCCACTCCGACTCGTCGGGGAATAGCTCGCGCAGTGTTTTTTCGGTCAAATACAGGTAAGGCGGCTGGACGCTGCGGTAGGTGTCCCACATCGGGTTATAAGTCACACCGCTGACCGGCAAAAAAACCTCTTTGCCATCCTCGCCGGTGATGCCCACCCGCTCACCCACATTAAGTTGGTAGAAAAAGCCAAAATCCTCATTGGCCAGAATCTCGCTTTGCCGGGTAGACAAGTAACGTCCCTGTTGAATCAGCAGGCGATTGACCGTCGGCTGCGTCTC
This sequence comes from uncultured Caldilineaceae bacterium, assembly GCA_964622215.1. Taxonomy (GTDB): domain Bacteria; phylum Chloroflexota; class Anaerolineae; order 4572-78; family J111; genus DSQQ01. The sequence continues at coordinate 5,277 of CAZUNT010000285.1, forward strand.
CGGCATAACCCGCAGGCTGCTCAACACGCGGGTATCATGAATCCGCACCCGGCTCTGGACGCTGTACTGCACGCCGGTGCTGGCCGTCACCCCCGGCAGCGACTCGATCCACTCGATGTCGCGGGCGCGGATGCGGCCCTGCTTAAAATAAAGCCACAGGTGCGCCCCGTTGAGTTCCTCAAACGACTTGTCGTAAGGGCCGTTGAGATTGGTCAAGGTCGCTAGGGCCAGCGTCAGCAGCGCCGCTGCTGCCGTAATCGTGACCACGATCAGCAGGGAGACAAGCGGGCGGCTGGTTATGTCGGCTTTGATTTTTTGGAGGATGGCCTGCATCTCTATCTCAACTCCGCCAACCGCTGCGCAATTCCTTTAGCATCTCCACCCGGCATACTATCCACCAAACATCCATCGTGGATAAACAAAACACACTTAGCCCTGGCTGCCGCCAGGGGGTCGTGGGTGACCATCAGAATGGTCTGGCCTTGCTCGTTGAACTCGGCCAGGATGTTCAAAACATCTTGGCTGCTGGCGCTGTCCAGGTTGCCGGTCGGTTCGTCGGCCAGGAGGAGGGTGGGGTGATTGATGAGGGCGCGGGCAATGGCGACGCGCTGCTGCTGGCCGCCGGATAGCTCCCAGGGGTGTTTGTGTTTCTGGCTGGTTATACCCAGACGATCCAGCAAGTGATCGGAGTGCTGCCGGATAGCTTTTTTATCCCGGCTGTTGGCCAGCAGGCCGGGCAACTCGATATTGGCCTGGACGGTCAGGTTATCAATCAAATTAAAAAATTGAAAGACAAAGCCGATATGGAGTCGCCGGAACTTGGCCAGGGCCGTTTCATCCATCGTCTCCAGGGTGTGCCCCTTCACCTTGACCGAGCCGGTTGTTGGGCGATCCAGGCCGCCCACCAGGTGCAACAGGGTAGACTTGCCGCTGCCGGAATGGCCCATGATGGCGACGAACTCCCCCTTGACTACGGTGAGGGAAACGCCTCTGAGGGCGGCAAAGGTCACTTCGCCGGTTTGGTAAATTTTTCTTAAATCAGCCAGCTCAATTAAAGCGTTTATTGTAGGGGGAAGGTTGGCTGGGTGGAGGTTTGGTTGGATTTCGTTCCCGGTTTGGGTAAAAAACATAACGATAGCGCCTCAGGCCAAAGTAAAGCCTACTCGGGTAAAAGCTCGCTTGAATCCTTGCAGCCGCAGGAATCTTTCAAGTGGCATGCCGGCCGCCGTTTGCAAAATCAGGGTCTCGACCCCTTCGGCCTGCGCCTGGCATATAACTTGGAGGATTAAATTACGACCGGCTCGACTCCCCCGCCAGGCCGGAATGACCCCGGCGCTGCCCACAATGCCTATATGCCGGTAACAGATCAACGAACAAATCCCGATAGGTTCTTCGTCCAGGGCAGCCATGTAGTAGTAAATTCCCGGTAAGCCTACCGAAGGAGCCATCAGTTGGGCCATGTAAGGTCCAACATCGAGCGGCAGGTCAAATGCTATCGTAAAGACGCGAGCAAAAGTCAAAACTTCGTCCTCACCTATCTGCTTTACCGCAATCCCAGGAGTAGGGGCGGGAACTTGAAAATTGAGTAAATTATCAAAAGTCAGCCAGGCTTCCTCCGTCTCCTGCCGCACAAAACCCCGGCGCAATAACCGTTCACCCAAATCAGGCGGAGTACAGGCCGGGGAAACAAAAAGAGTGATCGGTAAATTTTTTGACCGGAAGTAAGTGATAATTTCGGTGATTAAACTATCAACCGCGTGGGGCGTGCTGCGCAGCAGGCAGGCATGGGTCGTGTCCGGTGAGGGGAAAGTCTCGCTGCTGGTCAGGATGACATCATCCCTCAAAATGAGGTCAAACCCTGGCGTAACTTGGGCCGTCGCCCGGGCCGCTTCATAATTGATCCGTTCTAAATCGGTTATCCACCGAATAGTGGCATCCATAGCTAACACCTTTTCCAAATAACCAACGCCTAGGGAGTGCCGGGTTGGATATCCTCTATTCCCAAGTTTAAATTATAAAGGATAGCTGCTTAAAAATATAGGAGCAAAGGTACTGAAAAAAATCCCCTCCTATTTTGCCCAAAAGTACCTAAACCGTTGCCCCCTTTCAAAAATTGGAGTATTTCCCACTTAGCGTGGGTGTTATAGGCCAGATTAATTGAGTAAAAACGAGCGAAATCTGGACAGATTAA
>CAZUNT010000286.1:0-7459 GCA_964622215.1 uncultured Caldilineaceae bacterium
TTTGCCCCCGTAGCTCAGAGGATAGAGCAGAGGTTTCCTAAACCTTGTGTCGCAAGTTCGACTCTTGCCGGGGGTACTGGTTAAAAATGATGAGGATTACCTGCCGACAAAGCAAAAGTATCATTTAAAAATTGAACATTTACTAAATGCCTACAGCCAGGGTATTTTCCCGATGGCCGACGAAGACGGTACAATTTACTGGTATGACCCTGATCCCCGCACCATTATTCCCCTGGATACTTTTCATGTGCCGCACTCACTGGCCCGCACCATTCGCCGGGGAGGCTTTGAGGTGCGAACGGATACTGCTTTCCGTACGGTGATCGAAGCTTGCGCAGAACCTGCTCCTAACCGTGAAATTACCTGGATCAACCCGGAAATTATTGAGGCTTACTGTGAATTGTACACTCTAGGTTTTGCTCACAGTGTCGAAACCTGGATCGAGGGAAAACTGGCGGGCGGCCTCTATGGGGTGGCTTTGGGAGGATTGTTTGCCGGCGAGAGTATGTTTAGCCGGACCAGGGATAGTAGTAAAATTGCCCTGGTTTACCTGGTGGAGCGGCTGCGTCGCGGCGGATTTTGCCTGCTCGATACTCAATTTATGACGGAACACTTGCGCCATTTTGGCGCTGCCGAGATTCCGCGCCAAGAATACCGGCTTCGGCTGGCCCAGGCCCTGACCGTTTGGGCACATTTTTAGGTTCAATACTTTTCAAATAAGACTCGTCCGGATTAAGGGGAAATGTTTTGAACAACCCGCTCCGGGGCCGAGTAAACCCGAAAACTGTTGCCCTGGGCATAACCTATCACCGTAATATTCCAGGCCCGGCCCAACTCTACCGATAGGCTAGTAGGTGAGGTGCGGGAAATGATGACGGGAATTTTCATTTTGGCGGCTTTGTTGAGCATTTCGGAGCTGATCCGGCCTGAAGCCAGTAAAATTCGGCCCTCTGTGTTTATGCCTTGCTGTAAAGCCTGACCCCACAACCGATCAATCGTATTATGCCGTCCCACATCTTGGGCAACCAGCATCAGGTCGTGTCCATCGCTGAGGGCCGAGGTATGGGAGCCGCGTACCTCGTTATACAATTCGGCGGCCAGATGTAGTTTTTGCATCAACTTGGCAATTTGTGGAGGGGTCACGGTCATAGTCGTATTAAGCGGGGAATGACGCTGGCTGAGATCATCAAAGGTAACACCGCCGCCACAACCAGAGGTGATAATTTGGCGTTTGGGTGGGGTAAAGTTCAAATCGCGCAGCCATATATCTACACAAGTGTTACTGGCCGATACATGTAACACCTCTATATCGGCCAAAGTGTGGATAAAACCCTCGGAACGCAGAAAACCAACGGCCAGCTCTTCCAACCGTTGAGGCGTACACATAAAAGTCGCCAGTTCCTGCCCATTGACAGAAATACAGACCAGCCCCTCTTCGATAACACCACTCTCTACCGGGTTGGACGTGTCCCCTTTGTAAAGTACGTATGTGGTTGGTTGAATTCCTACCTTATTATCTGCCATATTTACATTTTATATCCGGGTACAAGGGAAAATGAATTTTGCAACGGGGACCGCTGATAGTGTAGCACGCTTGCGGAGCTAATACAAGCATGGTTGTAATTACTCGGCCGCACCCCGAGTAGTCTGAGTGCAACGAAGGGCGTATCGAAGGATGCGGCCGTAGCGCATCATTTTTAGTTCTTTAAAATATGCAGCAACGGTTAAATTGGTAGAGGCATGCCAACCCTTTGTTATTTCCTGCGGCCGCCTTTTAGCTCAGCTTGCAGCGCCTTCAGTTCATCCCATTTACCGTCGGCGGCTAGCTGGGCCTGTTCCGGCCAGGTGGCCGGATTGGCGATGTTTCTGAGGCCGGCCTGCTGGAGAAGCTGTTCAATTTGACCCAACTCAGTTGTAGCCAGCCGGGCAAAGGTGTTGATACCGTTGGCTTGCAGTAACGCCGATATTTTTGGCCCAATTCCTTCGATAATAACCAAGTCGTCGGGCGAGGTTGACTCGATAGCCACCGCATGGGGAGAGCGAGTCGCCGGGGAGACTCGCAAAGCCGGCTCTTCAGCGTCGGCGATTGCTGCAACTGCGGGCGCCTCTGCGGCGGGCACGTGTTCCATAAGCTCGCCCTCTACTTTGGGCGTCTCGCTCACCGGTTTATGGGAGGTTTCCGGTGACAATGAACGATATAGCCACCAGACCAGGGGGAGGAGCAGGAGCAAAGCAACCAAAACCCAAATCCAGCTAAATGGATTAATGGGTTCTGCGGCGGCAGGGAGAGGAGCTAGATTGATCCAAACTGAACTCATCCGGGGTAAAGCAATGAACGATAGTTTGCCTGACATGTTTCGTCTCCCGTTATGTGTGTTTTTTCAGTGGTTGAGTCTACCTGATTTTGGAGATATAAAAAATAGACAGCCGTTCAGAGAATAAAGCCTTGACGCTCAGATAGGGTGACTTTAACACAAAAGGTTTAAGATGTCAAACGGAATTTTTTTGGGGGACATTTTTATAAATTGTTCAGCATCAAATAATCGGTGTAGCCGCCCAGATATTCGGCCAGCGTACCCCGCCCAGGTTCCAATTCGACCAGGCGATCGACCACCTTATCCAAAAAGTAACGGTCGTGCGAAATCACCAGGACCGTCCCCTTAAATTCGTCCAGGGCTTGTTCTAACACCTCGGCCGAGGGCATGTCGAGGTTGTTTGTCGGCTCGTCCAGCAGTAAAAAATTGGGCTGCTGCAACATCAGTAAGGCAATCTGCAGCCGGCTGCGTTCACCGCCGCTCAGACTGCCCACCGTTTGCCGCCTGGCCTGTTCATACGAAAAAAGAAATTTCCCCAAAAAGGCGACTGCTTCATCTTCGTACATCGGCTTGACCTTCCGCACGGTTTCCAGGGGTGTTTCATTATAAGCTAATCCCTGGTGCTCCTGGGTGTAAACCCCCATTTTGACGCCGGGGCCGACTTTAATGACCCCGGCCGTGGGCCTTTCCGCGCCGGTAATACAGCGAAACAGCAGACTCTTGCCGGCCCCATTTGGCCCGATCAAACCGACCCGCTCCCCGTGCCACACCAGTAAATCAACCCCGGCCAAAACCAACGCCTCGTCAAAAGCTTTGACCAGGTCTACAACCTCCAAAACTTTGTCAGAACCGCGCCAGCCGTTCAATTGGAGGGCCATACTTTTCTGATCCAGGGGTTTATCCACCCGGTCCAAACGCTCAAGCTGGCGGCGTTTGTTGCGGGCCTGCTTGATATGGCGTTCGTTTACCACCAGGCTGGCCCACAACTCAAACCGGGCAATCGCGGCTTCCAGGCGGGCCACTTCCTTTTGCTGGGCGGCGTACATCTGCGCCTGGCGCAGCCGGCGTAGTTCCTTCTCGGTGATATAGGCAGAGTAGTTGCCTGGATAAAAATTCAGCTTGCCTCCGGCCAACTCCACCATGCCGTCGGCCACTTCGTCGAGGAGATAACGGTCATGCGAAACGATCACGACGGCGCCGGGGTAGCTGCGAATAAACTTTTCCAGGTGGACTTTCCCCACCAGGTCGAGGTGATTATCCGGTTCGTCCAGCAGCAGCACCGCCGGTTGGTTGACCACCAACTTGGCCAGGGCCAGCAGCTTTTTTTGGCCTCCACTCAAAACGGCCGTCGCTAGGGTAAAATCATGGTCGTCAAACCCCAACTGCCGCAGCGTGGCCTTGACCGTGTTTTCATACTTCAGGCCGCCGGCTTCTTCGTAAGCCGCTAAAAGATGGCTTTGCCGTTCCAGAGTCTGGGTCAGGGTGGGTTCATTTTCATACACCGCCGGGGCGCTTAAAGCAGCCTCGACTTGTTGTAATTCAACTTCGATGGCCGCCAGTTGGGGTGAAGCGGTCAGGGCCTCGGCCAGAAGCGGCTGATCCAGGGCAAAGGTGATTTCTTGAGGCAAATAGCCGACCGTAACACCTTTGGCCGTGACAATCACCCCGTTATCCGGAGTCAACCGCCCGGCCAGGAGTTGCAAAATTGTGCTTTTGCCGGCCCCATTAGGACCGACCAGGCCCACCTTAGCCCGTTCCTCAATGGCCCAGGTCAGGTTCTTCAAAACCGGGCCGCCGGGGTAACTGAAGGTGACATTATCTAAACGTAGAACAATCATGAGTTCCTCCATCCATAAGTCGTTGGAAATAAAAAACCGTGAACACATGAACGTGTCCACGGCGGCTAAGAAAAACGGCAAAAAAAATCGTGGACACATGGTGCGCCCACGATTTTAGTTTACATAATAATCGGCAGCGGACGCACTATGGCAGGGCGTCCGCGGAGGTAGAAGTCTGAATGCTGTGATTAATAACGGCGTTTAGAGCCGGATTGAGATAAATCATAGTATCCAATTATAAACAAAGGTGAGCAGATGTCAATCTACTACCCCCGGCTCAAAGCCCATTGTCTCCGGCTGGCAGGTATGGTATACTTGGGAATAGTCACAGTTCTCTTTTCCTGCCCTGCTCAGTGGTAGGGCAGTTCTGACCCCACCGATACGGAGACCGCCTTATGCCCGACCCGGACCAACCCACTAACCCGGGGGTTAACTTTTCCGGCCTGACGAACAGTCACCTGACCCTGGGCAATTTGATCAACCAGGCCACCGCCGGTGGTGACATCGTCGGCGGGGATAAGATCACCATCCAGATCATCCAACAAGCCGCCGGACAGCCCCTCCCGGCCTACAACCTGCCCGCCCAAGTTGAGACCCTGCGCCTGGCCCTGCCCCACCTCGACCCGGGGCAGCAGGCCATCACCCAGGCCGCAGTCAACCGGCTGGAGCAGACTATCGCCGCCCTGCCCGGTTATGAGCAAGCCTACCTGGAGCGAGTCAAAGCCAAATATACCAGCGCCGTCTTTGTTGAACTGGCCGCCAGCGCCTATGAGCAAGCCCCCTCAACCGAGCCAACCGACTTTGATATGGACGCCCTGGCCGAGCGGCTGCAAGGGGTGGAAACGCTGGCCGAGCTGCACGAATGGCAGGTGCGCGACCGAGAAATCCGGCGCATCCGCCTCAACGGCCTGCGCGAAGGCCTGGACAAATACCCTTGTCTCATCTTGCTGGGCGACCCCGGCAGCGGCAAAACCACCGCCCTCAACCACCTGGCCCACCAACTCGCCACCGCAGCTCTCCAATCTTTTGTCTCTTCTCCCCTGCCCCCCCGCTCCCCTGCTCCCTTTCTTCCCCTCCCCCTCCGCCTGAGCGAATTCGGCCCCGGGCAAAGCGTGGAGGAGTTTATCATGCGCTGCTGGCAGGGCAGCCTGGCCGGCAACCATTGGGCCGCCCCGGAACTGGCGGCCAACTTGGCCGGCTACCTGGCTCAAGGTCGCTTGATTGGCCTGTTTGACGCTCTCAACGAAATGCCGGGCGATGGTTTTATCGGTCGGGCCGCGGCCTTGCGCGATTTTATTGACCGCTGGCAGGCTAAAGGCAACCGCTTTATCGTCACCTGCCGGGTGCTGGATTACGGTGAGCAGTTACAGGGCTTACAGCGGGTGGAGGTGCAGCCGTTTAGCGATGAACAAATTCAGGACTTTTTGCAGAAGGTCCTGCACGCTCTCTGGTCGCAGATGTGGGCAGCCCTGACTGAGGATGCCCCTGCCGCCAATCGTCAATCGAAAATCGGAAATCGTAAATCCGAGGTTGTCAATCCCCCGGTGGGCACAGGCCGCCAATCTCTCCTGGAAATGGCCCGCAATCCCTACATCTTAACGATGATGGTGGACCAATTTATCAAACGCCGGGGACAGTTGAGCCGTAACCGGGCCGAGTTATTGCAGAGCTTTACCGAAACCCTGTGGCAGCGGGCCAAAAAAACCTGTTTGGCCTACTGGCTGGATATCACCCTTCAGCAAGCCTCGTTGAGTGTAACCGCCTTTGAAATGCAGCAGCGGGCCGGTTCCGGCGCGGCGGTAGCAACGACGCTGGTCAAAAGCGTGATGCCGGCCCAGGTTCAACCCGACCCTCGGTGGCCGCCTCTGCCTGCCCCACCCGACCGGGTTTTGACCCTGGCCGCCGGGGCTAATCTCATCGAAATGCCGGTAGACCGCAGCACGGTGCGTTTTTACCACCAACTGCTGCAAGAATATTTTTCGGCGCGGGAGCTGCTGAAGCGGGTGAAAGAAGACCTGACAGGTTTTGGAAACCTGTCAGGTCTGGACCTCGACAAGTTGTGGCGCTGGCCCTGGTGGCTGGAAACCAACATGCCCCGCTGGCAGCGGCCTAAGAACAATTACGACCCTCTGCCCCCACCCCCGTCGACCGACTGGGAGGAGACGACCATTTTGGCCGCCGGGCTGGCCCCGGAAAATGACACCCACCTGGTGCAGGCGTTGCTGGCCGTCAACCCGGTGCTGGCCGGCCGCTGCCTGCATGAAGGCCAGGCGAAGGTAGACCTGGCTACGCGCCAGATCGTCATTAACGTCCTGTTGCAGACCATCGAGCAGCCTGAGGTAGCCCTGCGGGTGCGAATTGCCGCCGGAGAAGTGCTGGGCTGCCTGGGCGACCCGCGCCTGGGCCAATTTGTGCTCATCCCCGCCGGCCAGTTTGTGATGGGTGGTGATGGTGAATACGATGGTAAACCCAAGCGTACCCTCAACCTGCCCTACGGCTACCTGGCGGCGCAGTGCCCTCTGACCAACACCGAGTTTGCCGGCTTTATCGCCGACGGCGGTTACCAAGAGCGGCGTTGGTGGACCGAAGCCGGGTGGCAGCAAAAGGAAAAAGATGGCTGGACCCAGCCGGCCTACTGGAACGACTCCCGCTTCAACCAGCCCAACCAGCCGGTGGTGGGGATCAGTTGGTACGAAGCCGTCGCTTACTGCCGCTGGAAAAGTGAACAGTTAGCAGTGAGCAGTGAACAGTCAATTCTCCGTGACCAATTGGCCGACTTAAACCGCCAATCGAAAATCGTAAATACCCTGACGGGCACACGTCGTAAATCCAAAATCGTAAATCGCCTTCCTACCGAAGCCGAATGGAAAAAAGCGGCCCGCGGCCCGGACGGCCGTAGCTTCCCCTGGGGCAATGACTTCGATCCGGCGCGGGTGAATATGGACTTGGGCGAGCAAGTCGTCAAGGCCACGACGCCGGTGGGCATCTATTCCACCGGGCGGAGTCCCTACGGGCTATATGATTGCGCCGGGAATGTCTGGGAATGGTGTGCGACGCAGGGTCAGGGTGATAACTGGCAAACGGCCAAACTCGATCCGTATCCTTACCGACTTAAGGATGAATGGGTGGAGGTATACCTAAACGGAACAAATGTTCGGGTGCTGCGGGGCGGCTCGTGGTGGGACTTCAATAAGGACGACGCCCGCTGCGCTTACCGCTATTGGAGCGGCCCGGACTATCGGGACAACGACGGGGGTTGTCGGTTGGTAGTCTCCCCCATTTTTTGAAGCACTGAAACACTGAGGG
>CAZUNT010000287.1:0-7313 GCA_964622215.1 uncultured Caldilineaceae bacterium
CAAGATGATGAGGAGCATCGTCCCGACAATCTCACTTATTATGATGTTCATAGTTTTTTCCCTCACACATTAAAGTTTTTTGATGTTTTGTCGTTAGCACGACAATTTTGTTTTGAAACCCCATTGTCAAAGCCGGTGACAGGCAGGTGGGTTTCCCTAACACTACAGTACTTCCTTAGGCACTTAAATAATCTGGTATTTCGATAATCTACCTCCTTTGCACCTTTGAGGTCGTTGACCTGTACTTGAGGTGAGAACAGGTCAGCCATCCTCTGGATTGGAAATATATTAAGTTGTCAAAAGTGCGTTCAGAGGTATCGCTAAATCCACCCCTGAATGCCAGCCTTTTGTAAAAATACAAAAGGCATAAGCATGGCCGACTTTTTAACCGGCCATGCTTATGCCTTTTGCTATACTCATAACATCCACCAGGCCTATATTCAGACAGTTGCAACGGGGCAGAGGTTGATTATTTTGTGACAACTTTGTCAGACCTCAAACAGTGATTAGGTAAAGCAAACGAAAGTCAGACGAATTTAGCAGAATTGAGGGTGGCAAAATGAGGCAATTTGTGAACAGATGTTCACGCCCTCCCAGTTTGTGAACGTTTGTCATCATAACACTATTTTCTTATTCAGTCAATATTGCCGTAGCATCATAGTAGACTTTTCGTGGGGTTTAAGTTGTGCTGTTACGCTTTGGTGTTGACACAGGGGAGTACTCAGAGTATATTTGGTGGATAAATTTTTCAAACAGGAGCAGAGTATGGCAACACCCACTCATGTAACCGATAATAGCTTTGACGCCGAGGTTTTAAAGTGTGATATTCCCGTGCTGGCCGATTTTGGGGCCGAATGGTGTGCTCCGTGTAAGGTTATCGATCGGTACCTCGCCGAGATAGCCAGGACCTATCCGACAGACCTGCTCAAAATTGTCAAAGTCGACATCGAGGCTAATCCCCTGGTGACCTCAAACTATTCTGTCTTAAACCTTCCTACCCTCATTCTCTTTAAAAACGGACAGCCGGTTGAACGTTTGGTCGGTACAGTACCCAAAGATAAGATTGTGGACAAAGTAGCGCCCTACGTAGGGTATTGATGAGGTAAGGCGAAGAGATATTTTTTCGCCCCTTAACGGAAGAGGCAAGAGGTATAGTCAATGCCATTAAGTTAAGGAGTCCAGACTTCAGTCTGGCAGGCAGAATAAATTCTGCACTCCGGCTTATCTTAATGACGTTGGAGGTATAGTAGGTCGTCTTGCCTCTTCTGGCTTACTGTTAGTCCCGTATTTACTTTATGAGCGAACTTCGCCTCCCCAGCCGCTTCACCATTTCATAGTAGCCACGGTGGCCGGTAATCCACTTGAGCAGACGGCTCCGGTGTTCTGATTTGATCTTAAAGCCCACTTTTTTATATAGATGAATGGCCGGAGTGTTATCACTGACAACGGCTAGAGCCAGTTGACCGGCCCCCTGCTGGCGGGCCGTGTTTTCAGCATGCCGAATCAGGCAACTGCCTACACCTTGACCACGCCAGGTCGGGTCTACCCCTAGCATTTCAATGTAAACTTCATCGGGTTTGGTCAGGTGCTTAGTGTTAATGAGTGACATTAACACTAAGCCTCGCAAGGCCCCAAAAATGCCGTTGTTGAGTTGCAGGGCATACCACAGCCAGCGTCCATCGTCGACGTGGGGCGCTGCCGGTGTTTCCAGGATGATAAAGCCGGCTAATTCGCCGGCTAATTCGGCGATGGTGGTGGTTTTTAGGTGGCGTTGGCTTAAGCGCAGCCAATCGCACAGCACCGGCTCGGCTTTCTCGCCGAGGATAGGCCCAAACTTATCAGGGAAGGCAGCCATCCACAACCGGGCCAGCGGCTTGGCGTCGGCGAGTATAGCTGGGCGGAGGTTGATTTCGGTAGTCATCATTCACGCAACTTCGCGTCCTCCTCTCTTCCTCGCCTCGTCTCTTTATGGTATACTGCCTCTATGCACATCATTGTGACTCACCCCAATGCTGATTTTGACGCCGTAGCCTCGCTGCTGGGGGCATGGCGGCTCTACCCCGACGCCGTGCCGGTTTTGCCGAACACACTTAACCGTAACGTGCGCAATTTTGTCACCCTATATGAGAGCCAGCTCCCCTTTGTGCGTTTAAATGAACTGGAGCGCGAGCCGATTGACCGGTTAACGGTAGTAGACAGCCAGCAAGTGCCTACCCTCAAGGGGTTAAAAGCGGAGGCGCTGTTGCATATTATTGACCACCACGAGCTGCACCAATCGCCTCCACCCGGCGCTGTGCTGAGCCTGACCGATACCGGCGCGACTGCTACCCTGCTGATTGAGCAAATTCGAGAACTACCGGGTCGATTATCGCCCATCGAGTCGACCCTACTCCTGCTGGGTATTTACGAGGATACCGGTTCGCTGACCTATGCCAACACGACCCCTCGCGACCTGCAAGCGGCGGCCTGGCTCCTGGCCGAAGGGCAAGCCCGCCTGGACATCGTGCGTGAATATCTTAACTATGCCATGAGCGACGCTCAGAAAATGTTGTACGAGCAGTTAGTCAGCAACATGGAGACACACTCCATTCACGGGCACGCTATCATTATCAGTGTGGCTACGGCGGATCGTTACGTGGAGGAAATCAGCACCCTGGCTCATCGTCTGCGCGACCTGTACCAGCCGGAATCGCTCTTTATTTTAGTCGGCATGCTGGATCATGTGCAAATGGTGGCCCGCTCCGTAACCGAGGCCATTGATGTGGGTCACATTACCGAGTTTTTTGGCGGTGGGGGGCATGCTCGGGCTGCCGCGGCCCTGGTCAAAGATAAAGAATTACCCCGGCTCAAGAAGGAGTTGATCCAACTGCTCTACCTGGAAGTGCAGCCGGCTATGACGGTTGCCCAGGTTATGTCTAAAGGCGCGCATACCCTGGCTCCAAGCGATACGGTGCGCCACGCAGCAGAAATGATGGATCGCTACGGGCACGAGGGTTTCCCGGTGGTCAATCCCGCTACCGGCCAGATTGCCGGCGTGCTCTCCCGCCGTGAGATTGACAAAGCCCGCCGCCATCGCCTGGACGGCGCGGTCATCAGCCAATTTATGAAAAAGGGTGAGTTTTTTGTCACCCCCGGTGATAGCATTGACGTTGTACGCAGCCTGATGACAGGCGAAGGCATCGGGCAGGTGCCGGTCGTCAGCCAGCCGGGCGGCCCGGTCATCGGCATCGTTACTCGGACCGATTTAATCAACTTGTGGGAATTGACCAGCACGGAAAAAGTGGCCCGGCCCAACTTGGCCCGGCAGCTCGAGCGGGCCGTTTCCAATGAACTGATAGAACTGTTGCGTCAAGCGGGCGCGTTAGCCGCCCGGCAGGGCGATACCCTTTACCTGGTGGGCGGATTTGTGCGTGATCTGTTGCTGACGGTGTTGATGGGGAATGACGAGGCCGCCAAAGCCAAAACCAGCCCTCGTTTTGACCTTGATCTGGTGGTGGAAGGGAATGCGATTGCCCTGGCCCAGCGCCTGCACGAGCGTGAAGGTGGACGCGTGCGCAGTCACAGCCGCTTTGGTACGGCCAAGTGGATTCTGGCGCAACCTATTCCTTTTGGCTCGCCGGCCGGAAAAAGTACCCGGCTAACCTCGTTGGATTTTGTAACGGCCCGCACCGAATTTTATCGCCATCCTACCGCCCTGCCGGAAGTGGAGCAGAGTTCCATTCGGCAAGATTTGCACCGCCGCGATTTTACCATCAACACCCTGGCCCTCCGCCTCTCCCCCGATCGCTTTGGCGAGCTGCTCGATTTTTACGGTGGCCAGAGCGACCTGGAAGCACGGCTGATCCGGGTGCTGCATAGCCTCAGCTTTGTCGAAGACCCAACCCGGATGCTCCGCGCTGCCCGGTTGATGGCTCGCCTCGACTTTAGCCTGGAAGAGCGCACTGCCGAATTGCTCCACAATGCCCTGGATTTATTGGAGAAGGTTAGCGGCGAGCGTATTTTGCATGAATTAGAGTTGATTTTTCAGGAACGACACCCTGAGTTGGCTCTCCAACAGCTTGACCAACTAGGTATTCTGGCCGCCATCCATCCCGGCTTGATAGTGGATGATTGGCTGATTGACCGGCTGAAATTATTGCAAAGCGGCCTGGTGAATACACCCTGGACCGGCGTCACACCCGACCCGGTATTTTATCTGGGCCTGATGGGTTTTTGGCTGGCCAGGGACGAGCAGACTGAGCTAATGCAGCGCCTGAACCTGCGCGTTCAGCAGCGAGCTGTGCTCAACCAGGCTTACCAGATCAGGCGTAGCACCGCCAAAATTGTTGAAGCGGAGAAAGCCAGCGCCCTGTATTACCTCCTGGCCTCCACCTCCAATGAGGCCCGCCTGATTGCCTGGCTGGGCCTGGAGGACGAAGCCGCTCGCGCCCAAATCCAACGCTTTCAGGTTGAACTGCGCGATGTCGCCCCGATTATTGACGGCGATTACCTCAAACAGGAATTTCATTTACCCCCCGGCCCGGTTTACCGGGTTATCCTTGATGCCTTGCGGGAGGCCCGGTTGGACGGGCAAGTGACAAATTTGGTTGAAGAGAAAGCCCTGGTTGAGGAAATTTTGGCGAAATAGCCTCAATGCGAAGGGGTATGCACAAACAATCGCTCCGGCGCATTCTGAGGCACGATGATTTTTAAAGCCTGAGGAACCACCTCGATTTCGGCCGGGGTGCTACCCACCGGCTCAGCATCCACGTGGACGGGGAGGGAATATTTGGAGGACAAGGATAACCGGGTGGTGCGGCGCATGAAAACATCGGGATCCTGGATATGCCGGCGCAGGGTTAGCCCGGCCAGGTGTTTCACCGTCGAGGGCCAGCCGTGGCCGGTCATGATAGCCGCGTCCAGGAAACCGTCGTCCATTTTGGCTTCGGGGGCGATGCGCCAGATGCGGCCGTAGAGCTGGCCGTTGCTGATAATCGCCATGAGCACCCGCCGCCGCTCCAGCCCTGTGTCGGTGATGATGGTAGACCGCGTGCCCATAAAATCAGCCGCCACCAAAAAACCGGACAGAACCCAGGCGGCGTAACCCAAACGGCGAGTGTCGCCGGGTTTGATGGCCTGGCTGATGGCCGCGTCCAGGCCGATACCGCACCACATCAAAAAGCAACGTTCGGTCCCATCGCTCAGGCGCAGCCGCCCTAAATCAATACGGCGACACTGGCCATTGACGATAATATCGGCGGCATTGTTGACCGCACCCGGATTGAGCGGCCACCAGATGGGGATGCCGACGTCGGCGGCGTAGACATTGGCGGTGCCGGCGGGCAGCACGGCCAGCGCCGTTTCCGTTCCGGCTAAACCATTGCAGACCTCGTTGATCGTTCCATCACCGCCCACAGCAACCGCCACCTCAAAGCCGTCAGCCGCCGCTTGTCGCGCCAGGTGAACGGCGTCGCCTTTGGCCTGCGTTTCGACCCGCTCGACCGTACAGCCCAACCCGGCCAGATAATCAGCCGCATCGAGTACCAGCCTTTGAAATCCTCCGGCGCCGGCCGCCGGGTTGACGATAAAACAGGCTCTCATTTGCTCTTAAAATCCACAAAACGATAGCCAAGGCCGCGCTCGGTTAAAATATACCGGGGATTGCCGGGGTCCGGCTCGATTTTTTGCCGCAGGTAGGTGATGTAAAGCCGGACGTACTGGCTTTCATCGCGGTACTCGTAGCCCCAGACCTTGGAAAGGATCATCTCGTGGGTCAAAACGTGGCCGGCATTTTTAATCAAATGGTAAAGCAGCCGGTATTCAGTGGGACGTAGCTTAACCTCCTTGCCCCCCACAAACACTTGCCGCCGGTTAAGATCAATTTGCAGGTAATCATCCACCACTACCAGCGAGCTGTCGCTGGGCGCTTCCATTTCGGTGCGGCGGAGGACAGCCTTAATCCGGCTGGCTAACTCGCGTGGACTGAACGGTTTGGTGACGTAGTCATCCGCCCCCAACTCCAACCCTTTGACCTTGTCAGCCTCGTCGTCGCGTACGGTCAGCATAATCACCGGCACGGTTGAAGTTTCGCGGATGATGCGCAGCGCCTCAAACCCATCCAACTCAGGCATCATCACATCCAGCAGAACCAGGTCGGGCAAATCCTCGCGCACCCGGTCAATGGCTTCCAACCCATTACCGGCCTCGACCACCCGGTAGCCTTCCAGGTCGAGGTTCATCTTCATAAAGCGCCGCATGCGGGCTTCGTCGTCGGCAATCAAGATTAGTTTGGCGTCTTCTTTGGGCATAGTTATTTTAACTTTCGGGTTAGCTTGGAATTCGACGTGTTGCGTGTTGCGTTTGCTTTGTACCTTACGAGTCAGATTCTTGTACGTTGAGCAAGAAGTTGTTACACAGAGAAAAGCGGAGAAATCACAGACGCAAAGCGCACAGAGAAATTTTTAAGACCCTCTGTGCGCTTCGCGTCTGTGCAACCTCTGTGTAGCTCTGTGTTCCTTCTTGGTTCTGGCTTGTCCAGGTTAGGCAACACACAAGACGATTTCCTTTTTGCGGGAACCAACTGTCGCTTCTTATCGTCCTATCAGCATCAAACATTTTCACTATATTATCAGTAAGGAGAGCCAAGATGTCAACTCTAAGAACAATACGAACTGTTATCGGATCACTGCTTCTGGCCGGCCTGCTGCTGTCCGGCTGCAGCTTTGGCGGCGTTGCCACTCAGCCCGCCGAAAGCGAGGCAGCGCCTACGGCAGGGTATGGGACGGATGAGGTTGCTGTTACTGAAAAGCCAGCGGCAGAACCGGTCAAAGAAGAGGCCAAAGTAACGGTGATCGAGGCTCCTCGCCCGGCGTTGGCGGAAGCCGGTGAGGTGGAAGTCGCTGCCGGAGCGCCGAGCAGCAGCGCCGGGGTCGTCGCCATGCCGACGATGACCGCCGCCCCTGACAGCAGCACGGCTGCAACCGAAACAGACACCGAAAGTTATGCCCTCGAAGTTCAGCAAGCCCAATCCTTGCGGGCCGGCGAAGTGGACGATAACGCCCGGTGGGATGATTATTTACTCTATCGCCGCCAGTACCAGGGACCGCCAGTCCACGACCGCGATGTGAGCGAGCGCTATATCATTGAGGTAAAGGATGGGCAGGGTCAACCGGTGTTGGGGGCTACAGTGCGCTTCTTCAGCGCCGGGCAGCAACAGAGCCAGCCTCTCTACGAGGCTCGCACTTACGCCAATGGTCAAGTTCTATTCCATCCCCTGGCGCTGAATGTGCCTATGGAACAGGTTGACCGGTTCTTGGTTCAGGTGGAAAAGGATA
>CAZUNT010000288.1:0-7236 GCA_964622215.1 uncultured Caldilineaceae bacterium
ACCCCCGGAACGGGGGCCAGGGTGGGAACCGCAGGCTGGCCCGGCCGCCAGGCCGCCGGCGCGGGCAAGGGGGTAGGGGTGGGCCAGGGTGTTGGGGTGGGCCAGGGGGTTGCGGTTGGTTGAGGTAACATCGCCGGCATGGGCGCCAGTGGTGTAACCGTCGGCCTCAGGGTAGGTAAAGCGGGTACAGTGACATTGGGTGATACCCCGGTCGCCTCACCCACCTGGTTGCTCTGGGCCAGCGCCGTCGTACAACCGGCAACCAGGCTAACCAGGCCAATAGGGGCGAGTAGGGTTTTGGCAAATTGTTCAATTTGTCTTGATTTGCTGTATTGTGTCGACATGAGAGACATCTCCTGTTTGATCTGAGTATTCCAACTCTACCGTACATCTTTTATGAGGATTGATCGGTTAATCATCGCCGCCATCATGTCCCTCATCCTCATGGCCGCCGCCATCATGTCTCTCATCCTCATGGTCGTCATGATGTTCACCGCTGCCGCCGCCACTCCCACCACCCCCGCCGGAGGAGGCCATCGCCGCCTGGCGAGCCGCAAGCTGGTCATAGGCTGCCTGCAATTGGGCATAGGTTGCTTCCAATTCGGCTTGAAGCTGCTTCTCGGCCTCGGTCATCTGCGTTTGAACCGTTGCCAACTGCTCCTGGTAAACGGCATCGTCGTTTTGAATAACCTGTTGAAGCTGCTGAACATTAGCCTGGGCTGCCTGGATATGGGCCGTCGTCTGGTCGATCTGCGCTTTCAGGTCAACCAGTTGCGCCCGTAATTTAGCCAACTCGGCTTGAGAGGTGTTATCTAACTCGGTGATGGCCTGTTGACTCTGGGCAATCTGGGCTTGTAAGGCCGCTTCCCGTTCTTGCATCACGGCCTGGGCTTCGGTTTGGCGATTTTGATATTGGATAGCCTGGGCTGTGGCCTCCACATCCACTTGCGGCAGCGCGGATTGGCCGGGGTCGCCAACCGGGTTAGCCGCGGCGCTCGCCAGGTTGGCCCTGGTGGGCATAATAACTGTGGATAGACCCAGGACGAAAATGATGATGACGACGATGGTGGTCAAGCCACCGGCGGCAATTAAACCGGCACTACGTTTCATCGAATATCTCCCCTTTCTCTACTTTACTGCCCTAACTGAGCCTGGGCGTTGGTTAAATTTGTCCGTGCTTCGTTGAGTTGCGTTTGTATTTGAGTGTAACGAGTATTGTATTGATTCTGCACCTGTTCGAGTTGTGATTGGTAAGTGGCCAGGCGTTGGGCGCGGGTCGTTTCCAGTTGGGCAGCCTGGCCTTGCAAATTTTGTTCCTGCGCTTTTAAGTCATTGAGTTGCTGTTGAGCCGCCAGCAGTTGGTTGTTGAGTTCCGTCATTTGACCCTGGTAGGTAACCTGTCGTTCTTGCAAGGTTTGGTTTAGCTTGGTAATCTGATCCTGGTAAGCGGCCTCGCGCTCGGCCATAGTGGCTTGAAGCTGGCTCGTATCCAGTGTAGACGCCGGAACAACAACGGCCGGCTGGGGCTGCTCCTCCTGGGGCAAGAAGCTAAACACAGCAACGGCCAGAACAACCGCCAGGGTCAATCCACCCGCCAGTAAAACGCTCAAATGCTTCATCTTTGTCAATCCTTTCTATATTCATGGACGCTCAATAATTTCAATTTCTGTTTTTAGTCTAAGCCAGGGTCATGAAAATTCAGTGAATACTTAATGACAATTTTTTCATAATTAACGTAGACCCTGGCTTTCCGGTTCCAGCGGCAGCCAGACGGTAAAGGTGGTGCCCTGCCCTACCCGGCTGGCGACTTCGATGTGGCCGCCGTGGACCTTGGCCAGCCAGTCGGCAATGGCTAAACCCAAGCCCGCCCCACTACTGCTCGCCCCATTAACCCACTCATGCCGGGAGCGTGCTCTGTCTACCCGATAGAAACGTTCAAACAGGTATGGTAAATATTCAGGGGGAATACCGGGGCCGGTATCAGTCACAGTAACACAAACCTGCCCGTTTTGGCAGGCTGTCTTTACCGTCACCGAGTCGCCGGGTTGGGAATATTTGATGGCATTGTCAAGCAGGTTGAGGAACAGGCGGGCTAACTTGGCCGAGTCGGCCATGATTGTCAGCGTCTCCGGGATATCCAGGTTGAGAGTGATGTTTTTAACCAGAGCGCGGGGCATCAACTGGGCCACTTGTTGGCTTAACAATTCGGCCAAGTTAAACTGCTCGACCTGCAAGGGGAATTGGTGGTTATCGGCGCGGGCCAGCAAAAACAGTTCCTCGACTAATGAGGTCAACCGATCGCTGGTTTGATTAACCATCTCCAGCGTCTCCCGGTACTCGGCGGCGCTGCGGGGACGGGTGAGGGCCACTTCGACATCGCCCTTGAGGATGGTTAAGGGGGTGCGCAATTCGTGCGAAGCATCGGCGATAAATCGCTTTTGCCGTTCGAACGCATCTTCCAGGCGGGCCAGCATCTGGTCAAAGGTGACGGCCAGCCGGCCGACCTCATCATTGGGCAGCTTGAGATTTAGCCGTTGGTGCAAATCGTCGGCGCTAATCTGTTGGGTGGCGCGAGTGATCCGGTCAATTGGGTTGAGGGCGCGGCTGGCCAAAAACCAGCCCCCGGCGCTGGCTGCCAGCAGGGTAAAAGGCAGGCCAATCGCCAGCATTAGCAGGAGCAGGCGCTCCACTTCCTGAAAGTGAGCATAACTTTCGGCTACTTGAATGATACCGCCCCCCTGACCCTCGATAACAAAAGGTACACTGTACAACCGGATGAGGGTCTGGTTGGGCAGAGTGGCATATTCTAGCCGGGCATAATCCGAACCGGTCAGGGTTGGGTCTACCGGCAGGCCGGCCAAATCGCCGGGATCAATCAGGGGCTGCCCCTGGTGATCGAGTATCCGCCACAGAACGCCCTCCTCCGGGCGATATCCTAACTCAAGCTGGGTTCTTACCTGATGCTCTTCGTCTTCATCGTCCTTATGTTCTTCTTCGCGTTCAAATTTAAGGCCGCCAATCAACTGCCCCGCCTCGCGTTTCAGGTGATTATCCAGCGTGGCAATCAGGCTACGGCTAAGCCCCACATAAACCGCTCCACTAAAAATGAGTAAGATCAGGGTTAAGACTGCGGTGTACCAGATGGTCAGGCGCCAGCGGATGTTCATTCAGCCTCATCTGCTTTGTAGCCGACGCCGCGCACCGTATGCAGCAAGGGTGGCTCTCCATTAGCCTCTAACTTCTGGCGCAAATGGCGCACATACACGTCGACCACGTTGGAAGCGCCGTAGTAATCGTAGCCCCAGATACTCTCGCGGATCACGGTCCGGCTCAGGGGACGGCGCACGTGGCGCAAGAAATATTCCAACAGCGCATACTCTTTGGCCGTTAGCTCAATTTCCCGCTCGCCCCGTTTGGCCCGGTGGGTCACGGTATCCAGAGTCAGATCGGCCAATTTTAAGACTGTCTCCGGCCTGGCCGAGGCCGTAACCCGGCGGGTCAGCGCCCGCAACCGGGCCAGAAGTTCCTTAAAAGCAAAGGGTTTGGGCAAATAATCGTCGGCGCCAGCATCCAGGCCGGTCACCCGGTCATCCACTTCATCACGGGCGGTCAGCATCAGGATGGGGGAGGTCACTCCGCGCTGGCGCAGGATACGGCAGACTTCAAAGCCGGTCAGACCGGGCAGCATCACGTCCAGCAAAATCACATCATAACTGGCCCCGGCCACCCAATCGAGCGCCGCCGGGCCATCGGCAGCTACATCTACAGCGTAGCTCTCTTCTTCCAGGCCCTTTTTCAGAAATCGGGCGATCCGTTCTTCGTCTTCAACAACCAACACGCGCATATCATCAGTTTACAGCGGGTTAATGAAGGAGTAATGAATTTTTAATGAAAAATTTTTAATCAAGGGGTAGAGTAAAATAAAACCTACTACCCCGGCCCGGCACCCCTTCACTTTCGGCCCCAACGCTGCCCCCCAACTTTTCCACAATTCGCTGAACAATGGACAAACCCAGACCGTGCCCCTCGACTGAAGCCTGGCTGAACCGGGTAAAGGGAACAAACAGGCGAGACTGTTCGGCCCGAGTCATGCCGCCGCCGTTATCTTGGATCCAGAAACGAGCCATACCGCCTGGCCCAGACGTCGCGCCTAGTTCCACCCGAGGGGGCCGGCCACCGTATTTAATAGCGTTACTGAGATAATTTGCCCAAACCTCTTCTATCCAGGGGCCGTACCCCCATGCGGTGGGCCAGGTTTCGGCTGCCGGCGTAACGATCTCAGCTTGATACTCCTCAATCATAAAAGCCATCCGGCTCTGCACTTCGGCGATGATGGCGGCCATGGGCAATGGCTCCAGATTCACCTCTTCGCTGCGGACGCTGGCCAAGAGCAGCAGCTCCTTGATGATGTTGTTCATCTTTTGCCCGTTCCGCACAATGGTATCCAAACGCTGCTGCAGTTCCTCCGGCGACAATTGGACATGGTATTTCTGCAAAAAAGCGGCATAAGAGATGGTCACGCCCAGAGGGTTTTTCAAATCGTGGGCTACGGTGTGGGCAAAGGCATCCAACTCTTCAATCAATTCCTCCCGCTCGGCAATCTCACGCTGCAACTGCCTGTTTTGCTCGGCTAAAGTCTCCTGTAAACTTTGCAGGGTCAGGTGGGTTTTCAGGCGAGCCAAAATCTCTTCGGATTGGATCGGCTTGGTGATATAATCCACCGCACCCAGGGCAAAGCCTCTGACCTTATCGACGGTGTTGGCCTGAGCGGTGATAAAGATGATCGGAATATTTCGAGTGGCTTCACCCGCTTTTAAGCGGCGGCAAGTTTCAAAACCGTCAATGCCGGGCAGGGCCACATCCAGCAGAATGATGTCGGGCTTAACATGCTCGGCCATTGTCAGCGCACTTTCGCCGTCGCCGGCCACCATCACCCGGAAGCCAAAGCCCCGCAAATAATCGAACAATACACCCAAAGTGTTAGCGGTGTTGACCACGATCAAGATCAAACTATTTTCAGAGGTTTTGAAGTGAGTCATGGGGTTTTATCCTATATAATAACCGATACCTTGTTAGCCCGGAACAGATTCCTCTACCAAGATTGTAGCACAGCTACCAACGGCTGACAATCACGAAAAAAGCTTAAAATTACTTCATCCCAAATATTTATGTAGTATTTAGCCTGTATACAATTGATATGTAAAAGCAATACAGCTTTTTTTTGACTTTTTCAACTGTCTGTGTTACCATCCTCGCACCTCTAACCCACTACAACGGCTCGGTATAGCAAGCAAGGCAGCAAAGTTGCAAAGTTGGTTGCTGCTCAGGTTACACAGAGATTCTCAGACGCGAAGCGTACGCAGAGATACACAGAGTCTTTTTTAAGAATTTTTCTCTGTGTTCCTCTGTGCCTCCTCCGTGTAACTCTGTGACCTGAGTAGATACCAAAGTTGCAAGGTAGCAAGGTTGCAGGGATACATAATTTCCCTGTTTAATAATTTACTATTTCAGGAGGTATCAAAAAATTATGAGTGGTAAATTTGTCCTCTCCAAAGCAATGGAACGTGACCAACTGGACTGGGGTGAGATGGGCTGGATCAGCCGCCCTTCCACCACAGGAGCCAAAAATATCAACCAGATGGAAGTCACCTTGCAGCCCGGCTTTGGTCACAACTTCCACAAGCACCCTAACCAGGAAGAAGTTATCTACGTGGTAGCGGGTGAGATCGAGCAGTGGCTCGAAACCACCAAACAAATCCTCAAACCGGGCGATTCCGTCTTCATCGAACCGAATGTAGTCCATGCTTCGTTCACCGTAGGCAACCAACCGGCCAAGCTCATCGCCGTTTTAGCGCCCTGCGTCGGCGAGGGTGGCTACGAGTTGGTGGATGTAAGCGGCGAAGCGCCGTGGAATACGTTACGATAACTACCTGTTAGTAGACCCTAAAGGTCTCTAAGACCTTTAGGGTCTGAAAACGAACCAAAATAATACACGACTTGTTAAGAGCTACAATTGTGTATTATTTTTTTACTTGTATAATTAGTTTGCCGTATCAACAAACTAATTATCTTTCATAATTCAATGAGGAAGAAAATGTATCAACCAAAATCGGAACACAGATTTACCTTTGGCCTCTGGACCGTAGGCAACATTGGCCGTGATCCCTTCGGCGAGCCGGTGCGCTCGCCGCTGACGCCGGTCAACATTGTCCACCTCCTGGCCGAAGTGGGCGCGTGGGGCGTCAACTTTCACGACAATGACCTGGTACCGATTGACGCTACCCCGGCCAAGCGAAACAAAATTGTAGCCGAGTTCAAAAAGGCGCTCGACGAAACGGGCCTGGTGGTGCCGATGGCGACAACCAACCTATTTTACGACCCTGTTTTTCGGGATGGCGCTTTTACCAGCAATGACCCTAAAGTGCGGGCCTACGCGCTGCAAAAGACCATGCAGGCGATTGACCTGGGGGTTGAACTGGGCGCGAAAATCTACGTCTTCTGGGGCGGACGTGAAGGAACCGAGACCGACGCGGGCAAAAATCCGCTGGATGCGGGCAAATGGTTCCGCGAGGCCATAAATTTCTTATGTGAATATTGCCTTGACCAGCAGTATGACTTAAAATTCGCCCTGGAAGCCAAGCCCAACGAGCCGCGCGGCGACATCTACCTGCCCACCACCGGGGCGATGCTGGGCTTTATCGCCACCCTGGATCACCCGGAGATGGTTGGCGTTAACCCCGAAGTGGCCCACGAGCACATGGCCGGGTTGAACTTTACCCATGCCGTAGCCCAGGCCTGGGATGCGGGCAAGCTGTTCCACATTGACCTGAACGATCAGTCCTTTGGCCGTTACGACCAGGATTACCGCTTCGGCGCGCACAACCTCAAATCGGCCTTCTTCCTGGTCAAATTCCTGGAAGATGTGGGCTACAACGGCAGCCACCATTTCGACGCCCATGCCTACCGCACCGCCGATCTTGATGATGTCAAAGAGTTTGCCAAAGGCTGCATGCGGACCTATCTCATTTTGAAAGAGAAAGCCCTGCAATTCCGAGCGGACCAGGAAATCCAGGCGCTCTTGGCCCAAATCAAGGCCGACGACGGCTCGATGAACCCCTATTTTGGCCTGTATTCCAAAGATAAGGCTAACGCCCTCAAAGCCCAAGCCTTTGACCGGATCACCCTGGCTGAACACGGCCAGCCGTATGAGAAACTGGACCAGTTGGTGGTGGAGTT
>CAZUNT010000289.1:0-7188 GCA_964622215.1 uncultured Caldilineaceae bacterium
GCCCTGGCGCGATGATAGATTTGTTTATCCAGTTCGCCGGTTTCAAAAAGTTCGTCCAGGCGAGCCAGCATAACCAGCAATTTCTGGCGGCGCAGGCTGGGGTCTTCAAGAGAGCCGGCAAGCTGATGGGTGAGTTGCGGGCGAAAGTGAGGATAACCTACCGCCACCAGGAGAATGACCACTCCTCCCAGGCCAACGACAACCCAACGGAGCAAATTTTGATCAACCCCATTCCCGGAAACAACTGCAGCTCTCTCAGTTGAAGGCGAGGCAAAGGAAAGATTATCCAGATTGGTTAATTGTAAGATCAGATCCTCGCCCTTTTTTAGGTTGGTCCCGCTAAAAATTGAAAAGGGATCGCCCTGGAAATCGCGTGTTTCCTGGAATTGGAGCTGGCTGCTGGTCAGTTGAGCGCCCCGATCCTGCATCAGCACGTTAGCCGAAGCCACATTAGCCGGCAGGGGGATCTGAATCGTTAGACTCTCTTCATAAGGCAGCCCATAAACGGCGACAATCGACTGGCTGTCTTCGCCCGGTGGAATGGGGGCCGTGTCGGTGTAACCACTCCCGGTTGGCACAAAACGAGTACCATTTTCATCGTTTTGAAAGGTCACATTTTTGGCATTCTGCGGGAGTGAAAAAGAGAGGGTTTGACCTTTTTGGCCGATATAGGTCTGGTTACCGGTGTTGCCCAGCACAAAAATTTGCACCACGTTGACCATATCGGAGGCAAAAGAGATCAGATAGTGAAGTTGGGTGATGCCAACGGTTTCAGCCTTCGTCGTCGTTTCATAAATATTGAGGTCGAGCGTGGTTTCCGTGCTATTGGGTGTAAAAACCCCCGGCTTGCTGGCATAAATCACATCTTGGTAACGCCCCTCAACCAGGTACAAAGTGGAGTGATCGGTCGACAACTTATCAAAGGTGTAGCTGCCGGCGCTGTCCGCTTTGGTGGTCTTTGTTTCGACTTCGGTGTTACCTTCAAAGACGCGCAGAGTGACTTCCAGATTTCCCTCCGGCTCATTGGTCGTCGCATTAATAACCTGTCCCTTCAAAACCCCATCCCGTTGCGGGAGTTTGAAAGAAAACGAGCGGATATAATTGAGAACCTGGTTAAGCTCCGCCTCCGAGAGATTACTGACTGAGGCATGGGGGTCGCCGGACTTACGGTAATTCGCCAGCAGGGCAGCTTGACTCTGCTGCACGATGGTGGGCAAATTGGTAAAACTGGGCATAGCCGCAGATGTCGCCGCCTGCGGCCCATCTCCGCCGCCGTTAGCGCCGTGACAAACGGCACATTCTTTGGCATAAATAGCCTCACCCACCGCCAACTCCTGCGGCTTTACCCCAAGACTCCAGACGTAGGCGGTTAAATCCCAAATTTGGGCGTCACTGAGGCGATTGGCCCACGGCGGCATCAGTTTCTCGACGCGGCCTTCTTTTATAATCTTGAAATTTTCAGCCGGCACATAGTTTCGGGCTGTTTCAGGGTTAGAAAAATCGGGCAGTGGATCGGGGATATTTTGAGCTGCCGGGCCGTCACCCTGACCCGTAGGGCCATGACAGGGCTGGCAATTTTCGGTCCAGAGAACCCGCCCGTCGGAGACAGAGGGAGGCGTATCGGGCGAGTCGGCCAGCACCGGAACAGGTGAAAAACCGGCTCCAACAAGTTCACTTAAAATCAAAAACAAAAAAACGTTGAAGGTTAAACGTCGAACGTTGAACTTACACACAGACCTCACTCTGTTATTACCTCTCCACGCTTTTGACCACTCAAAGCCAGCCCACACTTGGTGCAAAAGGCATCCCCTGGTTGATAAGCATAACCACAAGCCGGACAACTTTCAGTCTCGATCTCGGTCTGATCAAGCGTAAATTCGGCCAGGAGTTGCCCACAAGCAGCGCAGAAGGCGTCGCCGGGCAGGCAAACTTTGCCGCAGCGAGGGCAGGCGCAATCGTCAACTTCAGCAGGGTCGAGCTTAATCGTTTTCAAAAGCTGAATTTCGGCGTCCACCTCGGACAGCAAGGTTTCGTTACCACTGAACTTATTAAACCTGAGTTGGGCAATCAATTTTTCGATTTCAACATCCAGCGAGGCTTCGATATCGGCGTTAGTACTGTGGCTGAAGCGATCAATTTGACGCCGGATTTCGGCCGCTTCTAACTTGGCCTTAGCCAGGAGTTTTTCGTGGTCTTCGGCAGATATTTTGCCCATTTCATAATCAAACATCAAATCTTTGATGGCAGCCAGCGCCGCCTGGTAACGAGCCTGATATTCTTCAAGCGTTTGGCCCAAAGAGTCAAGCTGAATAACGGCTTCGGGCCGGGTCTGCTGCCACAGGGGGTAGAGAATAAGCCCGAGAGCGCCGGCCACCAAAACGAAAGTAGCTGTCAGGGTCAGGACATCCATAAAAAGTTAACTTCCCTGCGCCCGTTGGGCTGTCAATTGGGTCAACAAAATATAGAGTTGTTCTCGCTCAATCGGGCCAATTTGCACGTGGGCAATATTCCCATCCCGGTCAATAAAGAAGGTTTCGGGCACGCCGGTAATGGCGTAATCTTTAGAGATTTTGCTGCCCAGGTCAGGGCCGGAAGGGTAGGTGATACCATATTTTTCCATGTAGGCCAGTCCCTCTTTATCGGTATCCAGGTAGTCCACCCCCACAAAAACAACGCCCTGATCCCGGTGGTCCTGCCAGGCCTGTTCCAGCAAGGCCGCTTCCTTGTAACATTCAACGCACCAACTGGCCCAAAAATTGACCACCACCACCTGGCCGCGTAGTTCGGACAGGGCCATTTGATCTTGCTCGAATTGATCAAACAGGGTCAGGGTGAAATCGGGGGCTTGGCGGCCTTGCAGCTCAACCGACTCTACTTTGGTCAGGTTGACGGCCATAACTGCCATTAACCCCAACAGCAGAAACGTACCCACAACCAGTAAAATATTTCGGCTCGTCGACGACGATCGTCGCCCGGAGACAGCTTGTTCCATAATCAACTCAGACCCTTACTTGTTATGGTTGCACCTTCATTACATCATCCCTTTTTTGGCAGCAGACCCTAAAGGTTTTGAAAACCTTTAGGGTCTTCCTTACCACTCGTCACCCTGCAAATCTTTCTCGACCTGGCGCAGGTAATTACCGGATATCGGAGCTGAATCTGCTGAAGGCGTGGAAAAGGAGGGGGTTACGATTTCTGGTACGGCCTCACGCCTGGCCCACTTACGCATGGCGTAAAGCAACCAGGCCCCGCCAAGCAGTAAAGCAACAAACGGCAAGAGCCACAAAAACAATCGCCAGCCACTCTTGGGTGGCTCCTGTAAAACCTCGTCGCCATAACGCGTGGTGAAATAGTCCAGTACTTCCTGGTCACTGTAGCCCTGCGCAACCAGATCGTTAATCTGGTTGCGCCACTGTTCGCAGGTCAAGGTACGGCAGTCGGCCAGATTGATGCCGGCGCAGGTCGGGCAGTTCAACTCTTTGGCAATCTCGTTAATGCGGTCGTAGTTGGGGTCCTGGGCCAGGGAGTAGGAAGTAGGAAGTAGGAAGTAGGAAGTAGGAAGTAAGCAGTAAGCAGTAAGCAGTAAGCAGAAAATAAATCCCAGCTTTATAAGTTTTCTTTCACCCATCATCATCACGCATTATGTTTTATGTTTCACCTTGCCGGAACAACTGTGGCCGGAACTTTGGCTTCGGCCAGGGCGCGCTCGCCACTCTCCTGCGGACTGGGCCAACCCGCCACCAGAGAGCCGACGATAAGCACAAAACCACCAATCCACAGCCAGTTAATCAGTGGATTAATATAAGCCTTGAAGGTGGCCGTCTCGCCGTTGCCTTCCCAGCCCCCTAAAATCACGTACAAATCGTCGGCCAGGGTGCTGCGCTTACTGGGAATAGTCATCGGCTGCTGTTGGACTACAAAAAATTCACGGGTAGGGACAAGCGTACCAACCGGTTTACCGTTGAACTTCACATCTAACACACCCTCGGTGATAATACGATCATCCGGGCTGGCCCCTTCACGCAGGCCGCGATAGGTTAGCTCGTACGTACCGATAAACTCGCTGCCGATGGTCATACTCTCGCCAACAGCCAAGTTATGCTGTGTTTCGACTTGATAGAAACGGCTGCCAATCACCCCAATCGCCACTAAAATGACGCCCATATGAATGAGATATCCGCCATAGCGCCGCCGGTTGCGGCCCATCAAACGCCACAAAGCCACCGGGTAGCTCTCGCCTTTGCGGCGATGGCGGGCGCTGATACCCCGCCAGTACTCGATAAGTGTGGCCGTCAGCGTAAAGGCGCACAATCCGAAGCCTAACAACGCAGCAAAAATTTGTACGCTCAGGAGAGTGTAGAGAATTACCATTGTGGTCAGGCCAACTGCAGCCGGCCAGAGCAAGGTATCACCCAGTTTTTTCAACGAGGCCCGCCGCCAGGGGATGAGAGGCGCAACACCCATCAGCAGCACCACAATCACCCACAAGGGGCCGGTAGTTTGCTCAAAGAAGGGTGGGCCAACCACGATTTTCTCCCCTATCAACGCCTCGGAGAAAAGGGGGAAATGTGTACCCCACCACACGACGACCGCTAAGCCGACGAAAATCAAGTTATTGAGCAAAAAGGCCGACTCGCGGGAAAAAAGAGCATCAAGTTCGTTATCCGAACTCAGTTCATTCCAACGCGACACGAACAGGTAGAAGGAGGCAATAAACATGAAGCCGATAAAAACCAAAAACAACGGCCCAATGGCGCTCTGGGCAAAGCTATGCACCGAGGAAATGACCCCGGAGCGAGTCAGGAATGTCCCCTCGATGACCAGGCAGAAGGTGAGGATAATCAAGGCTGCATTCCAACGTTTGAGCATCCCCCGGTTTTCCTGCATCATGACCGAGTGTAAAAAAGGCGTGGCCACCAACCAGGGGATGAGGGAAGCATTTTCGACCGGATCCCAGCCCCAATAGCCCCCCCAGCCTAACACATCATAGTCCCACCAACCGCCCAGCATCAAGCCAATCGTCAGAAACGTCCAGGCCGTCAGAGTCCAACGGCGGGTGGTACGAATCCACAAATCACCGGTTTGGCGGGTCACCAACGCCGCAATAGCAAAGGCGTAGGGAATGACAAAGGAAACAAAGCCGATGTAAAGCATCGGGGGGTGAATAATCATGCCAAAGTGGCGCAGCAGCGGATTGAGGCCGCTGCCGTCGGCGGGGGCAAAATTCAACTGCTCAAAGGGGTTAGCCACAAAAACCACCAACCCGATAAAAAAGGCCACCGTGATTTGAGTGACGGCAATGACGTAGGGCATCATGATCCGCATCGAACCCCACTTACGGACCAAGACCAACGCGGCAAAGATGGACATCAACCACGACCAGAACAACAACGAGCCATCCTGCCCCCCCCACAGGGCCGTCATTCGATAAAACAGGGGCGCAGCCCGGTTGCTAACTTCGGACACATATTTGGTTTGGTAATGGCCGGTAATAAGCAGGTACTCGATAATAACAACGGCCAGGGTAATAAAACCGGTTACTCCAAAAGCAGCATTACGGGCGCTGGTTACTAATTCTGGTGTGCGCCGCTGTGCCCCCCCCACCGCCACCACCGCCGCATAAACAGCCAAAATTAGGGCGAGCGTAGCGGCAACGTAACCAATATTCGGCATAAGAAAACTCCCCTCATAATACACAATGGGTAATACATAGAGGTTACATATTACCCATTACGCACGAATAGCCATCCTAGCGAACAGCTTCCACCTGTACTTCTTCGATCCCTTGCTCCTCATACCGGCTGGGGCATTTAAGCAAGAGCGATTGAGCCATAAAAGCCTGGCCGTCATACTTACCTTCGATAATAGCTTCAGCGCCCTCACGCATCTGGTCGGGCTTGGGGCCATTAAAGACAACGTGCATCCGCTGGCCTGTTTCACTCATAACATCAAAGGCCAGAATGAGGTCACGATTGTTGAAATTTATGGTGGCCGCATCAACTTTGCCGGAGACACGCACCGTCCGGTTTTCCATCACCACGCCTTTGGCATACAACTCATCTACCGTCAGGAAATAGGCCGCCGAACTTTGAACACCGGCGTAAATCAGGTAAATAATAGCCAGAGCAATAATTACGCCGCCGACGATGAATTTGATTTTTTTGTTTGCCGCCCGCGTGGGTTGAGCCATACTTTTCTCCTGGAATTGAAGGTAAATTTAGTTTACATTTATTAACTTAATGCTACGTTAACCAGGATATACTAACAGAACTTATTTGGCAGCGACAAAAGTCACCAAGAAACCAAATAAAGGCACTGCGTTATTATAAATAGTGTCGTAACCAAAAGCAATTTTTGGATAATTTCACAACCCGAGTTCGGGATAAGGATTTAGCTCACGGATAAACACGGATAAACACAGATCAAAGCAAATTATTAATCAAAATCCGTGTGAATCTGTGTAAATCCGTGAGCTATTTCTTCCTCTCGTTGCTTATCCCGAATTGAGGTTCACAGGTTTTGGACTTAGACTAGAAAAATTTCACGGTGACCCGCTGCGCGGAGTTACGGGGGCGGAATTATCTGCTCAAAACCTCAACTTTCCCCTGCGATCACCCCTTTTTATCTACAGGAACTCAGGAATCCAGAATCCAGAATTCCAACTACAAAATGGGGGAAACCACAAGACGAAACCCGAAGCCGTAGTTCCAGTCGTCCGGTTCGTACCCGTCGCGAAACGCGCAGCGGGCGAGGTACTGATCGTTGTAGAAAGCACCGCCCCGCAACACCCGGTCATTATCTCCCTTAAGATAATCATCGGTCCACTCGTCTTGGGTAGCATCATAGGGATACCGCTTACCCCATTCTGTAGCGCACCATTCCCAGACATTGCCGGCCATATCCAGCACCCCATAGGGGCTGGCCCCAGAGGGGTAAGTCCCTACCGGCGTAGTGTCTTTCCTGCCGCCTTTGCCGGTATTACATCGCCGGGCGTCCCACTCGTTACCCCAGGGATAGAGCCGGCCATCACTGCCCCGCGCCGCTTTCTCCCACTCCGCTTCTGTGGGCAGGCGGTAGGGCTTCCCGGTCACTTCGGCCAGCCAGCGGCAGTAAGCTACCGCGTCATCCCAGGGGACATAAACCACCGGATGATTTTCTTTTCCCGGCGGCGCTTCTTTACCCTTCCAA
>CAZUNT010000290.1:0-7162 GCA_964622215.1 uncultured Caldilineaceae bacterium
TTTGTATTGGATTCGACTCGAAGTCTGTGCCCTCGACGGGATTCGAACCCGTGTCGCAGCCTTGAAAGGGCTGTGTCCTGGTCCACTAGACGACGAGGGCGCACGTTTGAATCCAGGACAACGGCGGGTAATATACCACCAGTAAGGGTTTTGGTCAAAATTTGGGTTTGTCTTTAAGCTCCAGCATAACCCTGTCGGTGATAAGCCGCACCAACTCGGAGGTTGAGCCGTTAATGGGGGGGCTATCGTCGGGAGGGCCAGATTGAAGTTTGGACTCCGGGGCCGGGATATGCGCTCCCTCCACGTGGCAAACCCCACACTTTTCGCAAAAATCGCCCTCGTCGGCGGAGCGGGCCAGGCCCCAGGCCTGGCGGGTTTGGATGAGTTTTTCCACTTGGTAGGGCGGCAGCGGTTGGCCGCCGCCAAGCTGTTTGAGCAAGTAGGTGATACGGGCAATCTGCTCCAATGTTTCGGTGCGATAGTAGGCGTTGAGCGGGGTGGGGCCAACGGTCAGGCTGCCATGCCGTTGTAACATGATTGCGTCATGGCCGGCAATCACCTCGCGGATAGCGCGGGCGTTTTCTTCGCTGGAGGGGGTAGCATAAGGGGTAGTGGGGGTCAAACCCAAAAAGACGATGGCCTCCGGCAGCATACATTCGGCCAGGGAAATGCCGACAATACTTAGAGCGACGGCGTGGGGGGGATGGGCATGTACAACAGCCTGTACGTCAGGCCGCTGTTTGTAGGCTTCCAGGTGCATGGTGATTTCCGAGGTCGGCTTGAGGTTTTTGCTGGCCGGGGTATCCGGGCCGACTTTACGGCCGGTTAGATCAACCGTTATCAACTGATCCGGGGTCATCAAACCTTTGCATAGGCCGCTAGGGGTAATCAAAACCGTTTGGTCGTCCAGGCGGGCAGAAATGTTACCATCGGTAGCGACAATCAAGCCGCGCTCGTATAACAATTTGCCGACCAGGGTGATTTCTTTACGTAAAGCTACTTCTTTAGCAGAGAAATTTTTCATAATTAATATTGATAGTTTGAAGGTAAATTATTTCTAGGTAGTTAGTAAGGCGCCGACCAGCTTGGTGATAGCGGCAGCCCCAGCCGACTGCGGGCTGCTCAACATCAGGGGTTTGCCGCTATTAATGGCTTTGATCATCTCCGGCTCAAAGGGGATGGTTGCCAGAATGGGCCGCTTGACCGTTTTCTGGATCATCTCCAGCGGCAGAGCACCTTGGGCCAGGGTGTGATTAACAATCAAGACTATTTTGTTGTCGGCCATACCCAGGCGAGTTAGTCCCTGCAAGGCCATGGCCGTCGATTGCAGCGCCGGCATATCGGGCGAGAGGACAATCCCAATTTTGTCAAGGAGTTGCAGCGTCGAGGCAAAACGCGGCTCAAGGACATGGGGAATATCCAAAATCGTGAAGGGGGTACCAGACCTTAAGGCGGTTACCAACTGCTCCAGGCGGCTATCATTCAAATGGAGCAGATGGTCGTAAACCAAGGCTGAAGCCAATAGGAGCACGCCGGTGGTGTGGGGAATAAAATGAGGTTTGATCGTGTCCAGGGTGACATGATCGCCGGAGGCAAAGAGGGTATCGGCTACGCTCGTGGTTGGCCGCACCCCCAACATTAACGCGGCATGTCCTCCAAAGGGGGTTAAGTCTACCAGGGCCGGGTGCGTTTTGTGGGTCAGAGCCAGAGCAATGGCCAGGTTGACGGCCAGGCTGGTTACCCCAACGCCTCCTCGCAAGCTGATTAACCCGATGGTCATTGGCCGGGTGGCCGCGGCCGGTTGTTGAGCCGGCAAAAGTTCGACAATACGCTTAATCAGTCCGTCGGGCGAGGTGGTTTTGGGTAGATAATCGGTCGCGCCGGCATCCAACGCCGTTTGTTTATCAACCGGTTGGAAGCGGGCGGAGAACATAATAATCGGCGTTTCAGTCAAACTCAGCTTGGTGCGAACTTGTTTGCAGAACTCGTAACCGGTCATCTTGGGCATCATGACGTCGGCTACGATCAAATCGGGAAGGTGAGCTTGAATCTGGGCCAAACCCTGCACGCCATCCTCACACACCGCGACGGTATGACCCGCCCGTTTCAGGCTAAATTCGAGCAAACGGAGAATGTTTGGATCGTCGTCAATAACTAAGATGTGAGCCATGGATAAACTCAACCCATATAGGTTTGGCAGCAGGCAGCGGCACCGGAGGGTTTTAACCTGCGGGCTCGCCAATACATAACAGTTCGATTTTGGCTTTATTGACCAGGGTCAGCGGTCCCTGGAAGTTAACCTTTGGGATCAGCGAGTTAGAACTCGTGGCATCCAAAACCGGCAAAAATTTTTGCGTCTCGGCGGTCAGGATTTTTTTAACGTCGAGATCACCCATCCACTGAAACTTGCCCTGAATTTCAAAAGAAGGCACGGTCAGAAAAATGGGCAGGCTCACCCGGTTGGGAACATAAAATTTTTCTTTAGAAATACCTTCAACTTCGCTTGACAGCAGAATGAAGCTGACGACTTCCTTAATCAGCGCACCTTTTTGATAAGTCGCCACAATTTCGCCGGGGTTGTTGATGCGGGAAACATAGATATCGACTAGGTCGAGATAATCAGTCATACGGTCAGCCAAAACGTCAATCAAGCGCCGCTTGTAGACCAGCACCCCGGCTGAAAAGCGGTAACTGCCGGTGAAAAAATCAGCCACCACCCGGCCTGTGGGGCTGGCCACCGATGTTGAAATTCGCCGCACCGTCATAGGTTGTTTCCTTATGATGTGTAACTTAACTACTCGGCTAGATCAACCGAGTCTAAAACACCAACAATCATCGAGATAATCGGCGCATCTTTAATTTTTGTTATCTGCCGGGCGCCGCTGCCTTCCCGCATCACCAACACCGTGTCTCCAACTCCGGCATGAACGTTGTCCAGAGCGATAAAAATCTCATCAGGTTTCTCATCAGGCAAGTGAAGCGGCTGGACCACATGCAGCTTATAACCGTGATAAGCCGGATGTTTAATTGTAGAAACCACCGTACCAATAACCTTAGCAATAACCAAGAGGTAAACTCCTGAAACAGACGGCAAGTTGCAGGTTGCAGGTTAATTAATTGCCTTACTCCCTACTTCCTACTCCTTACTCCCTACTACTTTGCTATGCAAACTGGCTATATCCCACCCTTAACTCAAAATCTCTGATCGAGCGGTTAATATCGACCGTATCGACTACGCCGACGGTCGCCAGGTCAACCGGCACGAAGGTGGTTTCCAGGGTCAGGGCAGCCTCACGCGCCCGCACCATCACCACAACATCGCCATAACCCGCATGGACAGAATCGGCGGCGACTTGTAGGTTGCCTACCGGCTCCAAAGCTTTATTGAGCGGCTGGACCACCAACAGTTTCACTCCGGCCAGGTTTGGATCTTTGATGGTAGCCACTGCCGTGCCCACAATTTTGCCCAAAAGCACCAGAAATATCTCCAAATATTGTAGTAGTCAACAAGATGTTACACATTTAACGGGGCGAATTCAACGCTTTGGAGTCAAGGCTTTAGCCGGAAATTTGGGGCAAAACCGGCTGAAGCCTCGACCCCAAATGTGCAACATCATCTTGACTAGTACAAATATCTCCAAATATCAGTTATCAGATGTCAAGGCGGAATAAATTCCGCACTCCTCCTCGTTAGATGGGAAACACCCATTTTTTTCTGACTACTGACTACTGACTACTGTCTACTGTCTACTAACTTTTGCGAAACGTGATTTCCCCATCCACTTCCAAGCTGTCTAAGATTGCCATAATAACGGCATCAACAGGCCGCTCTTTGGTGATGTTAGTTTGGCGGGCCGACGAGCCGCTGGCAATCAGCACCAAATCATTCGCTCCGGCGTCAACCGTATCAATAGCCACCAGCGGCTTGCCGGTGGGTTCGCCGCGCACATTAGCCTCGCGCACCACCAACAGCTTGGTTCCCTCCAATTTTTCATCTTTAATCGTGGCTACCGCCGAGCCGACCACCTTAGCAATTAACATAAGAAATCCTTATATTCAAAATTTTAAAAAAGGAATTTCACTAACGTTTTCCCCTCTCCCGTCTACAGTCCACCGTCTATCAATTACGAGTTGCGGCTGGGGAGAACCCCGTTCATATTCGGGGGGGGAGACCACAACAATCGCTGCAATCGCTCGATGGCCTCATAATCGTATACCCGCTCACTACAGACCTCGCAGACCATGGCCGGCATACGGTTGACCACCAGCAAATCCGGGCCATACCATTCCACGTAGGCCATCGCGCGTTTTTGTAAGCGACCGGTGCGACACACTGGACAAACATTCATAGTGATTGCGCCTCTTGAACAATCTTAACCCCGGCGCTAACCCCCAGGCGGGTTGCCCCGGCAAAAACCATATTTTGCGCATCGGCCAGTGTTTTGATCCCCCCGGCGGCTTTAACCCCCAACCCTGGACCGACCGTGCGGCGCATCAAGGCGACATCCTGAATCGTCGCGCCGGCGCGGCTGAATCCCGTCGAAGTTTTTACAAAATCGGCTCCGGCTTGCTTGGCCAGTTGACAGGCTCGGACCTTTTCGTCATCGGTCAGCAGCGCCGTTTCGATAATCACTTTAACCAGCGCCCCCCGGGCGTGAGCCGCCCGCACCACCTCGGCAATATCTCGCCCCACCAGCGCGTCATCTTTTCCCTTGAGGCTGCCGATGTTGATGACCATATCAATTTCCTGCGCCCCGTCATTTAGCGCCTGCTGCGTTTCAAACACCTTCACTTCCGTCGGCGTAGCTCCCAAAGGAAATCCGACCACCGTACAAACCTTAACCGCAGACCCTTGCAGCAGTTGCGCCGCCAGCTTCACATGCGTTGGGTTGAGACAGACCGAGGCGAAGTTGTAGAGCATCGCCTCGTGGCAAAGTTGGGTGATTTCCTGGGGGGTGGCTTCGGGTTTGAGCAAAGTGTGATCAATCAAGTGGGCCACCTCCGGTTTGACCCCGGCGATACCCAAATTGGAGGTAAAGCGCGCCGCCCCGGCCTGGATGGCGACCATCAACTTGTCGGGGCATTTCTGAGCGCACTGGCCCAGGCAGTCCTGGCAAAGTTCAAACACAGACGCGGGGGGCGCTGCCGGCGTGGTGCTACTCCGCTGGCTCAACACCCGGATAATTTCCTGGCTGGTAATTTCGACCAGCCGGTTAAGAGTGGCAGTGTCTAATGATGTTGTCACGTCAGCCTCGCAAAAAACGTTGTTCTATTTCCACAATTTTGTTGACCCGCCGCTGGTGCCGGCCCCCCCCAAATTCGGTTTGCAGCCAGGCGGCGACAATTTGTTTGGCCAAGTTGAGACCAATCATCCCGGCGCCCAGGGTCAGCACATTGGCGTCGTTGTGTTCGCGGCTGTTGCGGGCCATCGCCTCGTTGCAGCACAAGGCCGCCCGAATCCCCGGCACTTTGTTGGCCGCCATACAAGAGCCGATGCCGGCCCCGTCGATAATGATGCCTCGCCAGGCTGCGCCGTTGGCTACCTGCCGGGCGACGGCATAGGCAATATCGGGATAATCCACCGCATCGGAAGTGTAGGTACCGCAGTCGGTCACGGCGTAGCCTAACTCTTCGAGATAAGGTTTGAGGTCTTCTTTCATAGGGAAAGACGGCCCGTGATCGGCGCCGACGGCAACCAGCAGCCCGCTGCCGCCGGTCCGGCTCTCCGGGGTAGCCAGGGTGATCTGGCTGGCCTGGGCAACTTCCCGGGCCAGATCGGTAATGATCGCGTCAGGTGGGATAGACAGCACGCTCCCCGGCTGGGCAGCGCGGATGTTTTCCACGGTGATGAAGGTTTTAGACATCGTCGGCTCTATTCGTTTCCGGCATTAGCTTGTGGCACCAGCTCGCTCAAAAAATATTTAAGCGTGGCCTGCTCGGTCGGCTCATCGCGGGGGATAACGCCCCATTCGGTGGGCGGCCAGTAAGACAACCAGGCCCGGCCCACGATATTTTCCATTGGCAGCGTGCCCCAGTTATGAGAGTCATTGGAATTGTTGCGATTATCGCCCAACACAAAAACCTGGCCCTCCGGCACAACCACCGGGTTAGGCATAGTATAGCTGCCAGGGTTAGGCTTGAACGGTTCGGCCAGGGGTATACCGTTGATATACACCTGCCCGGCCCTGATTTCGACCTGCTCGCCCGGCAGGCCGATAATCCGCTTGACGTAATCCTCGCCGGGGCGATTGGGCGGCTCAAAGACAATCACATCGCCTCGCTGCGGCCCGCCGATTTTTAAGAGGTCAGTCACAAGGGGGTTATAGCTGACCTTGTCGATAATCAAATATTGGCCGTCGTGGAGATTATCCACCATGCTGGTGCCGACCACCCGGAAGTTACGGATGACCGTTTGAATCAGGAAGAAGATAATCAGGGTCAGGATAATCGTCTCGCCGACCTCGCGGATCACCGCCCAGGCCGTCTGCCAGCCGGAGGGTTTGTCCTCCGCCGGCGGTTCATCCTCCAGCGGCGGCATGGTGTAATCCGACCAATCGGGTTCCGCCGCCGAAATTTTGTAAACCGGGCCGGCGGCCGGCGGCTCCGGCAGCGGCGCTGCGTCCTCGCCTCGCTGAGCCGCCAGCAGACGGGCTAAATCGGGCGGCAGAGCCGGCGAGGTTTTGAAAGGTTCTGCGGGCGTCTCATTCCACCGGGGTGACGGGTTTTCAGCCGGGGCAGCCGGCTCTCCCTCAGCCGGAAAATTCGCCGGGGCGGGAGCGGCCGGTTCCCCGGCCTCAGGTTCAGACGGTGGAATATTTGGATGCTGTGGATCAAACAAGCTGGACAACGACAAACTCCTGGGGTGATACTTGAAACGTGAGGCGCGAACACCCGAGGCGTAATAGATTACCCACGCCCTAATTTTCACGTTTTACGCATGCTTTACGTTTCAGAAATTATATCCGACAAAGGGGCGTGTGGCAAGCAGGGCCGGTCATGTGGGTAGGGCAATCGCATATTTCACCACGGAGACACGGAGAACACAGAGATTTTTATAAAATTTCTCCGTGTCCTCAGTGCCTCCGTGGTGAGTTTCCACCTCAATTGGTTACTACTCAGGCTACCCAAAATTGAGTATTCCTGACCGCAGACCGCAGACTGC
>CAZUNT010000291.1:0-6917 GCA_964622215.1 uncultured Caldilineaceae bacterium
ATACTTTGTATTTTTTCGTGTTTCTTGTGGATGAGTTATAACCTGGTGATCATCAAATGAGTCACGAACCTGAACGCCCCAACCCCGACGCCCTGCTGGCCTACGCTCAGGCCGAGGAACAGCAGCAAACGCGGGGTAAACTCAAAATCTTCCTCGGCTACGTGGCCGGGGTGGGCAAAACCTATGCCATGCTGGAAGCGGCCCGCCAGCGCCGGGGTGAAGGCGTAGATGTGGTAGCAGGCTATGTCGAAACGCACGGCCGGGTTGAAACCGAAGAACTCCTGGCAGGACTGGAGATCATGCCCCGCCAACAGGTTGAGTACCGGGGCGTCACCCTGCCGGAAATGGATGTGGACGCCGTACTGGCCCGCCGCCCGCAATTGGCCCTAGTAGATGAATTGGCCCACACCAACGCCCCCGGTTTGCGCCACCCCAAACGCTATCAAGATGTGGAAGAACTGCTGGCCGCCGGGATGGACGTTTACACCACCCTCAATATTCAGCACCTGGAAAGTCTGAACGACGTCGTGGCCCAGATCACCGAGGTGACAGTGCGCGAGACCGTCCCGGATCGCCTGCTGGATGCGGCTAACGAAATCGAGTTGATTGATTTGCCCCCGGACGAACTGCTGCAGCGGCTCAAAGAGGGTAAAGTTTATGTGCCCGATCAAGCCGCCCGCGCCATCCAGAGGTTTTTCAGGCCGGGCAACCTGACTGCCCTGCGCGAAATGGCTCTGCGCCGGGCCGCCGCTCGCGTGGACGACCAGATGCGCGCCTACATGCGAACGCGAGCTATTCCCGGCCCCTGGCCTGCCGCCGACCGGCTGCTCGTCTGCGTCAGTCCCAGCCCACTCAGTGAGCGATTGGTGCGGACCGCCCGCCGCCTGGCCGATCCTCTTAATGCCAAGTGGTATGCCGTTTACGTGGAAACCCCGGGGCACGCCCAACTGAAGGAGGCCGAGCGGGATCGGGTGGCCCACACCCTGCGCCTGGCCGAAGAACTTGGCGGCAAAGCCGCTATCAAACCCGGACACAGCGTGGCCGAAACGATTATTGACTACGCCCGTCGTCACAACGTTACCAAGATTATTGCCGGTAAGCCGTTACGTCCGCGTTGGCTGGATTTACTACGCGGCTCCCTGGTCGATCAAATCATCCACCACAGCGGCGATATTGACGTGTATGTTATCAGCAGCGCCGCCGAAGTGACCTCACCCCTCAAGCCCCACCAATTTCAGCCTCACCGGCCCTGGCATCGTTATGTCGAAAGCGCCGCCTGGGTAGGGGCAACCGCTCTATTGAGTGAGTTATCTCACCGTTACATCGCCCCGGTCAACCTGGTTATGCTCTATCTGTTGGTCGTCGTGATTGTGGCCCTACGTTTAGGGCGCGGCCCGGCCATCTTCGCCTCGGTGTTTAGCGTTTTAGTATTTGACTTCTTTTTTGTACCGCCACACCTAACCTTTGTTGTTGCAGACACCCAGTATTTACTCACTTTTGCCGGCCTGTTGAGCGTCGGCCTGGTTATCAGCACCCTGACTTCGCGAGTACGCGATCAGGCCGAAGCCGCCCGGCGGCGGGAGACCCAAACGGCGACTTTATACGCCCTCAGCCAGGACCTGGCGACCGCCGTAGGGCTGGAGGAGATTATGCAGGCCGTCATTCGCCATATCGGCCAGGCCTTTGACCGGGAGGTGGCCGTTTTTTTGGCGGAAGGGGAGCGATTGGCGGCGCGGGCGACCAGCCCCGATTTTGGTCTTGACGAGGACAAACAGGCGGTGGCTACCTGGGCCTTCCGGCATGGGCAGCCCGCCGGCCGGGGTACCGACACCCTATCAGCCGCCGATGCTCGCTATCTGCCGCTCAAAACAGCGCAAGGTGTGGTTGGGGTATTAGCCCTGAAATTACCTCGCTCCGGCCTACATTCGACGCCGGAACAGCGGCGGCTAATGGAGGCTTTTGCCAGCCAGATCGCCCTGGCCGTCGAGCGGGCCCAACTGGCCGAGACCGCCCGCCAGGCTCAGCTGCTCCGGGAGACGGAAAAATTGCAGACGGCCCTGTTTAACTCCATTTCGCATGACCTGCGCACCCCCCTGGCTTCGATTACCGGCTCGTTGAGCAGCTTGTTGGAGGATACTCTGGACCCGGCCAGCCAGCGAGAACTGCTCAAAACTGCTCATGAGGAAGCCGGCCGCCTGAACCGCCTGGTCGGCCATTTGCTCGACATGAGCCGCCTGGAGGCCGGAGCGCTGAAGATGTCGCGCCAGCCGTGCGACATTCAGGATGTGATTGGAGCAGCGCTGCAACAACTCAATGGCCTGCTGGTCAACCGGCAGATCAATATCAACCTGCCGGCTGATCTGCCGTTAGTGTCGCTGGATTTCGTGTTGATGGTGCAGGCTCTGATCAACGTGCTGGAAAACGCCGCCAAATATTCGCCCCTCACCACCCCTATCGACATTCAGACGCAGATCAGAGGTGACGAAATAGAAATCCAAATTGCCGATCGTGGCCCCGGCATCCCCCCCGACGACCTGGCCCGTATCTTCACCAAGTTCTACCGCATTCAGCGCCCCACTCAAGAAGCCCGGCCGGCCGAACTGCCGCCCGGCACGGGCCTGGGCTTATCCATCAGCAGCGGCCTCGTCGAGGCCCATGGGGGTCGCATCTGGGCCGAGAATCGGCCCGGAGGTGGGACGGTGGTGACAGTAGCTTTGCCGTTACGGCAAGAGAATAAGTAGATAATTGTGAATTGTGAATAGTCAATTGTGAACGGGAGGAAATTAAGCATGGCGAAATCTGGCTTTTCAAACTAAAATCTATACTTCTGCGTAAGTTATTAATTCTTAATTCACTATTCACAATTCATAATTATCTTCTTGCTAACATGTGACCATATGAGCAAATCCACTAACGAACCAACCACCGGAATACGTGTCCTGGTCGTAGACGACGAGCGGGCGATTCGCCGTTTTTTGCGGGTGTCTTTGGAGGCGCATCATCATACTGTGTTTGAGGCTACGAACGGCCAGGAAGCATTAACAGCG
The DNA here is from genome assembly GCA_964622215.1 of uncultured Caldilineaceae bacterium. Lineage (GTDB taxonomy): Bacteria > Chloroflexota > Anaerolineae > 4572-78 > J111 > DSQQ01. The sequence goes on from CAZUNT010000291.1 coordinate 3,048, forward strand.
GTCGTAGCCCATCGCCCGGACCTCATCATTTTAGACCTGGGGCTGCCCGATATTGACGGCCTGGAAGTCACCCGGCAACTCCGTGAGTGGACCCAAACACCGATTATCGTTCTCTCCGTACGCGAACACGAAACGGACAAAATCGCCGCCCTGGACGCCGGGGCCGACGACTACCTGACCAAGCCCTTCGGCGTGGGCGAGTTGCTGGCCCGCCTGCGAGTGGCTTTACGCCATGCCACCCCGCGCGAGGACAGCCCCGTTTTCACCACCGGCGGATTGGTGGTCGATCTGGCCCGGCGGGTCGTCACGGTTAACGGACGCGAGGTGCAATTGACCCCCACTGAATATGACCTCCTCAAGCTCCTGGTTACACACGGGGGTAAGGTGCTGACCCATCACCAACTACTGCGGCAGGTCTGGGGGATGGGCTATGAAGAGGAAACCCACTTATTGCGGGTTAACATCAGCAACCTCCGCCGCAAAATTGAGGCCGACCCTGCCCGGCCGGCTTACCTCTTGACCGAGCCTGGCGTCGGCTATCGGCTGCGGACCGAATAATCATCTTGACACTTTCTTGACCTCCTTCTAATTGCTCTTGACACTCTCTTGACCTCCACTTTGTTATACTATTTGTAATCCCTACAGCGTCGAGCGAGAAGCAATTTATGGCTCCAGGCTCGACGTTCTGGCTTTAAAAGAGGAGTCAAGATGTCAACCCTACGAGAAACAAATGGGACGATGGTTTTACATCAAACCACCACTTCCCCCCCTCCCCGGACGTGGCGGAGCTGGTTCATTGGCCGCCCTTTAGCCACTGCCGATGCCCCCCATCAAACCATTGGTAAGCTGGTCGGCCTGGCGGTTTTTGCCTCCGATGCACTCTCTTCCACGGCTTACGCTACTCAGGAAATATTGGTCATCTTGGCTTTGGCCGGAACGGTGGCCTTTGGCTATGCTTTTCCCATCTCCCTTGCCATCGTCGCCCTCCTGGCGATGGTGACCATCTCTTATGAGCAGACCATTCACACTTACCCTGACGGTGGTGGAGCCTATATCGTAGCCCGCGACAATCTGGGTGAGCTTCCGGCTCAAATGGCCGGGGCAGCCCTGCTGACCGATTACATTCTCACCGTGGCTGTTTCGATTTCTTCAGGCGTGGCCCAACTTGTGTCTGCTTATCCGGAACTCTTTCCTTACCGAGTATCTATCGCCGTGGCCATGGTCCTATTCATTATGTTGATCAATTTGCGGGGGGTTAAAGAGGCCGGCACCATCTTTGCCATCCCGACCTTCTTTTTCCTGGTCATGATCTTCCTGACGGTCGGGGTCAGCTTCTTCCGTTACCTGACCGGAAGCCTGGGTACGGTAGTCAACCCGCCCCCCATCGAAATGATCCATTCAGCTCAGGCTATCTCGCTGTTTTTGATTTTACGAGCTTTTGCCAGCGGCACCACGGCCCTGACCGGGGTAGAAGCCATCTCCAACGGTATTACCGCCTTCAAAGAGCCGCGCAGCCGCAATGCCGGTATCACCCTGATTTGGATGTCAAGCATCCTGGGGACACTTTTCTTGGGGATTACCTATCTGGCCTATCAAATTGGCGCAATCCCGTCCGAAGCAGAAACAGTCATTTCCCAGATCACCCGCACCGCTTTCGATGGGCGAGGGATACTGTATCTGGTCACTATTGCCAGTACGACGATCATCCTGATTATGGCAGCTAATACCGCTTTTGCCGGTTTTCCCCGGCTGAGCGCCCTCCAGGCCGTCGATGGTTTTCTACCCCGACAATTGACCTACCGGGGCAGCCGGCTGGTCTATTCACGGGGAATTATTGCCCTAACGGTGATTGCTGCGTTGCTTATCATTGTGTTCCAGGCCAGTGTCACCGCACTGATCCCCTTGTATGCGATTGGCGTTTTTCTCTCCTTCACCCTATCGCAGACCGGCATGGCTCGTCGCTGGTGGAAGGTAGGGCATTTGGCTCCCGGACAGGAGTTGCATGAACGCGGCTCGACCCTCCGTTATGAGCGGGGTTGGCAGCTCAAAATGGTGATCAACAGCTTTGGGGCTGTCTGTACCAGCATTGTCACGCTGATTTTTGCCGTGACCAAATTTCAGGATGGGGCCTGGACGATTATCATCCTTATCCCAACCCTGGTCGCCATTTTTTCCCTCATCCACCACCACTACCGCAGCCTGGCTAAAAATCTATCATTGGAGAACTACGATGGCGGCATCTCGAGGTGTTCACCCCGCCACCGGGTTGTCCTCCTGGTGGGCGGGGTCCACCGCGGCACCCTGGAGGCGCTGCGTTATGCCCGCTCTCTGTCCGATGACGTCACCGCCGTGCATGTTTCAATTGACCCGGCCGACGCCCAGAAGCTGAGAGACAAGTGGGAATGGTGGGGGCAAGGAGTTCGCCTGGTTATTCTGGACTCGCCGTACCGGCTGCTGCTGGAACCTGTCCTGGATTATATCGAAAAGATTTTGAGTAAACGCCAGCCCAATGAGTTGCTAACCATCGTCGTGCCACAGTTTGTGCCGAAGCATTGGTGGCATAATCTCCTTCACACTCAAACAGCTCTCCTGCTGCGGCTGGCGCTCATACTCAAACATGGCGTTGTCGTGACCGATGTACCTTATCACGTGGATTAAAGGAGGTAAAAACCCCGGCCTGGTTTTTCGGCCGGCTTCTTGACCCTTTCTTGCCGTTACATTCCCTTTTCTTATCACCCCATTGACCTGTTTCTCGATATACTTGAGGTGTGTTGAGCGGTCGAGTCGCCGTGACACACGCTCATTTTATAGAGGAAACAGGTATGATTACTATTGAACAAGATAAGGGGACTATTTTACATCAGAGTGAAGAGCATGAACCACCCCGCTCGTGGCGGAGCTGGCTTGTCGGCAGCCGTTTGCCGACGGCGGCGATGCCCCATCAAACCATCGGCAAGGTGGTTGGCCTGGCCGTGTTCGCTTCCGACGCGCTTTCTTCCACGGCTTATGCTACCCAAGAAATCCTGGTTATCCTGGCCGTGGCCGGAGCGATGGCCTTCGGTTACGCTTTTCCCATCTCTCTAGCTATTGTCACTTTGATGGCCATTGTGACGATCTCCTATGAACAGACGATTCATGCCTATCCGGGTGGCGGTGGCGCTTACATTGTCGCCCGCGATAACTTGGGCGAACTTCCCGCCCAGATAGCCGGGGCGGCCCTGCTGACCGATTATATCCTGACCGTGTCCGTTTCGATTGCTTCGGGCGTGGCCCAACTGACCTCGGCCTATCCTTTTCTCTTCTCCTATCGAGCACCCATCGCCGTGGTCATGGTCCTGTTCATCATGGTCATCAATCTGCGTGGGGTCAAAGAGTCGGGCGCTACATTTGCCATTCCGACCTATTTCTTTGTGATGATGATGTACCTGACCGTAGGCATTGGTTTCTTCCGCTACCTGACTGGAACACTCGGCCCGGTGGTCAATCCGCCTACCCTGGAGGTCCCCCCCATCGTTCAGGCCATTACACCGTTCTTGCTCCTACATGCCTTTTCCAGCGGAACGGCAGCCCTGACCGGCATCGAAGCCATTTCCAACGGGATTACCGCCTTTAAGGAACCCCGCAGCCGTAATGCCGGCATCACCTTGATCTGGATGTCAACCATCCTGGGATCGCTTTTCCTGGGGATTACCTTCCTGACCATCCATATTGGGGCTGTTCCTTCGGAAGTGGAAACGGTGATTTCGCAACTAGTACGCACGGCTTATGGTGGACAAGGCTGGCTCTACCTGGGGACTATCGCGGCTACAACACTCATCCTGATTATGGCGGCCAACACTGCCTTTGCCGACTTTCCCCGCTTGAGCGCCT
>CAZUNT010000292.1:0-6874 GCA_964622215.1 uncultured Caldilineaceae bacterium
TCACCGCCGTTTATCTGGCCCAGCCGGGCGCGGCCTTTGCCCAAAGTCCCGGCGCTCACGTCGACACCCCCCACGTCGACACCGCTCACGCCGACACCCCCCACGCCGACACCCTCCATCAAGACGGTTACAGCGATAGCTATGGCGAGTCCTACAGCGATTACTACTTAGACACCCACCTTGACTCCGGCCACAGCGACGGCTACGACGAGTCCTACAGCGACCACAGCGACTACAGCGACTACAGCGACAGCTATGGCGAGTATTACTCTGACACCCCGCACGCCGACGCCGCCCATACCGATACCCCCCACGCCGATACCCCCCACGGGGATTCCTGAGGTTATGGGGCCGGTGGAGCAGAACAAAGAGTTCCGCAGTCTTGAAGAGTTCGGAAGTCGCCAGGAGCCGGGCGACGTTGATCTGATGGCCGGCAACCCTTGCCAACGGGCCGGCATCGAGGCGCTGAGTTTGCCGGACGAATTGGTGCTCTACCTGCCCGGTCGAGAGCTGGTGGTTTCGCTCAACCACTCGGCCGCAGCCGTCTGGGAATTGTGTGATGGTCAAACCACCATAACCGAGATCAGCCGGGAACTGGGCCTGGTGCTGGGCCGCCCTGACTCGGAATTGCTGGCCGAGGTGACGGCGGCGGTCAGGCAACTGGCCGAACTGGGCCTGGTGGAGATGGTTTAGGTGGGGGTTCTGTATATAACCTTTGGCCAGCACCGGGTGGCGGTTCAGTCAGAAGCGCCTGAAGTGCTGGCCGGGGTTAAGGGCCGTTTTGGGCAGATGCTTACCTCCGAGCCGGCCCAGGAGGTGGGACGGCTGGAGGTGCGGCGAGAAGGGGCAGTATATACCCTGGCCGGCCGCAGGCAAAACGGGGTAGAGCAGGGTGAACTGCCCACCATTTTACGCTCCCTGGAATATGAAGCGGTTATGCTACTGGTGGCAGCCCGGCCCGATCTGCTTTGGCTGCACGCCTCGGCGGCGGCTTATGTCGGCATGGGTATACTTTTTTTAGGACCTTGGGGGCATGGCAAAAGCACGCTGGCCGCCTGCCTGCATGCTCAGGGCTGGGCCTACCTGGCCGACGACATTATTCCCCTGGACCCGCGCCTGGACCGCCTGCTCCCTTTCCCACAGACCCCCCGGCTGCGCCAGGGTGGCCGGGAAATATCCCGGCAGCTCATGCGTTATCTGCCCAAAACAGACACGCCTCTCCGCCCGGAAAGCGTATGCCGGGCGGCCGCGCCCATCAGGGCGTTGATATTTCCCCAGTACGAGGCCGGCGCACCGGCCCGGCTTGAGCCTTGTTCCCCGGCGGCAGCCACCCTGGGGCTGCTGCAACAGTGTGTGAACTTTGCCGAGCACCGGGGCGCGGCCGTGCGCTACCTGGGCCACCTGGCCGCGCACCGGCCCGCCTTCCGCCTGACTTTCAGTGATGCTCAAAACGCGACTATGTTGATCATCCAAGCCCACCGGGACTGGTCAGGATGTCCAATCAGCCCCTAACATAACGTTTGGACTGGTAAGTAATATTTTTATTGGGAAAATCAGCCCAAAGGTGATATAATTCCGGTGGAGGTGCCATGATGAGCCTAACCGAATTGCTGAACTCAGTTCAAATTGTGACCAACCAGAACGGCGAAAAAAAGGCCGCGCTGCTTGATTGGGCGGTCTGGGAAGAAATCTTAACTTTGCTGGAAAATTTAGAGGACGCAGAGGAAATAGCGCAGCTTAGGGCCTCTGATGAGGAAGTAATACCCTGGGAGCAGGCAAAAGCGGAATTGCGGGCTGAAGGCATTAATGTATAAAGTTGACATTTTGCGGCGAGCGATGAAGGACATCGCCAAACTTCCCGGCAATTACAGCCAGGCGGTAGCTGCACACATTGACGCCCTGGTTAATGATCCTCACCCCTACGGTGCGGAGAAGTTGACCGACCAAGAGGCTTACAAGTTGCGCGTTGGCGTTTACAGAGTGCTTTACACCATTGACGACAAAACCCAGACCATCACCATTTACCGCGTCAAACATCGCCGTGAGGTTTACCGGCAACGGTGAGCCAGGTCGGCACACAAAGACCCTCAAGGTACGCTGCGCGGAGACCTTGAGGGTCTTCTATTTAATTGTAAAGCCACGACCGTTCATTGACCGTCACACTTACCTCGGGTCAAAATATAATCAGCCACCCAGCCCAGGATATGCAGGGGATGCCGTCCCCAGCGATACCAGCCCCGGGCTAGGGGCGTGTTTTCAAAACCGTAGTACAGGCGCAGCCACCCTTCCGGCGGGAAAAAGCTGTCTCGTCCAATCTTCCCCCAACCTTTGCCCTGTTGGTCGGCCAATGAATAGCGCGGCCAACCCCGAAATTCCAGGTCAAGGCTGCGGGGAGCGCGGCCTAGGTGAAGCGGGGCTTGGTTCAGCAGCGTCTCCGATAGAGGCGTCAAGAAATGAAACAGGGCCAGGGCATTGAGTATCTGCGGGTAGCGCCGTTGCAGGCGCGGCCAATCAATCTCGGCGCTGAAGTGTTCGGCCAAACTGACCAAATCGGCCACCCAAATCAGCCGCACATCCCCAAAGATAATTTTCATGTGTTGGTAGAGATGCCACAGCATCGCTTCATAGCCCAGGGTAGATGCGGTGACATCACCCAGGGCAAATGGGATAGAAGCCGGCCAGAGGGCATCCAGTTCGGTCGCCGTAGGGCCATGGGCAAACAGGTTGTGATGGACCTCAACGCTGACCAGCAGCCCTTCGACTTGGCGCGTGGCCGCCAGAAGATGTTTGGCCGGTAGAGGGGCCTGGAGCGGGGGCAGCGGGGCCTCAAAGCCTAGCTCGACCAGGATGGCCTGGGCCTGGCGGGCCTGCGATGTTCTGACCAAGATATCCACATCGCGCATGGGGCGCAGCCCCGGCTCTGGATAGACCAGGTGAGCCAGGGCTGCGCCTTTGAGAACCAGGCTGTCGATCCCGGCAGCCTGGTAAGCGGTCAATATTTCAGCTAACACCTGCGCCTTTATTTGATTAGCATGACGATGGCGCAGGTACAAGCCCTGGAGTTCTCGCTTGACCGGGGCCGGCAGGGAGACATGGGCGGCCTGTAAATGGGTATAAAGCAGCGGCCCCAGACCGTGTTTTTCTGCTTGCGTTGGCATATCTTCCCAGGCAATCACCCGCCGGGCAAGTTGATCTAACTGGTCGTAGTAGTCGGCATATGCCGAAGCCCGTGCGCAGAACGCCAGGAGCGTCTCCATAAAGTCAAATCCAGGTTAAAAGTAATACTTTCACCTGACCGGCGTCAGCCAGCCGTGCCGGTCGGCAACTTCGCCGGTGATGATGGAGAAGAAATCCTGCTGAATTTCCTGGGTGATAGGGCCGCGCGAGCCGCTGCCGACGGTCACGCCGTCTACGCTTTTGATCGGGGTAATCTCGGCAGCCGTGCCGGTAAAGAAAAGTTCGTCGGCGATGTAGAGCATCTCCCGGGTAATCTGCTGTTCGACGACCCGGTAGCCTCTCTCTTCGGCCAGGGTGATGGCAAAGCCGCGAGTGATGCCGGTCAAAATAGAGTTACCCACCGGCGGGGTGTAGATTTTGCCGTCCATAACCACAAAAACATTTTCGCCGCTGCCCTCGCTGACATAACCATACACATCCAACACGATGCCTTCGACGTAGCCATGGCGTTTGGCCTCCATGACCACCATCTGCGAGTTAACGTAGTTGCCGCCCACTTTGGCCATAGATGGATGCGTATCCGGGGCCATCCGCCGCCAACTGCTGACGCCCACATCCACACCCTTTTCGATGGCGTCGGCGCCCAGGTACGCCCCCCATTCCCAGGTGGCGATGATGACCTTGACCGGGCAGGCGCGCGGGTCAACCCCCAGCACCTCGTAGCCACGAAAAACCAATGGGCGAATATAGCAGGAGTTGTGCTTATTGCGAGCGACGGTGTCGATAATGGCCTGGCCGATTTCCTCTGGACTGTAGGGGATAGGCATGTTGATGATTTTGCAACTGTTGAAGAGGCGTTTGACGTGGGGCATCAGGCCAAGCACTGCCGGACCTTGCGGCGTCTGGTAAGCACGGAGGCCTTCAAAAACGCTGGTACCGTAATGAAGCACATGGGATAAGACGTGGACTTTGGCCTCATCCCAGGGCACAAAAGTTCCATCAAACCAGATAAATTCTGACTTTGGAATAGGCATAAACTAATAGCTCTCCTTTGAGAAGATTTGTTTCATTTTACCGAAGAACGAGCGAATGAGCGAATCGAATGAGGGGTGGGAAAACTGGAGGGCTGGAAGTTTGGAAGGGGGAATACAACCTTCCAAACAAAAACCCTCCGCCCAAATTGGATGAAGGGTTATGTTTATCATTAAGGTGGAGCTGAGGGGAGTCGAACCCCTGACCTCTTGAATGCCATTCAAGCGCTCTCCCAACTGAGCTACAGCCCCGGGTTTAGTATTTAAGAAGTTAGTAGCCAGTAGTCAGAAATCAGTCAATAGTTTCTGACTACTGAGTACTGAACTCTGACGACTGCTTGGTGGAGCTGAGGGGGCTCGAACCCCTGGCCTCGACAGTGCGATTGTCGCGCTCTCCCAACTGAGCTACAGCCCCGCACCAACAAAAAAGGAGTATACGTTGGATGCGGGAATTTGTCAAACCGAAAGTCAAAATGCCAAAATGCAAGTTAGATATTATTACCCGCCAATCTGGCTCATGGTCCGGTTGTCGGCGAATTGGCCGTTTCGCAACTGGTGACCAACCGGCTTGGCCCGGATGGCCTGCTCGAACAAGGCCACCAAATCCCGGTGCGTGCCGCCGTTGCGCAGGGTGCTACGAAAATCAAGCTCACCGTCAACCAGCAGGCACATGCGCAGGCGGCCATCGGCAGTCAGGCGCATGCGGTTGCAATCGTCGCAGTAAGGATCGCTGACCGGGCTGATAAAGCCAACCGTTCCTTCCGAACCGGCCAGCCGGTAAACTCGCGTTTCGCCGTCTAGTTGGCCCTCGTTGACCTCAAAGAGCGGGCCGAGCGCAGTTTCGATCCGGCTTTTGACCTCGGCGCTGGAAACGTAATGCTCCAGTTGGATGTCAGTCGGGCCATCGAAGGGCATCAACTCGATGAAGCGAATTTGCCAGGGCCTGGACAGGGTCAGCCGGGCCAGGTCAACCGCCGCAGCCTCATTATATCCCCGCGTAATCACCGCGTTGAGTTTGATTGGGGTAAGCCCTGCTTTTTCGGCAGCCTCGATCCCGGCCCAGGCTTTGTCAAACCTGCCCAGCCGCATGAGCTTCTCCAGCGATTCTGGGTGGAGCGCATCAATATGGATATTGACGCGCTTTAAGCCGGCCTCTTTCAACTCCTGAGCCAGGTAGGGCAGGCGATAGCCGTTGGTGGTCATCACCAACTGGTCAACCCCGTCAATTCGAGCCAACCGGCGTACAATCTCAACGATATCCTGGCGCAGAGTTGGCTCACCGCCGGTGAGCCGGACTTTGTTGAAACCTACCTCCACTGCCGCCCGCACTACTTGTTCCACCTCTACAGCGGTAAGCAGTTCTGGATTGGGCACAAAAGTCAGCCCATGCATGGGCATACAATAGACACACCGCAGGTTGCAGCGGTCAGTCAACGAGAGACGTAGATAATTTATTTCACGGCCATAATGGTCTTTCATAACAACCTATCACAACAAAAAACCGGTCTTTCAGGCCGGTTACTTATTTTCCAATCAAGCCTGGATATGCTACAATAGCCCCACCGGTCAGGCTGGGGCTAAGATCAATTCGATGGGCTGGGAAATCTGGTAAGTGCAGTGAGAGTCGTCGTCGGCCAGGCAGGCAATCCGGGTGGGAACGGTGTTGAGCATCGTGCTGATGATTTGCCTGTCTAACAAACAGACTTCGCCGTGATCCCGGGCAATCTGCCGGTAAGGGCAAGAATAAGCGTGGATCATATACGTATTCTCTTTAACTTCCCAATCCACCACAAAGCCTTTTTCGGTCAAAAAGGCCATCACTTCGTCTAGCCGGTCCGCAAAAGTTTGATTTGGTTTAGGCAGGGGCGCTTCGCTGGCCAGACGTTGGGCAATGTTGCTAAAGATGCGGACCAGGCCATCTCTGCCCAACTGGCAATCTAACTCGGCCAAGAGATAGCCGGTTAAACCATAATAATCCACCGGAAAAAGTTCGTCGGCGGCCTGGGTAAGCTGATAAACCTGAGATGGCCGACCCGGTCCACTTTGCCGGCGGATAGTCGAGGTAGTAATCAGGTTGTCGGCTTGCAGCACGTTCAAATGGTGTCGCACGGCCATGGGGGTTAGGTTTACGGTAGTGGCCAGCTCCTCGACGGTAGCCTGCCCTCTCTCTTTTAGAAACTCAATAATCTGTTGCCGAGTTGCTTGCATAGTGTTAATTTTTTAGACCCACAGTAAGCTGTTAGCATCACGATTATACCATACCACCACCCTAAAATCAATTCTTTATTATAATAGAAATTATAATAATTATCGAAATAATTGACAAAGCTTACCGCGCTGTAGTATAGTTAGCCGTGTGAAAAAAAGACAAAAAGCATCAACTGCTTTACGATTTACGAAAATACCTTTCGGCGGTCTATTTATACGAGGAGGATTACGTCAAAGATGACTGTAAAAACGCCCCCCAATGGCGATTTAAAAGAGATTCCAGAAGAATTAAAACAAAATGTCTTCTTGTCCAAATTAGATGAGCTATATAACTGGGGTCGGGCCTATTCTCTGTGGCCTTTAACCTTTGGCCTGGCTTGCTGCGCTATTGAGATGATCGCCACCGGCGCAGCCCGCTACGACCAGGACCGTTTTGGCGCGGCCCTGTACCGGGCCAC
>CAZUNT010000293.1:0-6771 GCA_964622215.1 uncultured Caldilineaceae bacterium
TTCCTGGTCATCTTCCTGCCGCTGCTGCTGACCTTGCTGCCCCTGGGTATCCTCACCTTCGCCATTCCGGCGATGAATGAAGAGGAGATCAACGACATCCCACCCCAGTTTATGCAACTGTGCGGCCACTTGCCGGGCGCGGAATGTATGCAGGTCTTCCTGTCCAACCAGTTTATGATCCTGCTTATGCTCATCCCCCTGGCTATCTCGATTTCATTCGCTGCCTACAGTATCGTCGGCGAAAAGACCACTCGCTGCCTGGAGCCGCTGCTGGCTACCCCCATCACCACCGCCGAACTGCTGACCGGCAAAAGCCTGGCCGCGGCCCTGCCGGCTATCCTGGCGAGTTGGGGGAGCTTTGCCCTCTTTGCCGTTGTTGCCCGCTTCGTGGTAATCTCCTCAGCCGTGTATAGCCAGTTGGTCAACCCGACCTGGCTGCTGGCAGTGCTGTTGATCGGGCCGCTGCTGGCCCTGCTGGGGGTGAATATGAGCCTGCTGGTCTCCTCGCGGGTCAACGATCCCCAGGCCGCTCAGCAAATCTCGATGGTGGTGATTGTCCCGGTGTTGGGGGTCTTCTTCGGACAACTGGCCGGCCTGATCCTGCTCGACCTGCGCTTTGTGCTGATCGCCGCCGTGACCCTGGCCGGTGTGGATGTGGCCCTGATCTACCTGGGCGTCCGCCTCTTCGAGCGGGAGACGATTTTAACCCGCTGGAAATAGAGATTTGGCAAAAGACCCGGAACACCTGGCCGGACATTGTCATCCACACCCTGATTAACGGGTCGGGCTTTCTTTTGGTGGCACATTCGGGCTGGTGGGGTAGGTGAATTTATTACGTTTGGTGATGATGTTCCACCGTGATGACGACGTTCCCCTTTTTGTGCCCTTTTTCAACGTACCGATGAGCCTCGACCATTTGCTCCAGCGGATAGCATCTATCAATGACCGCTTTCATCTGGCCCGCCTCAATCAATTCTTTCAGGAAGATCAGGTCTTGTCTCTTTTGAGCCGCTGGCCTCAGCCCCGTGGCCGCGAACTTGGCTTTCTTGCCGCCGACCAAGGAGGTCCATAACACTTGCAGCATGTTCTCCGGCATAATCCCCGTGGTCAGAAACACACCACTTTCCACCAGAGAGTCTTGGCAGCGTGAAAATGAAATTTTGCCGACCGTGTCAAAAATGAGGTCGTAGATTTCGCCGTTGCGGGTGAAGTCTTCTTGGGTGTAATCTATAACCTTATCGGCCCCTAAAGATGTCACCATTTCCAGATTCGCAGCGCTGCATACCCCGGTGACTTTCGCTCCGAAGTATTTGGCCAGTTGGACCGCCGCCGCGCCCACCGAGCCAGAAGCGCCATAGACTAGCACGGTTTGTTCACGCTGGATGTGGCCCTTATCTCGAAGGAAAGGCAGGGCGGTTAAGGCTCCATTCGGCACGCTGGCCGCCTCTTCGTAACTCATATTGACTGGTTTTGGGGCCAGGGCGTCGTTTTCAGACATACACTTGTATTCGGCATGCGCGCCAAACGCGTCTATGCCAAATACCGGGTCGCCTGGCTTAAAGCGGGTCACGGTTTTGCCTATCGCTTCGACCTCCCCGGCCAACTCTTGCCCCAATATCGGGTTTCTGGGTTTCAGAAACCCATTAAAACCAGGGGCGGCTCTCATGTCCGGGTCTTCTTTGACCACGGTGGTCGCAACTATTTTTATCAGCACCTCGTTGTCTTTGGGGGTGGGTTTTTCCACCTCTTTGAGCTGAAGAACCTCCGGCGGTCCGTATTTTGTGTAGACAATCGCTTTCATTATCACTCGCCTCCATTGAGCTTGTCGTATAAATAACCAATAACTATTCCAAGAGCGAGAATCCTTATTACGTTAAACATGGCGCCGATGAGGAAGTAATGCAAGGCATCACTCGTTGTCGTAAGAAATTTTGCAGGAACTTCGATGAGTATTGTGACAATGAGCAGGACGATGAAGCTTAGGATTACGGATTTTAGAACTGAATTCTTTGTGGGCATCTTATCAAAGAAACGAAGCAATAAATAGCTGATGCAGCATCCGATCATCAGACCACCCAGCAAAGCTTCAAGAAGCATGGGAAGATAAGAAATTGAAAGAGCAGCTCTATACTCCGCAGCGATGGGAGTCAGGGAAATTGCAAAGTTAGCTACCCAGAAGCCTAATCCTCCGGCTCCAGCCAATATTATCATTTCTTTGGATGGGGTCATCTTTTTCTGCTCCATTTTATTTCTGCTCCTTAACACCCCTAAGCAAAAGCCACAAAGTAAGCCCAAATTCCGCAATAAATCCAAGCGGATAGGTCAGATAGGTTATTACCTCGAAGCCTGGGAAAAGGAAGAACTGGAGAGAAGTCATCAGCCAGCCAACACAATGAATCATCATCACGATACCCAAAATTCTGGGCAGGAAGCCGGACTTGAAAACTAAATACCCCAGCGGAAAGAGCCAGGCGCCAAAGAATATCTGGGCGATCCAGTACCCGTGGTGGTGTAAATTGAGAAAGAGCATTGCCAGAGCTTGCAGTTGACCGGCCTGGAATACTTTCAGGTAATCAGCGCCGCTCAAAAGTAGCACAGCAGCAAATTGATTAAGCAAATTAATAGAATATACAGCGACACCGCTCAGGTTCAATAACAAGAACAGTAAAGCCAGGTTTTGATTAACCGATTTCAATAACACGTATAAAGCCCAGGCTGCCAAAAGAAAAAATACGATAGAGACTAGATCGCCTGTAACACCGATGCGAAACTGCCATTCAGAAGTCATAATGTTCCGGGCTGTGGCTGCGGCATCTCCAAATACAATAAGCTTAGAACGACCAAACACATCGGCAACGATCGTTGTTACTATGTAAATGAGGTACAGCAACCCGGCCATTCTGGCGGTCTTATTGATTGCATTCATTTTTTATCTCCTTAATTCATATTTACTTTAGCAGCCCTGGCAGCGACTGCGGATGGGTTGAAGCCCTTGACGACCAGCCAGAGGCCCATCACTAATTCCTGTGGCGCCGTTACCATTTGTAAATAGAACCCTATGCCATTATCCATGTGGAAGAAATGCAACAGGGCGTAAGCCATATAGGGAACCACGCCGATCAAGCCCCAGACGGACAACCAGCGGGGGATCAGCCGGGTGCGGTAGAAGGAGAGGTATAAACACGTAGCCCCAATGAGAAAAATGATGGAATTGACCGGGGCGAGGCGGTCTTGGAACTGATACAAGACATTGCCCATGGACTGCAAAGCAGCCGAATCAGCCCCGGTGGCAATGTATTCGTTGCCAAGCGCGACTAGTGTCAAAATACCGAGGGTCGAAACAAAATAGCCGGTTCCCTCCAGTGCCCCGCGGAAAAGAACCATCCCCATCGCCAGTTCTTGGCTATCTTTTCTAAAGATCGGGTAGAGGAAAACCGTCATCGCCACCAGCGAAATCCCCATCATGAGGTAAAAAAATGCACCCCCGGTAAGCCGGGACGAATTGGCGGCAACGAGGCCCAGCATATCCACACCGGCAAGCGGTTTGCTGGAAACGAGCGAGGTAAGCACCTCGCCGCCCATGACTCCGCCCAAAACCCCAAAAACTGTCCCCAGGAAGTAGAGGGCGCCTGCCATGACTGCATTCATTCTGTACGTATTCATTTTTAATCTCCTTGTTGTGATTGATTTGACGTAAACAAGCCGCCTACGCCTACTTATGATTTAACCTCTGACCGCTCACGCGTCTGCCGGGCCGGGTTCGACAGGACTGACTGAGACCAATGGTATTCCCAAATCACGCACTTTTTTGAGCAAGCCATACAGCGCCGCCTGATCGAGCGTGGGGCCGGTGATGAGCGTTTCGCCGTTGTCTGCCAGGGTAATGGTCAGGCCGTCAAACCAATCGGCCCATTCAGCGCCCAAATGGCCTTTAAGCCTGACCAGATAAACCATAGGTTCACCTGGATCAGTTTGTGGGGTAAGTTGGTTTGTCATAATCCTGTTCCTGTCTTGCGCTTACAGTATAACAGCCGGGCAGTATTAGTGTCATACCCCTGGGGTATTATTCAGAGGGTTATTTATAGGCCTGGATGGGGGAATAAAAAACGGGCTGCTATCTGCCAGCCCGTCAGTTTGATTAGCTTTGCGCGCCTATACGCCTGCGCCCATATAGGGCATCCAGGCAATTAGTTGGAAGGCAAGATGCCCAAAGTCCTGGCCTGGGCTACCGCACTCGCCCGGTGGTGAGCGCCGAGTTTACCATAGATATTGCGAGTGTGAACCTTAACTGTGTGCAGCGAGAGGTACAGCCGATTGGCGATTTCCTGATTGGTCAGCCCCTCGGCGATGAGTTGGAGTATTTCAAGTTCCCGTTCGCTGAGAGGCTCTACGAGGGCGGATGGCGAATTGGGGATTTTTGACCGGGGTAGGGCTGGGCCGGCTTGCTCCGGTTTGGCAGGGGAGAATGCAGCCAACAACTGCCGGGCGTAATCCGGCGCGATTCCGCGAGAAACGGCTTCCTGGAGCAGGCGTCTCATCGGCCAGCCTTCGTCCACAAAGAGACGGACGAAGCCACCCGGCTCGGCCAGCGCCAGCGCGTCACCCAACAGTTGCCCCGCCTGGTCCTTTTCGCCAAACGCGTGCAGAGCGATCGCCTGTAAAACCATCACCTTGAGCCGCTCATCCTGCCAGCCTTTGGCTTCCATCTGCCGGCGCAATGGTTCCAGCACGGCCAGAGCGGCAGATGTGTCTCCCTGGGCCAGATGTACCCTGGCCCGGCTGAGGGGAAGTTCGTGGGTTTGAGCTAGATGCGCGGCTGCCGCCACATCGCCCTGGTGAAGTAGGGTCAGCACCTGAACGGCGGCAAGCTCAGGTATCCGCTGCACGAAGTTATACTGGCGCACGGCCAGATCGGTCTGCGCTAACAGAGCGGCCGCGCCGGCCGCATCTCCCTGGGCCAGTTTCAGGCGGGCCAGGAACACTTCGCTGATAATGAAACGATCAATCACGCGATCATACTGCCGCGCCAGTTGCAGACTCTGCTGCCCGTGCTGTTCGGCGGCATCCAGGTTGTTCCATTCGTAACTGATGCGGGCCAGGCCAAGATACACTTCAGCGATATTCGGCTGCGGGTACTTACCCCCCAGTTGCAGAACCCGCCGGTACGTTTCCGCCGCCTGATAAAGTTGGTTGTCCAATTCCTGGATGTAACCCAGGTCGCTGGTAGCCAGGATAGTCGAAAACATATCCCCGGATTTCTGGCTGATGGCGATGCTTTCCCTACAGGCCCGGACGGCGGCGGTACGGTCTCCTTGAAGCAGGCAGGCAGACGCCAGCGCCCAGTTGGCCGTAAAGCGGAAAGGCAGGTTGTCGGGGTACAAGTATTCCAGGGCGCGACGCGATTGGGCGATCATCGCTTTCGGCTCATACCGGGTGAGGGCCAGCGTAGCCCGGGCGCAGGCAATTTGTCCCATCAGGTCACGCGTCTTGTCATCCAACTCAGTGTTTGGCAAGGCTTTTTCGGCCGCTTGTAGTTTCTCTTCCACCCCTGTCGTCTGCCCGGCTACGAGCGCCAATGTGGCCGACTTTACCCATAACAAGGGCCTGGCATCCAGCACTGTCTTCGGCAGCGACGCCAACCAGTCCAGGATGGCCGTAGCCACGCCGCGAAAGTGCAGCGGCATTCCCCTTCCTTCAATCAGGCGCTCGGCCCGCTCGACATCATTGGCCGCAGTGGCATGACGAAAAGCCTCAAACGCCAGGCCGTTGCTTTCATACCATTCGCTGGCGCGGAGGTGCAGTTCAGCTATTTCTCCAGGAGTGAGCCTCTGCCCCAGCCGCTGCCGCAGCAAATCCCCAAAGAGATGATGATAGCGGTACCACCGCCGCTCGTTGTCCAGGGGAACGATGAACAGGTTAGCCCGCTCGAGATATTCAAGGATGAAGGATGAACGCTCCGCGTGAGGGATCGCGAAGCGGGATGAAGAAGAAACGTTCTTTTTCTCTTCTTCCACTTTCATCCTTCCGCCCGCTTCGCGATCTTTCATCCCTTCCAGAACGGCGTCACACAAGGGGCCGCACAAGCGGTCGAGG
This sequence comes from uncultured Caldilineaceae bacterium, assembly GCA_964622215.1. Lineage (GTDB taxonomy): Bacteria > Chloroflexota > Anaerolineae > 4572-78 > J111 > DSQQ01. The sequence continues at coordinate 6,094 of CAZUNT010000293.1, forward strand.
ATAGAGGTGCGCAGCAAGAAAGTCTGAATGTCTTCGGGCTGGCACTGCAAAACCTCTTCGACGAGATAGTCTAGCACAAAACGGTGGCTGCCGGTGAACGACTTGATGAAGCTGGTGATATCTTGATGCCCTTGCATGGAAAGGGCAGCAAGTTGCAGGCCGGCAATCCAGCCTTCGGTGCGGGCTTCCAGGGCGGTGATCTCTTCCGCCGAGAGGTTCAGTCCCATCACCCGGTTGAGAAATTCGGCGGCTTCGGTGGGAGTAAAACGTAGGTCGGCAGCGCGCAGTTCGGTCAATTGGCCCTGGGCGCGCAACCGGGCCAGGGGTAGACGCGGATCCTCACGGGTGGCGATGACCAGGTGCAGTTGGGGTGGCAGGTGATCGAGCAGAAAAGTGAGGACCTGGTCAACCGCTTGGGCTTCAATCACATGATAGTCATCGAGGACGAGGATGAAAGAGTTCGGGAGGGCAGCGATTTCGTTGAGCAGGACCGTCAGTAGCGATTCGATTGGCGGGGGCTGGGGGGCCTGGAGCGCAGCCAACGCCCCTGCACCCAGATTCGGCATTATCGTCTGCAACGTGGCGACGAGGTAAGCCAGAAAGCGGGTGGGATCGTTATCCCCTTCGTCCAGCGACAACCAAGCCACTCGATTTACGATTTTGGATTTTGGATTTACG
>CAZUNT010000294.1:0-6634 GCA_964622215.1 uncultured Caldilineaceae bacterium
CTCAACCAGGCCGTCATGAACGTGGTGGCGAATGCGGTGCAGGCTGCCGGGGAACGGGGGGGGGGGGGGGGGGGGCCCGGGGGCCGGGGGGGGGGCAGGGGGGCAGGGGGGCAGGGGGGCAGGGGAGCAGTATTTCCACCAGGCGGCTGATAGTCCTGTCAAAATAACAACATCCATTGTAACGAGCAATTGAGGGAGGCTGAGGGCGCCGGGCAGATAAACGGCGAACATCGCCCCCATGATGGTCAGGGCCAGGGATAGGCCAATCGCCAGGGTCAGTTGCTCGGCCAGATTGAGAAAAAACGCGGCGGCAGTGAGGCGGGGGGGCGAGGGATCGGACGGGAGAGGGGACAAAAAGGCTCGTACCCACACCCAGCCGGGCAGAAAAGCCAGCAGCATCAGGGCAGCCAGGTAACGTAACTCCGCCGGGGCATTAAAGACAATCAGACTATTGGCTGCAATGAGCAGCGCCAGCGGCCAGACATAAGGGCGCAAAAGATAAAACGTGACAAGACGCTGAGACATTTGTGGGTGATGAGGTAGGACTCAGACTTGATAAAACCCCGCAATTGTAGCAACGACGGTTTGAAGCTGCTCATCGGCCAATTCGGGATAGATCGGAATAGCCAGGGTTTGGAGCGCAGCCGCTTCACTGTGGGGATAATTCCCGGCTTGACAACCCCAATCGGCGAAACATTCCTGCTGATGTAGCGGCACGGGGTAGTAGATTTCCGTGCCGATTTTGCGTTCGGTCAGGAAGGCGCGTAGTTCGTCGCGCTGGCGGTTCAAACGAATAACATATTGGTTATAAATGTGGCGATGACCAGGGAAGGGGTTAACTTCGGCGTTCGTCCGGAGAGCGTAGTGGCCCGACTCGTTGGACTCGTAAGGCAAGGTCAGCATAGAGCCATCCTTGCCGGTCAGCCCGGTCGCGCTGAAGAGTTCATTGTAACGGGCTGCATTACGCTGCCGTCCGGCCGTCCAACTATCCAAATGTTTGAGTTTTACTCGAATTACGGCGGCCTGGAGAGCATCCAATCTAAAATTGCCGCCGACAAATTTGTGATAATACTTAGGTTCAGCGCCGTGAACCCGCAAAATACGCATACGTTCGGCCAGATGCGGCTCATTCGTCGTGACCGCGCCGCCATCACCAAAGGCGCCCAGGTTCTTGGAGGGGAAGAATGAGAAGCAGCCAATATGGCCCAGGCTTCCCGCTCGCCGGCCTTTGTACTCGGAGCCAATGGCCTGAGCGGCATCTTCGATCACATACAGATTGTGCTGTTGGGCGATTTCCAGAAGGGGGTCTATATCGGCGCACTGGCCATAGAGATGCACCGGCATAATCGCCCGTGTTTTAGGGGTGATTTTGGCTTCAAGCTGAGTCGGGTCAAGGTTATAAGTTTTGGGATCAATGTCAACAAAAACCGCCCTGGCTCCCAGCCGGGCGATTGACCCGGCGGTAGCAAAAAAGGTGTATGGCGTGGTGATAATCTCGTCGTCGGGTTTTATCTCCAGCGCCATGAGAGCCAAAATAAGAGCATCGGTGCCGGATGACACCCCCAGGGCATATTTGGCCTGGCAATAAATAGCCAACTCCGCCTCAAGCGTGGCGACTTCCGGCCCCATAATAAAATATTGGGAGTCGCATACGCGATTCAGAGCGGCTTGTATTTCTTCTTTAATGGAAGCATATTGTGGTTTTAGGTCTAACAAAGGTACGGTAATCATTAAATTCTCCTTGAGAATAGTCAGTTGGTCGGTTAGTCAAGTTGCTGCCTTACAATTGCATCTGTCATTCTGGCCACCCGGCTCATCTCCTTGACCTGGTGGACCCGGATAATATCCGCACCGCGAGCAATGCCAATAGCAACAGTGGCGGCAGTTCCTTCCATCCGGTCGTCGGGCGACACATTCAGGGTGTAGCCGATAAAGGATTTATTCGACGTGCCCAGCAGAATCGGATGGCCTAAAGCTTTGAGAGTATCCAGGTTGTTCACCAATGTCAAATTTTGCTCCACCGTCTTACCAAAGCCGATGCCGGGGTCGATAATAATCTGCTCATCCGGCACACCGGCTTGTTGGGCCAAATTAATGCTCTCCCGCAATTCGTTGGCGATATCAACCAAGAGGTTATCATAAACGGTACCGATATACCGCCCGCCGAGCCGGGCTTCCTGAACGGCATTACGAGGGTGACTGCGATTGTGCATCACCACCACCGGCACGCGGCGTTGCGCACATAAGGCAGCCATGTCGGGATCCATTCGTAAGCCCCACACATCGTTAACCATGTGCGCCCCGGCTTCAAGGGCGGCTGCCGCCACTTCAGCCTTGTAGGTATCAATCGAGATAGGCAGGTTAGTCTCCTGGCTCAAAGCGCGAATGACGGGCAGCACTCGCTGCAATTCGGCGGCAACGTCAACCGGTTCAGCCCCCGGACGGGTGCTCTCACCGCCCACATCGAGAAAATGCGCGCCCTCCTGGGCAAAACGCACCCCTTGTTCGACCGCTCTTTTGACCCACCAGCGGTCTGTCAACAAGCCGTCGCCGGAAAAACTATCGGGGGTCACGTTGATAATGCCCATCACATAAGTTTGGCTGCCCCAGCGAAAGGTAGTTGAAGCGATCCTTAATTCATCCATTTTTCACCAGTTATAAATTGCAGGTTATTGCTTGCCATCTACTACTTGCTGCCGTTCTGCTCTTTGGAATTCGAAACAGGTAAAAACAATTGAAACAAAAATTGATGGGAAACAACCGAGTCCATATACTCTCTTTCCGTACCGTTCCAGCCGCCAACGGCGTAGATGCGGGTATCAATAACAGCCAGCCCCATATTACGCCATTGATTGCTAAAGGGTGTTTCAAAGGTGGTCCAGGTATCAGCAGCCGGGTTATATTTTTCACTCGCGGTTAGGGTCTGGTTCCAGCCGCCGCCTATAGCATATAAATTATTCGCGGCGGCAATCAGGCCCAAGCCACCCCGCTTTTCGTGTAGGAAAGCTTTTTGCTGCCATCGGCCGGTTTTTGGTTTAAAGCTATAAGTTTGAGCAAACTCATCCTGGCCGTCATAGCCGCCAACCAGATAAATAGTATCAGTTAATACAGCCGCGCCCATATACCCCATCGGTTTGGGTATAATGTCATCTAACACCTGCCATGTTTTGTCTTTGGCTGAGTAAACCAGGATAGTATCTACAAACTTCTGACCGTTCCAGCCGCCAAAAAGATAGAGCTTATTCTGCCAGGCCACCAGGCCGTAGCCGCAGCGGGCCTCTGGCAGAGGGGCGCCTTTACCCCAACTGTCGTCTTTGGGAGCGTATATTTCCAGGGTGTTGATAGCTTGCCCTTGATTGGTGCAGCCCCCCGGCACATAGATTTTGTCATCCAATATCGCTCCAACAATGTTGGCCGAAGCCGTAGGCTTAGCGGCGCCTTCGCTCCAACTGTTGGCGCTGGAATCGTAAATCTCCACGGCCCGGGTAGCCTGGCCATTGTCCCGAACTCCACCGATGGCGAAAATTTTCCCCTCAAAGGCGGCCAGTCCCAGGCCGGCCCGTTTGGTCGGCATGGAAGTCTGTGACGCCCACAGGCTTAGGCCGGAACTGACCGGGGTCGGCGGCACAGGCGTAGGGAGCTGGGCATAAATAACCGGCAAAATTGGCTTTTCAACGATTTCCTGGCGGGGAATTAAGGGAACAATCATCACGCCCAAAGCCAGTATAATGGCAACAACCAGGTAAATTTGCTGCCAACGGGCCAGCGGCGGTCGAGCGTTAGCGTCCAGTAAAAAGGTTCTACGGGGGGGCGGAGCGGCTTCGGCTGCTGCGGCCTCATTCTCAGAAACCGTAACCCAACCTTTTTGAATAGCATATCGGGTAGCCTCGGTGCGCGACTGTACCTCTAGCTTTTCGAAAATATTGCGCAGGTGGACTTTAACCGTGTTAATGCTAATCACCAGCCGATAGGCAATCTGTTGATTGCTGGCCCCGGTGGCCACCATTTTCAGTATTTCAAGCTCACGTTCGCTTAATTGGACGGAGATATCGTTACTCACGGCAAAAATCACTTTTACAGATTTATGAACAAATTATGACATGGAACTCAAGGCAAGGCAACCATCGCAGGTTGTATTAAATCGGATCGTTGCCGGTGAAACAACAAAATGACTCAAGTTGTGATCCAAAGCGGCAACTTTCAGTATCCTCTCTCGGATCGTTGCCGGTGAAACATGCACCTGGTCGTCGGCAATGAACACCTCACCGCCCTTTCAGTATCCTCTCTCGGATCGTTGCCAGTGAAACCGATCCGGCTGTCAGCCAGGCTCACCGTCTGTAAACCTTTCAGTATCCTCTCTCGGATCGTTGCCAGTGAAACGCGCCGGCTGGTAGGGGAGATGATCGTTCAGGGTAAACTTTCAGTATCCTCTCTCGGATCGTTGCCAGTGAAACCCGCCCTCTTGCAGGCAGGCCCGCACGCTCTCGACAACTTTCAGTATCCTCTCTCTAGGGAAAGAATAGACATAAGATGAGTACCGCTGAACGGTCTCACTTAACCTTAAGACGCTGATCCGGCTGCCCCAAGCGGTCTTTAACATAAGATAGGTACCGCTGAACGGCTTCACTTAGCCTTAAGAAATTGCTTCAGTCGCACTAAGCGGTCTTTAACATAAGATGAGTACCGCTGAACGGTCTCACTTAACCTTAAGACGCTGATCCGGCTGCCCTAAGCGGTCTTTAACATAAGATGAAAGCCGCTATTTATGACAATTTGCCAGCCGCTTGCCTACAAAAATGTCTCCTGCTGCGGTAAAATGAAAGCCTCGACAAGCCGATCCTACCGCAACAAAGGAGACAACCCTCATGATAGTCAATTTTAAATGGGCTGGCAACTGGTCAGCCCGCGCTCGTCGTACTCCGGTCCCCGCGCCAGCCGCCTGGCTCGACCGGCCTGACCTGGGCCAGTTGGTTTTGCCCAACGCCGTCTTACCCCCGTTTGTGGCCGCCTGTCCCCTGGCTCAGAAGTATCGCACCCTGCTGGGTCCCCTCGATTGGGTCAATTTCCCAGAGCGGGATACCCGGCATGCCTGGCCCGGCTTTCCCCCTTTGCCTCGAGCGCCGTTTGTGGCGGCCCGCTTCGCGTGATCAAACTCGATCAACGCTTGCGCTATATGTCCGACCTGCGCCACTTTTTGGTCCAGCATCCGGCCCTGATCTGGTTGCTTGGCTTTCCCCTCCAACCGGACGCCCACTCGCCCTATGGCTTCAATCCCGACACCAGTCTCCCCACGGCCCGGTTATTTATTCAAGTCTTACGCACCCTCCCCAATGCCTCGCTCCAATTCCTACTCGATAGTTCGGTCAGCCGCATCCGTGACCTCTTACCGCCTGAAGTCAATTTTGGGGAAACCGTCGTCGGCGATACCAAGCATATTTTAGCCTGGGTGCGCGAGAATAACCCCAAAGCCTTCATTAAAGAAGGCCGCTTTGACAAAACCCGCCAGCCCAAGGCTGATCCCGATTGTCGCCTCGGCTGTAAGAAAAAACATAACCAGCAGGGCAGTGCCACTCAGGAGCAGCCGGTCGCTTCCACCACGCCCACGACCAACCCCTTGCCGGCCAGCACGGTTGAGGTCGGCGAGTATTACTGGGGCTATGGCTCTGGGGTCATCGCTACCAAAATCCCCGGCTATGGCGAGTTCATCTTAGCCGAACTGACCCAAACCTTCGACCGCACCGACATCACTTACTTCTTGCCCTTGATGGCCCAGGTGGAACGCCGCCTCGGCCACAAACCCCGGTTTGGCGCTTTTGACGCTGCGTTCGATGCCTGGTATGTGTATGCGTACTTCTATCAGGCCGGCGGCTGGGCCGCCGTGCCCTTCGTCGAGCGGGGTGGGCGCAAGGAGCGGGTCTTTGATGAGGCTGGCTTGCCCTGCTGTGAGGCCGGTTTGAGTATGCCCCTCAAGTTGACCTTCATCTGTCGATCCACCGAAGTCGAGCATGAGCGGGGTCGTTACGCCTGTCCCTTGCTTTTCCCCCAGGCCACTGGCCAGATTTGTCCCCTCAACCACAAAAATTGGACCACCGGGGGCTGCCTGACCACCATGGTCACCTCCATCGGGGCCCGCCTGCGCTATCAACTCGACCGGGATAGCCAGGCTTACAAACTACTCTACAACCAGCGCACCGCCTCTGAGCGAATTAACAGTTTGGCCACCGATCTGGGCATCGAACGACCGCGCTTACGCAGCCAGTCGGCCATTACCAATCAGAATACCCTGATTTACAGCTTACTGAACTTGCGCGGCTTACAACGAATTCGGGCACTCCAGGCTAGCCCGACCAAATAGTCGGCTGATCTGACTTTTTCTCAATCCCGACCGGGTGGCCTCGGCTTCAATTATTAAAGAACCTCAGCGGCAAGGGCGGCCAGTCGAGCTACGAGCCGCCCGGTCAAGTTCCGAGAACCTCAACCCGGCTCCCGGCCCATTTTCGGCCACTTTCCGCTTTAAATTCCCCTATTTATGTTAAATACCGCTGCTTATGTCTATTCTTTCCCAATAACCCACAAGTATTACTTCTGCTTATGTCTATTCTTTCCCTATCTCTCGGATCGTTGCCAGTGAAAC
>CAZUNT010000295.1:0-6606 GCA_964622215.1 uncultured Caldilineaceae bacterium
GCCGACTCGCTCCGCTGGCGCTCCGCGAGCGGCTGAACACGACCGTTGGGCGGCAGAAAAAATTGCTGTTTTGTCTTGCTCTCCGGCTCATCATCTTAAGCAATCCTGATAATGCTAGGTCACGGGCTCCCGATAACGCTGGGTTTTATGAGAGAAGACATGGTAAGATCGGGATGCCTGTGTATTCTAATGGCGGGGACGCCCGCTACTAAGCGTTAGCCAGTTTCCTAAAAATGTAACTTAATTGCCCAACCCTGCCTGCCGAGCTTTGACAATGGCTTGCGCCCGGTCGACAACTTGTAGCTTGTTAAAAATGTTGGAAATGTGGTTGCTCACTGTCTTGGCACTGATATGAAGATGTTGGGCAATTTCCTGATTATTTTCACCCGTAGCAATCAGTTCAAGCACTTCGCGTTCACGGTCGGTTAAAACGGAGAAAGGGGGAGTACTCTCATTTTGATGTGCCATTCCCCCTGAATTTTGGAAAAATGCAGTGAGCCGACCAGCAATGGCCGGGCCAAATAGGGCTTCGCCATCAGCTACGGCCCGAATGGTTTTCAATACTTCCGCTTTATCAGCCCCTTTCAAAATATAGCCTCGCGCCCCGGCACACATGGCCGCAAACAGAGAGTCATTATCCTCTAACATGGTCAGCATGATAATGCCGGTATCGGGCTGGATGGCCAAGACCTGTTGAGTTGCGTCGATACCGTTCAAATCGGGCATGCTGATGTCCATTAACACAACATCCGGGGCCAGGCTTTCAACCCGGGTTACAGCCTCTCGACCGGTTCCGGCTTCGCCCACCACCTCAATATCAGCGGCATTCATCAGAATCGCACTCAAGCCGTCTCGAAATAACTTATGATCATCTACCACTAAAACTCGAATGGCGGTCATACTTTTTCCTTATCAATCAATAGTAGGACAAACTTAAGTTTGTCCTACGGGTTTGGATTGTCCTACCGGTCGGTTGAAAAAGGTAGCGTAGCTGTTATCCGCGTTCCCCCGCTTTGATTTGAAACCACCTCACACGTTCCCCCCAACTCCTCGGCCCGCTCCCGCATCGCGGTTAGACCAACCCCGGATTGAAGTTTGGCGGGCAAGCCGAGACCATCGTCGGTAACGGTAAGGACAAGACTGGACGGCGGTTCATCCTTAGAAATGACAAAGCGAATGCGACAATCGCGGGCCTGGGCATGGCGGATGACGTTGGTTACCCCCTCCAGCGCAATACGATAGGCTGCTACTTCGATGGCCGCAGGTAGGGCGGGTAGTGGTTCGGGTGCGGCTTCAATAGAAATGTGGAGCCTGCCGTTAGTACCACTCATTTGGGCAACGTGCGCCCGTAAGGCTTCGAGCAGCCCCAACTCGTCTAGCGCCGGGGGACGCAGTTCGTACACCAGCCGCCGAATGTCGGCCACCATCTGCTGGGTTTGGCTTTTTAGCTGTTTGACCTGCTGCCCGGCGGTTTGGGAGTCATCCTCTGCCAGCAAATCAAGCACCGTGTCTAGTTTCAGCGTTTGGCTGGCCAGGGCGGGGCCGAGGCCATCATGTAAATCTCGGCGGATGCGGCGGCGTTCCTCCTCACGGGCCAGCACTAGCTTCTCGCGGGAGCGTTGCAAGGCCAAAGTTAACCGGGTGGCAGAAGCCACCGCACCGGTTTGTCCGGCAATATCGACCAGTAGTTGCTCTTCTTGGTCTGTAAACTTTTCACCCGGTGCGCGGGGCGACACCATCAGGCGGCCAACGGTTTCTTTTTGGTAGCGTAGCGGTAATTCAACAAGTTCGCCCACTGGCTCACCCACCGAGGCCCGACCAATCTGCTTATCTTGCTCAATCAGTTCGATGGCGGCGTAAGGCAATTTAAGGGTTCTGGCAATGGTTTCGACAATTGAAGTCAGCGTTTCAGCGGGTGCGACGGTAGTTTGTAATTGTTGGCCCAGGTGAGACAGTACAGCATACGGATCGTCCCGCTGGCCAAACATGAGCCGGTCAACGCCACGCTGGAGACGCTCGCGCACAGGGTGGAAGGCCACCGCAATCAAGCCGGTGGCAATCAGTGAGATAATCAGGTTGCCTGATGTATGAAATAACTGACTCAGCAGTCCGACGGTAACAATATAAATCAAGACCACCGTCAACGTTAACCCCCCGTAAACCAGGGTGCGATTGATAACTACGTCGATGGCGTACAGCCGGTATTTAAAAATGGCCAGGCCGATGATCAATGGAAAGCCCAAAAAGACCACCATAATAATCAAATTATACCAGATTGTATCAAAAATCCAGGGATAGAGATAGGCCCCGGGAAATTCAAAGAAAAGGAGTTGTACGACCACGGCCGTGGACAGAAAGTAGGCCAGCCACTTCATCTGCTGCCGTTCATCGCCCTTGGAACGTTTTAGTCGAACGATCATTGAGGCAATCCCGACAAAGGAAAGAAAGAAAACCGTCATGCTCAAGGTTGTGCTAACAACTGAATACCACCAGATGGGTAAGTGTGCCAGCCCAAAGGGATTAACAACCGGATATTTGACATCAAAAGAATTATCTTGGCTAAAATCCGGCAGTAGGCTCAGGCCCACGCTGGCCACGCCTATAACTGCCAGGCCGACAATTGCCAGCGTTCGCCAGCGTGGGGATAAGAAATGCCCATTAGGATATAGCATTGGCAACAAGATGAACATAGGGATAAGGATTTGAATGAAGCCAAAGCTATACATCAGCCAGGTCAGGTAAGCCAGGCCCGGCGCAATGATCTGCCCGGCCAAACCACAATTAATATAAATATCAATGGCAATAATTGTGGGCAGGCCGATGCCAATCCACAAGCAAAGCCAGCCAACTCGATTACGGGGCCGGTAAAATAGAATGAGACCTCCAACAAGGGCGAAGGTCACCCCGCTGCCAGCAACAATCAACACCATCGAGCCATGATCATAAAAGCGGCTGCAGCCCGCCGTCGTTAACCAGCCGAGCGCAAGCTGGCTGATCAGAGCTACCAAAAACACGCCCCCGACCAGCCAGCGTGATGGAGATAGAGTTTGAGAGTTATTTGACAACGTCATTAAATGTTACACCGTTACAGCACTAATTAAGGCACTCCCCGCCTTCAAAATATTTTTGCGCCGAATATCACTAAAGCCGACCTCGTGCAGCCAGCCGGAGATGTCATCAAAGGTACATCCAGGTGAGTTATGAGATTAAGTTAGCATAGTATGGCTAGAACGATGCGTCAAATTTCAATTTCTTTATCCCTCCACCTTTGTTTTTAGCCGGTTAATAACCAGATCATAGTAAGCATTTAACTCGCCGGTCATGGCGTAGGCGGCCATCATCACCTTCATTGGCCCGCCGACCTTGCCTTCGTTGTACAACACGGCCTGGGTGCCGTTAGGGGTTGGTTCAAGGCTGAGCGAGAAAGAGAAGTTGGCATCAAGGCCTTCCACAGCCAGATCGGCAGCAAAAACACGCCCCTCCTCGTATTGAGTGATAACCCCGTTTACGACTGTGCCGTCCGGTTCCACAAACTGAAACCGGGTACCGGGTGTTTCCAGTGTTTCCGGGGGGACGACTTCAATCACATCCCATAATTCATACCAATAGCCGTAATCGGTAAATTGAGCAAAGACAACTTCTGGTGAGGCCGCAATCTCCACCTCTGAGCGAGCCGTGACCGAATTAGACCCGAAAATATATAAGCCCAAGGCGACCAACAAGATTAAGCCCAGCAATCCAGCCAGGATGATGCCACTCCATTTCAATACTTTCTTCATTTTATTGAACCTCCAGGTAATGTTAAATATCAAACAAAATGTGACTGTCACCTCTTGAATTTAGATGTACTGAGTCTCAGTAGATCCAAATTTGTCACCTTTATCAAAATGATAGGAACTCATTCCAGCCAGGAGAAAGAGGAAATTCTTCGTCGCTACGCTTCTCAGAACAACATTTCCACTCAGAAATTGGATCTACTGAGTCTATTCAGTGCTGGCGACAGCCTGGACACTTTGTAGGTAAGTCCAAATAGTCTGAATTTCTGCGTCGGTGAAGTTGCTAAAGGCGGGCCAGGGCATTTCTTTATTATTGAGGGTGGTCCCATCAGGCCGTTGGCCTGTTCGTAAAGCCTGCCTGAATTCTGTCTCTGTCCAAGTACTGACAACAGGTCTAAGACTCGGTTCGCCCATATCGCCCCCGGCAAAATCAGCCCCGTGACAGCCCGTACAAGTCATAGTCAGGTATTTGCCGTAGGCCAGGGTATCTGCTGTATTGATGGCTTGGACTGGCGGCTCGCTCATATCGCGGCTTTCGGCTGGTAGCATAGGAAAAAGGTTGGTGGCGTGCATCACCCACAACAGCACCCCCGGTTTAATGATAGCTGGCGAGCTATCAACAGGCGGCACACTGCGAATATAGGCCAACAATTTTTCCATATCACCTACTTGAAGGTCTTTGTACTCCACGGGCATAACGGCGGCAGGCGAGCCATCCGCTTTAACCCCATACCATACCGCTCGAGCTATATCTTCATTGCTATACGTTTGAGCGATGCCGCCCTGACCAGCGGTGAGGTTGGTACTACGAATATGACCAAGTACAGCATCATTGAACAGTTCTGTTCCCGCCAAATTTTCGCCGTGACATTCAGCGCACATAATGGCATAAAGCCTTTGCCCTTCGGCAATGCTGTCCGCATCATCCGGCACAGTCAAGCTAAAATCAGCGGTTACTTGATAAGTTTGCTTAAAACGATTGCTACTGATTAGCCACACGCCAACTAACAAGAGGAGGATAAGACCCAGTAAAGCCCCGCTGAGGATACCAATCCATTTGAGTATACGTTTCATAGTGTTCCCTTTCTCATATAGATGATTGGCAATTACTCAGGCCATTGGCTAAAGGCCATTGGAGGCGTTTTTTGCCGAAACAATCCCCGTTGACGGAGGCGGAGACTGCTTCGTTGTTCCTCATTGCAGTGATGGCTGAGTAGTTGCGGACAAACTTAAATTTGCCTGCCCTGCTATAAACAATTGGGTTTTTGTGAAAATACGTGTGATTTGCTTAGACTTCACGTTTCACGTTCTATATTCTACGTAGCGTGGAATGTGTTTTTACCATTGGTTGGTCAGTCCAGAGTTCAAACGGTACGTCAAATATCAAGCGGTTACCATTTCAAACTCATACACCTGACTATCACCCCCTAAATAACGTAGGCCAAGCGGGGCCATCGCCGCCAGCCAGGTTACGCAAGCCAACGGATAGAAAATGTAGACCTGCCACCAGGCAATATCCTCACCTGCACCTTGCCCCAGAACAAAGAAAATGGGGGCCAGTATAAGCAGCACCGCCGACCAGCGTGAAATGCCGCCCTTCCAGAGTAAACCAATGCCTAAAAAAAGCGAGGTGAACATGCCTAGAAACATCCAGATAAAGAAAGGCACCCAGCCAGGGTGATTAAAGCCAACACTCCAAATCGACTCGTTGAGGCCGGCATTGATGAGTTCCACTTGCATAATCCGGGCTGTGGCGGGGATTAGCCCCCCCGCAAATCCTAACCCGGTTATGGCACAGATGATGCCGAAAATCGGGGCGCGTTGGCCCAAAACGCGGGCCAATTCAAAATAACAGGGGACCATTATCAGGATGCCGAAGCCCATAAAAATGCCTTCTACCCAACTGCTGGTGCCATCGGGGCTGCGCTCGATGCCTAGCAGGTAGATGGCTGCTGCTATTGTCATGAACAGCGGCCCCAGAATAAGGGCTACCCCCAATACTTTTTGTTGCAAAGTTTGATACGTGTTCATTTGTTGCCTCCATAAAGTAAATTTTTAAGTTGATCTCAGGATAACATGGGATGTTTCCCGTTGTCTTGGGGGCAGGTTCCTATGTGGGGCGGGAAGTTTTCCCAGATTTGATGGGAATAACCTCTGGGGAGTGAGAGACTTCGTCAAAATGAACTGGCTAAGTGATGGTCAGTGGGGCAGTCGCCCGCCCCACTGCCAATACCAAACGGGGCATAAGAGTTTCCCCTTACACCGCTTTTCAGTTAAGCGGCTGTTGTCAGCAGCACCTTTGAGCGGTGGACAGAATCGTGGCAATGTCCGTGAATGAGGGCGAGATTTTGGTAATGATGGTTGTTATGATTACCGTCTCGGTGATGAATCTCCAACACGTCCATTGCGCGCAAACGTAAACCACACGCTTCGCGTGTACATCTTCCCTTTTGTATCTTCATTAAAACACAGACCCGTTTTGGTTGAGTGGGGTCTTTCCCCAATCGGGCCGTCCAGTAGGTCCAATCGCCATCGAAGGGACTTTTGGGGCCTTTGACTTTGGGATGGCGTTCGATTTTGGTGTGAACGTAGTTGATGAGGGTAAAGTCTCCGTCGGTGAATTCGATGGTGTTTTTGCCAGGAGGTCGTTGCCAGTAGCGGCGGTAAATCCAGCGCCACCATTTTCGGGGATGTCGAAAACGAGCCCATTTAGTCAGTTTCCAGAATAGTTGGGTGTCGAGGTTGTTGAAGGTTCTTTTAGCCGCGCAGGTTTTGTAGTAATTGGCCCAGCCGTCCCCAAGGGTGATGGGGTTGAGTTTGCCGATGAGCG
>CAZUNT010000296.1:0-6557 GCA_964622215.1 uncultured Caldilineaceae bacterium
CCCTAACTTCCAACCTAACTTTCGACAGGGGATTCTGATTTTCAAGTCTGCTATACTGTGATCATCACAAGTAAGATGGTTGATTGAACAGTTATTTCTCTGCGGAGATAGAAGGAAATTTACGATGAAGCTTTCAGCCTGGGCTTTAGAGCACCTTCGTTTGGCCCTGATAGTCGTCCTGCTTGTAGGAGTGCCTACCCTTTTTGGTTTCCACGGCAATGTGATCCTGCTGTTGCTGGAAGGGTTAATCAGCATGGCGATGGGACCGTTTCAGTGGGTTGGGCTAACCCGCCGGTTTGATGGGGAGAAAAGCGGCTTTAACCGCAGCAATTCCAAATTTGGCGACTCGAAGTCGCACCTGGGGGCTAAAAGGTCTCGTCTGCCTGCGCGGGCTTACCGGCTGAAAGTCCTGGGGAGGCAGTTTCAACTGCCTCATTTTTGGAATTGCTGCTTTAACCGCTTCGGCCTGGACTGGCTGGCGATCACCTTTAGCAGCGGCGTCGGGATCTGTTACATCTTTTTCTTTGGGCTTGCTTTGTCAGCGCCCGGCCCCTGGGACGATTACACTGAGATGATGATGAGTTTAACGGGCGTGCCGGTGCTCCTGGTCGGTTTCCTGACCAGCGGCAGCCAGGTGTCGGTGCTGCGAAAGTGCTGGCCCACTGCTACCGAGGGACTGGGCTGGCGCTGGTTCTGGGCCTCGTACCTCGGTTGGACGGCCAGTTGGACTGCATTTGGAGCAGCCGTAGGGCTAGTCGTCACCTCCGGGGCCGGGCCAATCTTTAACGAGGTCAGATTGCTGCTGGGTATGATTCTGCTCCCATTGAGTTGGGCTTTTTATGGCCTGGTCACCGGCTGGGCGTTGGCTGGCGTGGACGGTGATACAAGCAAAAACTCAACTCAACCGGTCAAGCTGGAGCTACCCTCATCACCTGCTCCACGCCGGAAAGCCCGTCCCTAACCGCCTTATGAAGACAAAGTGGTGGTTATGCCTCTGGGCAAGAAAAAATAACAGTAGGGTCCGTCAGGGCTATAGGGCCGAAAAATTCGCCCTCATACGCCAGGTTGCTCTAGGGGGTATCGTCAAACATACTGATCCCCTGATTGGTGGCGAACCATTTCCGGCCAGCCGGATCCAGCGCGATATCCCAAACGTTATTATCTGCCAGGCCATCGGCGGCGCGAAAAGCAGTCCAAGACGAATCATCTAACACGCCCGCTCCCCAGAAGGCCCCGCCTAACCACAGCCGTCCCGCTGGATCAAGCGTCACGGCGTAGGGACCGGGCGGTATCTGCTTGTTCAAGCGGCTGTAATTGATAAAGCTGTTGTCCTTAAATTGTAACAAACCGACGTCACTGGCCAGCCAGACAGGGCCGGCAGGATCGACGGTGATATCCAGGACACTCACGCCAGTCCGGTCGCTGAGTGGGTAGGTGGTCCAGCTGGTCCCATCGAACACACTGACCCCTTTCTTGGCAGTGCCAACCCAGACTTGCCCGATGGTATCCACGGCAATGGAGCGGAGATCGTTACTGGCCAGACCATTGGCAGTGGTGTAGGTGGTCCAGGTAGAGCCATCGAACACACTGAGGCCAGCCATGCTAGCCGCCCAAACCCGGCCGGCCGGATCAGCCGCTACGCCCAGGGTATCCTCGGCCACCAATCCATCAGCCTGGGTATAGGCGGTCCAACGTCCCCCCGCCTGGTTGGGGTCCAGGCAGGCCAGGCCCCCCTCCCCCGCCGCCCAGACCCGGCCGGCCGGGTCCAGGGTAAGGTCACTGACCTGGTTGCCCGGCAAGCCGTCGGCGGTGGTGTAGACAGTCCAGGTTGAGCCATCAAAGCGAGCAGCTCCCCGGAGAGTCCCGGCCCAGATGTGGCCGGCGGGGTCGGCCAGCACGGTATAAATCGTATCGCCCGGCAGGCCGTCCCGGGTGGTGTAGGTCTGCCAGGTTCCGGCTGCCGGCTTGGGGAGCGGCGGGGGCAGCAGTCGGCGCTCATCAAACTCAATCAGGCCCCCTCCCCAGGTAGCCAGCCACTTGTGCCCGGTTGGGTCAATAGCTATATCCATGATGATATTAGTTTCGCTGGAGTTCGGGCCAATACTGTAACGAATCCACTGCTGGCCCGTAAACAGACTCAGGCCTCGGCCAGTAGCCACCCAGACCTGACCCCCAGGCCCGGCCACAATGTCCATCACCCGGTCAGCCGATAAACCATCCTGTTGACGGTAGTTGGTCCAGGTTGAGCCGTTGTACCGATGCGCCCCCCCGTATATACCCCCCGCCCAGACCTGCCCAGCCGAGTCAATCGTAACGGCTTCGTACCGGTCACCGGGTGGGGGAGTGAACTGCCAGGTGTCTCCTTCAAGAACTTGCAATCCCGTCTCAGTCCCGGCCCAGAGCCGGCCTTGAGGATCAAGAGCCAAAGCCACGATCTCGGTACGTTCTGTATTCTCGATTAAGGTCTGATAGGTCTGCCAGCCCTGGCCGTCAAACCGGCTAATTTTGCCGGTGGCAGTGCCACACCAGAGCCGGCCGGCCGGATCCACGGCCAGCGCCGTGACCCGGTTATCGGCCAGGCCATTGGCAGTCGTGTAGGTCTGCCAACTCTGGCCGTCAAAAACACTGACGCCATTGGGAGTTCCAACCCAGACCCGGCCGGCCGGATCAACGGCCAGGTCCGAGGCCAGATTACTGGCCAGACCGTCGGCAGTGGTGAGGGTTCGCCAGCCCTGGCCATCGAAAACGTTGAGGCCCTCCCAGGTCGAGGCCCAAACCCGACCCGCCGGGTCAACTACCACCGCGGTTACCCTGTTGCTGCTCAACTCGCTGGCCGGAGGATAAAAGGTCCAACTCTGCCCATCAAAGCGATTAAGCCCGGCCGTTGTACCGACCCAGACCTGCCCATGCGGGTCGATGGTTAACGCCTTTATCTTGTTACTGGCCAGGCCATCGGCAGTGGTATAGGTGTGCCAGTCCTGGCCATTAAAGACAGCGACACCGCTAGCGCCATAGCCCACCCAGACCCGGCCGTCCGCCCCGACGGTGATCGCAGTCGGCGAGTCTTCTCGTAAACCCGCCGCCGCCGGATAATTGCGCCAGATCCGGCCGTTAAAGACACTGATCCCCTGCCGAGCGCCGACCCAGGTCTGGCCAGCCGGGTCGATGGCGATGGCCGAGATATAATCGGCGGTCAGGCCCTCGGCTGACGTGTAGGTACGCCAGGACTTACCATCGAAAACCCTCAACCCCTGGTCAGTGCTCAGCCAGAGCTGGCCGACCCGGTCGACGGCCAGGGCCTTGATGGAGGCAATCTTTTGGCCGGCCAGCTCCCGAAACGAGGTCCAGGCCGGGCGGTTCACCCCACTGGTTTCAGCCAGGTCGAACCGGCTCAGATTATGCGGTTGAGCGAACCAGATAGCACCCGCCGGGTCTATGGCGATGGAGGAGATAGGGGAGGTCAAGAGACCCTCCGCCGTCCCATAACTCTGCCAGGTCTGGCCATCAAAGACACTCACCCCGCCTTCCGCAGTACCAGCCCAAACCCGACCCACCGGGTCGATGGCCACGGCGGTAACCTGGCTGCCGACCAGTCCATCGGCTACAGTGTACTTGATGGAGGAGCCGTCCTGCTGGTTCCAGCGGACCAGGCCACCCTTCGTGCCGGCCCAAATCGTATCGCCACTGGCGGCCAGGGCCAGAATTTCGGTACTGGCGGTGTAGGCGTGGAGAATGGCTGAACCAGCCGGAGTAGGCGTGGCTGTTGGCGCAGCCAGAGGAGCCACCCAGGTTGTTGTTGGGTTGGTCCAGGCGGCCAGGGTCAGCATAATACCCGTGAGCCAGATCAAGGTGTAATATTTCAAGAGCGACCTCCTGAGCAGTTTTAGATTAGAGTTATTGCACCATAACAAAAGAACAGTCCAGAACAAGGATGAACCCATTAATCTCGTGATGGGATAATGCATTATGATCTCTTTTGTCAATGCATCTTTCAGTTAAGGAGATAAGGCCGGCCAGGTGGCCAGATCAAAGCTGATGGCCCCTGCCTCAAAGGTGGCGACCCAAACTTGTCCGGCTGAGTCAAAGGCCAGTCCTTCGATGCGGAGGGGGGTTAAGGTGCGAAAGTAATACTCGGACCAGGCTTGGCCGTCAAAGCGATAGACCCATCCACTGCCGGCAGCCCAAACCTGACCAGCCGGGTCTATCGCCAATGTATCCACGTTGCGACCCGCCAAATGGGTCCTCCACTGGGGGGCAGAGTTGCCCGGTTCAGGGAGAGTCACCTCGCTTAAGCCCCTGTCAGTACCCAACCAGATATGGTTGGCTGGATCAACGGCAATGGCCCAGACGAGATCATCTGCTAAACCGTCGGCGGTGGTAAAGGTGTGCCAGGTTTCACCCTCAAAGACACTGACGCCGGTATTGGTGCCAACCCAGACCCGCCCATTTTTATCCACGGCGACAGCATGCACAAAATTATCGGCCAGGCCCTGCGCAGTGGTGTAAGTGGTCCAACGCTGCCCATCAAAAACGCTGACCCCCTCAGAAGTGGTTGCCGCCCACAGCCGCCTCGCCGGGTCAAGGGCCAGCCCGGTAATGCTGTTGCTGGCCAAACCGTCGGCATAGGTGTAGCTGGTCCAGGATTGATCCTCAAAGTAGCTAAGCCCCTGGGTGGTGCCCACCCCGATGGGCCCCTCGGTTCCCAAAAGAATAGTGGTTACTTCTTGGCCAATCCGGCCAGTGGCCTGGGGATAGGGTTGCCAGGTTTGGCCATCAAAGAGGGTGAGGCCGTTTTCCCTGGTTCCAAACCACAACCGCCCCCTGGCCTCACCGACCACCGTCCAGAGGCCACTGCCGGTGGGGCCATCTTGAGTTCGATAAATTTTTTCAGGCGTGGCGGTCGTTTCAGGTTGAGCGGCCGGGTCCGTCGGCGGCAGAGACATCTGCTTGAGGCCAGCGCCATGGGCGCCCAACCATAGAAACCCTTGTTCATCAGCGGCCAGGGCCAAGATAGCCTGGTCATTCAACCTATTCTCCCTAAGCAAAGGCTGGCACTGCTGCCCGTCAAACCAACTGACCCCACCCCCCTGGTGGCTGTAAGCCGCCACCCAAATGCGCCCTGCCGGATCAACAGCCAGGGCTTCAATGAGGTGGCTGGGCAGGCCATCGGCCTGAGTGAAGTTCGCCCAACGCTGCCCGTCAAACCGGCTGAGGCCAAAAGGTGTGCCCACCCACACCTGGCCGGCCGGGTCGATGGCTAAGTGACTAATTCGGTTGGAGGGCAAGCCGTCGGCCTCGGTGTAGATTTTCCAGGCAGCCCGATCAAACTCAACCGGATCCCCCTCGACGACAGGCTTCATCTCGGACAGGGCTAACCGGCTCAAGCCCGCCCCCTCTGTGCCGATCCACAACCCTCCCTGCTGATCCAGCGCCAGCGTTTTGACAAAGGGTTGAGTGACATCACCCTCAGCCTCCAGCGGGAATGAGACAGTCTGCCACAGTTGACCATCAAAGAAACTTAACCCCCTATCTGTCCCGACCCAGATGCGCCCCTCATGATCGGCCACAAGGGCGTAGGCGATTTCATAAGGCATGGTGTAGGTGACCCACCTCTGCCCATCAAAACGAACCACGCCGGCCGGGGTAGCCAACCACTTCTGCCCCTTTACGTCAATAGCGATGTCCCAAATGTCGTTGCTCGGCAGACCGTCGGCCAGGGTATATTTGACATAGCTGCCGTCAAGACGATTCCAGCGTACCAGGCCGCCGCTGGTTCCTGCCCAGACGTAGTCCCCTTCCAGAGCCAGGGCTTGAACGGTATTGCCGTTAGTGTAGTTGGCCCACGAAGGAGCGGGTGGGAGCACTTCCAGGGTGTGAAGCAACTTAAGCTGGCCCTCGTTCCAGTGGTAATAATAGATCGTTTCGGGCAACCGCTCATTGCGCCGGCCGCGAATGATCAACAGACTGCTGTCAAGGCGAAATTCGAGCGGGTCCTCTACGTCGCTCCAGCAGCAGACATAGAAGGGCAGCATAAAAACCTGCCCGGTCTGGGCGTCAATGATGGCCATCTGAACACAGGCTGCGCCACAGCCCCAGGCCGCCATGATGTAATGACCGGCAAAATTAGGTTTTTCCTGGCTTGCCTCGGTCAAACGGGTGCGAAATTCCTGGGCCTCGGGGTTATCAGCCAGGTCAAGCGGCGCAGTTTCCCCCTCGTAGATGTCAGTGATCGGGAAATCCTCAAAAGCGGGTACTGGTTCCTGGGCGGCTGCCGGGAAAGGCAGCAAGCCGGCTACACCCAACCAGATGACGAAACAAAGGCTTAACCACAATTTCATAGCACTACCCTTTTAGCTATACAGTTTTGGATATTGAAACTTACTCCCAATTCATATCCGCCGGGTTGAGTATCCACAATTGATAAGAGGAGGTTGGCTGATATTGAGCAGTTTCGATAAATAGTTGATGCCCGCCATTAGCCAGCGCGGGTGAAATTGCCACTTTTTCCAGCCGATAGTCGGTGGTGGGGAGACGGTCATCTTGCCACTGCTGCCAAT
>CAZUNT010000297.1:0-6515 GCA_964622215.1 uncultured Caldilineaceae bacterium
TACTCATCGGCGATGACCAGCAGCGGGGTGACGATCAAACCCAAACCGGCCGCCGCCAAGCCCATCCGGCGCCCCTTGACTGACATACGTCTCCATACAACTGCATAGATTCTTGTTTAACATCCCCAAACTCGCCTAATTTTTGGAACACCCCCTTCTCTCCGACTTGTGGAGCCAAATGAGTTGTGATAGAATGGGAAAGTAATAGGATCAGGATATAGGTCTTCCAACCGTGATGATCCAAGCAACTGGGAACTTTACAAGTTGCCTATGGCTGGTTACACCCCTCAAGGCGAACCTCAACGTCTGACTAATCGTTTTGGTACTGATACAACCCCCGTCTTTAGCCCAGATGGACAGGAAATCTTCTTCCGCGGTGATTATCCCGGCGGTTCCCCTCATTGGCAGATCATGGCTATAAATCTGGATGGAACAAATGAACGTCTCGTTAAAGAAGGCGTGGGGGAGAGTCAAGAGTGGGGTTTGGCTCGGCCGGCCGTTTGTTATTGACCCAGGGATTGGTTGGTCAACAGTAAGGTGTAAATGGGTGGAGTACTGTAACCGTCCCGGGGGTAATAAATCCAATGACAGAAGGTGTTAGGTTGCTGGTTAAATCATACCTGCTTTGCTTTTTACTCTGCCCCATTTTTATGGCGCTGACCCCGTGGGAACCATCGCCGGCCACAGATGATACGGCCGTTAACTCACCCAATGGCCAGATCCGGGTTGAATTTTTACTAAAAGAAGGCGTCCCCACGTATTCGGTCAGCTACAAACAGCAGCCGGTGCTTTTGCCGTCTAAGCTCGGTTTTGTTTTTAAAGATGCCCCCCCATTCAATCACGATCTGAGGGTAACTGAAGTGGAACGCCGCTCATTTGATGAAACCTGGGAACAACCCTGGGGTGAAGTCCGCTTCATCCGTAATCACTACAATGAATTACGGCTCCATCTGCAAGAACAACATAACCTGCGGCGAAGTATGTTCATAACTTTCCGAGTTTTCGATGATGGTCTCGGTTTTCGCTATGAGTTGCCCGCTCAAAAGAATTTAACCGATTTCCAGATTATGGACGAACAAACCGAGTTTGTCTTCGCCGCCGATCATCAGGCCTGGTGGATCCCGGCGTATCTGGAAAGGCGGGATGAATATCTCTATCATAAATCTCCCCTCAGTACCTTGAAGAAAGTCCACACCCCTTTGACCATCGAAACTGCCGCCGGCTTGTTCTTGAGCCTCCACGAAGCCAATCTAACCGACTATGCGGCCATGACCCTGGCCGGCACAGGCGGCAACACTTTGCTGTGTCACCTTGTACCCTGGCGGGAAACCGGGGTCAAGGTGATAGCCTCCACCCCGCACCAAACCCCCTGGCGCACCCTTCAGATTGCCGAGAAGCCGGGTAATTTGATTACCTCCTACCTGATTCTCAACTTGAACGAGCCAAACGTCCTGGGCGATGTCTCCTGGGTCAAACCCGGTAAGTACATTGGCATGTGGTGGGCCATTCACTTGGGGCAGTATACCTGGGGCAGTGGCCCCTGGCATGGCGCAACGACGGCAAACGCCAAACGTTACATCGACTTTGCCGCCGCGCACGGGCTAGATGGCGTATTGGTCGAAGGCTGGAATCGCGGCTGGGACGGCAACTGGCTCACCAACAAAAATACCTTCAGTTTTACCACCGCCTATCCCGATTTCGACCTGGAAGAAGTAAGCCGTTACGCGGCTGAGAAGGGCATCAGGCTCATTGCCCATAATGAAACCGGGGCCGATGTGCAAAATTACGAACGGCAAATGGAAGCTGCTTTCACCCTTTACGAAAAATTGGGCCTTGATACCGTCAAAACCGGCTACGCCGGCGCGTTGATTGACGACCGCGAGTGGCATTACGGGCAATATACAATCCAGCATTACCAGCGGGTGGTTGAGCTGGCCGCGCAACACCACCTTATGCTCGATGTTCACGAGCCGATCAAAGATACGGGCCTCCGGCGCACTTATCCTAACATGATGACCCGCGAAGGGGCGCGGGGGATGGAGTACAATGCCTGGAGCCAAGACGGCGGCAATCCCCCCGACCACACCACTATTCTGCCCTTCACCCGTCTGTTGAGCGGGCCGATGGATTATACCCCAGGCATCTTCAAACTGATTTATAGAGGCCAGTATCCCGAGAATCGCGTCCGCAGCACCCTGGCCAACCAACTGGCCTTGTATGTTGTCATTTACAGCCCACTCCAGATGGCGGCCGATTTACCCGAAAATTACGCCGGCCACCCGGCCTTTCAATTTATTATAGATGTACCGGTTGACTGGGCGGATACGAAGGTTCTGCACGGCCAGATTGGCGACTTTGTAACCATTGCCCGGCAGGATCGCCACAGCGAGGATTGGTATATCGGCAGTATTACCGACGAAAACAGGCGAATCCTGGCCGCGCCCCTGTCATTTTTGGACTCGAACAGGCGGTACGTGGCCGAAATTTATGCCGATGGGCCAGATGCGGATTGGGAGACCAACCCATATAGTTACCAGATTTCCCGCTTTGTGGTCGATAACCACACCACCCTGAAACTCAACCTGGCTCCGGGGGGTGGACAGGCTATTCGACTGCGCCCGGCTACCCCTGCTGAAGTCGAGACCTTGCCCACCTATGAGACTGATTGACTGACAAATTTAATCTTTCACCGCTGAGGACGCCAAGAACGCAGAGATTTTAATAAATTTCTCGGCGACCTCTGCGCCCTCTGCGGTAAATTTGGGCACAATGTTAAATCAGAACCTCGCTGCATCTGCATTTGGTTGAAGATGATCACCCCGGCGATGAAATAGACCAGGGACAAACCAACCATAACCGCCAGCCGGAACTGAATTTCGCCCAGCCCGGCCCCGCCGATGAGGACCTGCTGCAAGGCCAGCATCCCGTGTGTGGCCGGCAGGAAATCGAACAGGCCAATCTCGTGCCCGGCTACCGTAAACACCGTCAGCGGGGGGAGGGCAAAGAACGCTCCCGACATAAAGACCTGGAACATCGTCGCCGTGCTGCCGATATTGAGCGCATCGCTGTCGTTGTCGGAAAAACAGGCCACCACCAAACCAAAGCCGATAGCCGAAAAACTCAGCCCCAGCCCCACCACAACAGCATCTAACAGCGAACCCCGGTTGTGAAATCCCAACGCCAGAGCCGCCGCAAACATTAACACAATCTGGCCGGCCGCGAGCACAAGTTCGGCCAGGCTGACGCCCATCAGTAAATCCTGTGTCTTCACCAGGGTGAGGCGCAACCGTTGCAGGGTGCCCCAGCGGAGTTCACGCGCCAGGGCCATTGCCGTCTGCGGAATGATCAGCAAAATGGCAAAGACGATCATGCCGGGCGTATAAGCGTCGAATTCATTGGCCGGCGCTGCCGTCTCCAGCGGCTGCTCGACGAATCGGAGCAAAGCCGGCATACCGGCCGCCGTGTCCAGGTACGGGTAGACGAAATTGCCCAGCAGGGTGCCGGCGGTGATGAAGCGCATCGAGGTAGCGTCGCCCCGCAGGGTGGCAGACAGTTCGCCTGTCGCCCTGGCTGAAAACACGATCAACACGCTGGCCGTTTTGTCCTTTAAACTGGCCTCCGCCGCTAAGGTATCAGTGGCCCACTGCAGGTCAAACATAGGGCGGCCATCGGCGTAACGCTGCACCCGCAGGTGCTCGATCAGCGGCTCGGCCCGGGGGTCGGTGCTAATGACCAGCACAGGGTGGGTGGCCAGCTTGGGGGCAGTGCCATAGCCCACATAAGTAATCACGATGAAGAACAGCGGCGTCAGCAGAACCAGCAGCAGCAGTTGTGGTTCGCGCCAGATTTCCAGGACTGTTTTGCGGGCCACCAGCCAAGTTTTCATTCGCGCAGCCTCCGTCCGGTCAATTGAATGAACACATCCTCCAGGGTGTTGGGGTGAATGCCGACTTCGCCTGACCGTAACCCTGCCGCCGCCAGGGCTTCGAGGATGGCCGGCAGCCGGCTTACCGCGTGCAGAGACCGCACCCGCAGGGCGTGTTGTCCTGCATCCAAGCTGACCTCCGAAGCAAGGCCGGCCAGGGCCGCCCGAATACAGTCAATCTGGCCCTCGTTCAGCCCGTTGTTCAAACCAATCTCGACCACGTCGCCCTCGCCCACCCGCTGCTTGAGCCGCTCCGCCGTATCCAGCACCAGCAGCTCGCCCTGATCGATGATGGCAATCCGGTCGGCCACCCGGTCGGCCTCGTCCATATTGTGGGTGGTCAGGATAACCGTTTTTTTCCGGGCCAACGATTGGATATACTCGCGCACCTTGACCCGGCTCTGCGGGTCCAGCCCGGCCTCGGGTTCGTCCAGCACCAGGATTTCCGGGTCGTGGACCAGGGCCATGGCCAGGTTCAGCCGCCGCTGCATCCCGCCGGAAAGCGTGCGGGCTTGCTTATCGCGCTTATCGGCCAGGTCTAGCTCTTCCAGCAGCCGTTGGCCGCGCCGCCGCGCCTCACCGCCCTTGACCCCGTACATCTGGCCGATGAATTGTAACTGCTCCAGGCAGGTCAGCCGCTCCCACAAAACCATATTTTGCGGGCAGACTCCCACCCGGGCGCGCACAGTCTCATCGCCGTTGGCCATGGCTTTCCCCCGCACCAGCACCCGGCCGGCGTCCGGCCGGAGCAGGCCGCACATCATGTTGATCGACGTAGTTTTGCCCGCGCCGTTTGGCCCCAGAAAACCAAAAACCTCGCCTTCACACACCTCTAGGGTCAAATCCTTCACGGCCACGAGTTTGCCGTAATGTTTGGTTAGATGTTCCGTTTGCAAAACAATGTTCGTCATATAAGTAAAATCCTCTGGAGATTGTAACTACTCAACCCTACCCCCATGACCGCAGACCGCAGACTGCCGACCGCCAGAGAACGCTACTGTTGTACAAGGTGTGGCGGTCAGCGGTCAGCCGTCGGCGGTCAGGAATACTCAATTTGGAGTAGCCTGAGTAGTAAACGATTTAGATCACTCCAATCGGCGTAACCGCAGCCATTGGTACAGAACCACTCCCACCGCAAAATACAGCGCCGCCAGCAGGGTCAGCATGACCAACTCGTAAACAAGGGCGGTTGGACCGTCGCCGTAAACCAGGACGCGCCGCATGGCCTCGGCGGCATGGGCCGTCGGCAAGATGTCGTAAGCCTGGATCACCCGCCCGGCGATGGTCGCTACCGGCGCAGGCGGCATGGGGAAGACTGTCCCTGAAAGAAAGGCCAGCGGCAGGAGCAGCAGCGTACCGAGATTAACCGCTTCGCCGTCATTGCGGGCGAAGCAGGCCGCCATCAAGCCCAACCCGGTAGCCGCGAAGCTGAGCAGCATGCCGATCCCAATGGCCAGCGCCAGCGAACCGGGGCTTTTGAAGCCCAGGGCCACGGCCACGCCAAAAGCAAGCGGGATTTGCAGCCCACATTCAAGCATCTGGGCCAGGGAAATACCGGCCAGAATCTCGCCGGCCCTGGCCCGGGTCAAACACAGGCGCTGGAGCGTGCCGCTGCGTTCCTCGCGGACCAGCACCGTCGCGGCAACAATCGTACCGAAGGTGATCCCAAAAACCAAAACGCCGGGGATACCAAACTGCAGGTCCGACATCGTGCCGGTGCCCGGCACAAACTCTATCGACGCCGTTTCCGGCCCCTGCCAGCCAATGGACTGCTTGGCAAAGTCAGTGGCGATGGAGGTGACGAAACTGCTGGCGAAGATGTAGTTGTCCGAAGTCGCATCGCCCACCAACTCCAGGGCAGCCGGCGCAAGCGCCCGGCCGGAGCGCCCTTCGTCCAGCACTGCAGTGAAATTGGGGGGAATGATGATCAGCATGGCCGCCTTACGCTCGCGCAGCGCCACTTCGGCCTCGTCCCGGCTGCCAACGGCGGAGACGGCTAAGATAGATGAACCTTCGAACCTGGTCTGCTCGAGTGTGCGGGTGAGTAACGCCCCGGCCGCGCCGCCGTCTTGATTCAGGATCATCACCCTGAGGAACTGAGAAAGGCCCTGACTCGTCTGTCCGAAGGCGATGTAGTACATCACGATCAGGGCAGCCGGAAAGAGCAGCAGCAGGCCGGCCAGTTTTGGCTCACGCCAGGCCTCCAGCAAGGTTTTACGGGTGATACTCAGTATACGCATAAGCTCGCCTCGAAAACAGTAGACAGTGGTCAGTAGTCAGTAGTCAGTAGCCAGAAAAGGGACTTTTATTCTTGGTTAAGAACTTAAATATCATGAATTATGAACTTTTGGTTCATATTATATAATAAAACAGTTCACAAGTCAAGTGTCAAGATTCACCGGGGGCATTTCCTATTGGTTCAATTTGGGAACGAAAATTTATTAACCGCAGAGAACGCAAAGCACGCAGAGAAAATTAAGGAAAAACTCAGCGATCTCAGCGTTCTCAGCGGTAAATTGCTGCATGCCTTGATGTTGGGGCTGGATTATGGTATCCTCCTGGCAAGAACGAGGGAAAAGGACCATAGTTA
>CAZUNT010000298.1:0-6262 GCA_964622215.1 uncultured Caldilineaceae bacterium
TCTGGTTGACCGCCCACTCGGCCAGATAAGCCTCGGCCCGGCTCTTGGCCAGTGCTTCGGCTTCGGCCTGGCTGGCCGCTTTTACGGTCATTTCCCATTCCATCCCGTTCCACTCAAAAAAAGCTTGGGCCACATACTCACCGGCCACTTCGTGATCGTTGACTACAACTTCGGTCAGTTTCATCTTGGCCACCCCTTTTGATGAGCTACTAATCCACTTGATCGGGTTTCAGGTGGGAACCGGTGGCATGATAGCCTTCAGGTTTCTTGACCAGGAACGGCCCCATAACCAGCATATCAATATCCGAGGCAGCGAAAGTATTGATGGCCTCTGCTGGGGTCGCCACTATCGGCTCACCACGCAGGTTGTAAGAGGTGTTTAATAACACCGGCACACCGGTCGCCTGGTCGAACTTTTTCACCAGGTTGTAGTAACCCGAATTCCATTCCTCGCGGATGCTTTGCAAACGGCCGGTACCGTAGTGGCAAACGGCCTGAATTTTGTCCCATTTATCCGGGGGGATTTCCGAAACCATCAGCATGAAACGGGGTGGATATTGCTTATCCAGGTTGGGCGTGGTGAAATATTCGTGGGCGCGCTCGGCCAGGACCACCGGGGCAAAGGGCCGGAAAGGCTCACGGAATTTAATTTTGGTATTGACAATCTCTTTGATCTCCTCCCGGCGGGGATCGGCGATGATAGAACGATGGCCCAGGGCGCGTGGTCCCCACTCAAAGCGGCCGCGATACCAGGCCAGCACTTTGTTCTGGAGGAGCGCGTCTACACATTGATCGATCAATTTATCGTCGTCGTCAAAGCGTTCGCTTTTAAAACCTGCTTTTTTGATCGCCGCCACCATGTCGCTTTCTGGGTATTCAGCACCCCAATAAGCATGCTCCATAGTGAATTTACGAGGATGGCCCAAGACTACATGGTAGGCATACAAGGCCGCCCCTATCGCCCCCCCCGAGTCGCCTGCCGCCGGTTGGATAAAGACGTTCTCAAAGGGAGTTTCGCGCATGATCCGGCCATTGGCCGTGCTGTTAAGGGCTACCCCACCGGCCATGACCAGGTTTTTGGAGCCGCTTTGCCGGTAAGCATAGTTAACCATCTTCAGCAAAATCTCTTCGGTAACGCGCTGGATGCTGGCGGCGATGTCGGCATATTTTTGGTTCTGCGCGACCAGGGCGCTGTTCCAATGAGGGTGGTCTTTACGGGGATGGGTGGTTTCGGTAAAGAACTCCGACTCCGGCTGGCGCGACGGGCCAAACAACTCCACAAACTTTTGGTTGTAGGTGTGCTGGGTGGAGTGGTGGAAACTGAAATAATCCATGTTAAGGGTCAGGCCGCCGCAGTCATCCACCTTGACCACTCTGTGAACTTCGTCCAGGTACCTGGGCTGGCCGTAGGGAGCCATCCCCATTACCTTGTACTCGCCATTGTTGACCCGGAAACCGAGAAAAGCGGTAAAAGCGGAATAGAGCAGCCCCAGCGAGTGGGGAAAACGCAGTTCGCGGGTTAAGTTGATATGATTCTTGCCCTCGCCATTCCATTGGGCGGTGGCTTGACCGAGCGTCGCCGTAGTCCATTCGCCGACGCCGTCAACAGTAACAACGGCCGCTTCGGCAAAGGGAGAGCAGAACATGGCGCTGGCTGCATGGGTCAGGTGGTGCTCGACAAACAAGATTTTGTTAGCCGGAACGCCAATCTTCGTTTGCAGTTGACTTTTGATCCACAACTTTTCATCGAACCAGGTCACCATCGACTCGCGGAAAACACTCCAGGATTTGGGGAACATGGTTAGAGTGGTTTGCAGAATTCGCTCGAATTTGACCAGGGGCTTCTCATAGAAAACCACGTAATCAAGATCGGCAGCAGTCAGGCCGGCAAATTTCAAGCAGAAGTTGATGGCATGTTGGGGGAAGACACTATCATGTTTTTTACGAGTAAAGCGCTCCTCTTCCGCCGCAGCCACAAGTTGGCCATCAACCAGCAAAGCGGCGGCGGCCTCGTGATAGTAGCAAGAGATACCCAGGATATTCATTTAGTATTGCCTCATTATGTCTTCCAAAGTTTGGTCGCCGGTGGTGCGGGGTCGCCATAAATCGGCCGGTGAACTTTTTATGTGTAAGGGATCGCTAAACAGCTTGACGCCCAGGGCAAAGGGCACAAAGACGGTAAAATAGAAAATGGTCAAAACCACCCGCGCCAGCATGTTGCCCAGAAACTGGCCAAAAGCCTGCCAACCCCGCCAGAAATCTTTGATGAGCCAGAGTCCCAGGGCAACAAACAGGATACAGGATAGACCGATGACAGACTGGATCATCACTGCCATAGGCTGGGCAACTTGGCCACCGCTCACCAAGGTGAATAGTTGCCACAACCCGCCGAGAGAGCCAAGAAACCCCAACACAGCCAACAAAATCGCGCCGAACAGGGCGTTATGATGCGGCCCACGAGACCGGCTCTGCAGAGCAACCACCCCCAAAATACCAATTAATAGCCCAAACAGGGCCGGGGTCAACGCCGTGAGTTGGCTCATGCCGCTTACTACAAAATTGCCAATCCCCAGGGCTGCCAGTAAAACGCCAAAAACTACTGTTAGAATTTTCATATGGCCATCTTCTTAGAATAAAGTGTAAATGAAAGGCGCCACGCCGGATGAAGAAGCAAAAACTAGGAGTAAGCCAAAGAGCAACAGCACGACGACCATTGGAATCAACCACCACAGTTTGCGTGCCCATAGAAATTGGAGAATTTCCCCGACAATACCGGTGTTCGTGACCATACTTTTGAAAAAGTTACTCATGATTGTGCTACCTTTCCTGATTGATGAATGAATAGGTCATTTTCTGGTTGGATGAAGAGCCAAACGCTGGTCAGCTCGCAGTGCCTGCGACAACGATATGGCTCGCCCTCCCCGATAAACATTGATAATTTCTGCAATAATTCCTACGGCAATTTCAGCCGGACTCTCTGCGCCAATATCCAGGCCGATGGGAGCGTAAATTCGCTCCAATTGGGCCGGATCCGGTTCTCGCGTCGTGTCTTTTTCCAATAGCTCAAACACGGCTTTGACCCGGCGTTTGCTGCCAATCATGCCGATGTAGTGGGCCGGCGAGTCGATCACCTCTAACAGAGCCTCGACATCGTGGCTGTGGCCGCGTGTGACCAGGACAATATAAGTGTCACTGTCAATGGGCCAGTTGTGAAGAGTTTCCTTAAAAGGTAAGGCCAACACCCGGTCGGCCAGCGGAAAACGCTTTTTATTGGCGTATTGGGGCCGGTCATCCAGGACGACCACCTCAAAATTGATCAGCTTACCCAATTGGGCTAACGGCTGAGCGACATGCCCCGCTCCCACAATCAGCAAAGTGGGCGGACGCCGTTGCACCTCAACAAAAAGTTCAATTAAGCTATCATTTTCCTGGTAAGTCAAAATTTGGGATTTGCGTTCGGCTAAACATTGGCGAGCTTCCGTTACAATCCGGCTGCCCACCGTCCCTAAACCCAGGTCGGGCGATGAGGCTTCGTCTAGCCAAACCAATCCTCTTTGGCCCAGCGCGGGGGCATAACTTCCCGCCGCCTTGACCACTGTAATCAGCGCCGCCGGCCGGCCCGCTTCAAGTGAAGCAAGTAGGTTATCCAAAAGATCATGGCCAGCGTTCAACGTACACTTCCATAATCCCACCACATACGCCCAAACTCTGTATGCTAATATCTTCGGTCAAGTCTACCTCGACAATACGGGGTTGGCTTGTTTCGATCACATCCAGGCCGGCCCGGATTACGTCGGCCTCGCCGCAGCCTCCGCCGATGGTTCCGTAATGCTGCCCCAGGGGATGAATAATCATCTTGGTCCCCACTTCACGGGGCACCGAACCTTTTACCCGGATAATGGTAGCTATGGCGATGGGTGTTTCGGCGATGAGTTGGTTAACTTGTTGATAAAAAGTTTTAGCGTTCTCCATCAAACCAATCTCTAATCTCCAAACTCATCCCCGTCTGTCTGCCCCGGCATTTCCAGGTTGACCACCTCGCCGTGCATATTGACGATGATCTTAAAACCCATCATCCCCAGCATCATGCGAGCATCTTCGGGCAACCCCAGCTCCATAATTTTGTGCATCTGTTGAAGCGACGAATCGATCATGGCCTTGGTAAACAAGTCATCCTTGCCTAGCATGGTCATCATTCCTTCCGTCACCATCCCCTTGTTAGCCGAGGCTTGCTCTTGCAGCCAGGTGATAACTTGATGGTCCACTTCCTCGGCGGTAACGTGCCGTTTAAAATCGCCATCCATAATAATATAGTGCGGTTCCTGGCCAATGAAGGTCGTCCCCACCAACTTGCCTTCCTCATCATAAACCAGGCCGGCAAAAACCGCCTGCCGCTGGGTCGATTGATCCATCCTGCTAACCTTCCAAACGAACTACCTTTTCAATATTATACCCAAAAAGAAAAGTAGTAAAAATTCCAAAATTTTAAAGTGACAAATGTCTTGAAGGTAGATGACAAATATCGGTTGACGCTGTCTTTACCGGCGTGTTACAATGTTCTTATGAAAATCTACCTGATTGGTTTAAATGGCTTAAACCGGCGCCGAGGGATTGCCCGCCGCCAGGCGTTAGGCCGAGAAATTGCTCGGCAGCCCCGATAAAGTCACCTGAGTCAAAGTAGCCCAGGGGAAATATATGGATTCATTAACAACTCAAACAGGAATTGTTTACCTCGTTGGGGCCGGGCCGGGTGATCCTGACTTGATTACCATACGCGGTATTGAGTGTTTGAAACAGGCCGAAGTGGTGGTTTATGACCGGCTGGCTAACCCTTCCTTGCTTGCTCACGCTAAGGGTGCTGAGTTGATTGATGTTGGCAAGCAGCCCGATCGTCACCCTGTTCCCCAATCCAAAATTAACGCTCTGCTCGTCGAAAAAGCCCAGGCCGGAAAGGTTGTCGTCCGCCTCAAGGGTGGTGACCCTTATGTATTTGGCCGAGGGGGTGAGGAGGCTCAAGCCTTGATTGAAGCCGGCTTGCCCTTTGAAGTTGTTCCTGGTGTGACCAGCGCCATTGCTGCACCCACCTATGCCGGTATTCCTGTTACCCACCGTAATATCGCCTGCAGCGTGGCCATTATCACCGGTCACCGGGCCGACTCGGTTCACGAATCTGTGTACGATTGGACCAATCTAGCTTGTGGCTCTGATACGCTGGTTTTCCTGATGGGCGTGAGTAATCTGCCGTTGATCGTTGAACAGTTGATAGCCAGCGGTCGTTCCCCTGAAACCCCGGTGGCCCTGGTTGAGCAAGGCACTCGCACCATCCAAAAAACGGCTGTGGGTACTCTGGCCAACATCGTGGAACGGGCAACCGATATTCACCCTCCGGCAGTCATCATTGTGGGCGAGGTTGTCCGATTGCGCGAAACCTTACGCTGGTTCGACCGGCCCGACCGCCGCCCCTTACTGGGACTACGGGTTTTAAACACCCGCCCCCTGGAGCAGGCCGCAGATTTTAGCCGCCGGCTGGCCCGGTTGGGGGCGGAGTCGGTGGAGCTGCCGACAACACAGGTTATTCCGGCCGTCGATTCTGGCCTTCTCGACCGGGCAATTACTTGCCTGGCCGCTCCTGAGGCGAGCTATCCCCTACGGGAGGCGAAGCGTTATGATTGGATTATTTTTACCACCACCAACAGTGTCTTCTTTTTCTTCGACCGGCTGCTGGCGCTGGGCCATGACGTCCGGGTATTGGCCGGGGTAAAACTGGGTGCAGTAGGCCGGGCTACGGCCCAGGCCTTGCGTAGATACGGCTTACAGGCCGATTTTGGCCCCCTTTATGCAAACCGGACCATCGTCGCCGAACTGAGCCGGACTGCCGGCCAGCGGGTGCTTCTGCCCTATTCCAACGCGGAACTTCCAGACCTGGTCGAGTCTTTGCAGACGCAGGGCGCCAGTATCGAGATGGTTATGACCTATGCCATCCAATCTGCCGAACCGGACCCCATTGGCCTGGCGGCTCTGCTTGGTGGGGGGGTAGATGTGGCTACGTTTATTAGCCCCTCCGGTCTGACCGGGTTGGCCGCTATCCTCAATGGCCGAAAGTTGTCCGATGTACTGGCCCCCCTGACGGTGGCCTGCATTGGCCCGGCTACGGCCGATACGGCTCGTACGTTGGGGGTGCGGGTTGATTTGGTGGCCAAAAAGCATACGGTGGATGGATTGATTGAGACTTTGTTGGAATGGCGCGTAAGTAAACAGTAAT
>CAZUNT010000299.1:0-6157 GCA_964622215.1 uncultured Caldilineaceae bacterium
CCCTGCTCCCTACCCAACTTCGCACCGACGAACTCCCCCCCGCCAGTCCCGTCACCTATCGCAGTACCCTCAGCTTTGCCCTCACCGCTGCTCAGCCCCCCGAATTGATCGCCCCTAACGGTCAAACCATCTCGCCAACTTACTTTCTGCCCGGTCCGCAAGGCAGCATTGCCCACTTCATTGTCGCCGCCAACTGGCCCAGCGGTGACTATAGCGCTTCGCATCCCGTCGGGGATAGCGCTTCGCATCCCGTCGGGGATCAATTGCCAATGGTCAATGGTCAATGGTCAATTGCCAACCGGCCTCGCCAGTTCGAACCTCCCCCTATGCAGTACCTCGTCAAGGCTAACTTTGCCAACACCTTAACTCTGCTCGGCTATGATCTGCCTCAACGCCGGGTACAGCCTGGCAGCAGTTTCCCCATCACCCTGCATTGGCGCGCCGAGCGGACGATAGGCCAACACCTGATTGTCTTTAATCACCTGCTGAACGAGGAGAACATTCAATACGGCGGCACCGACCGCGTGCCCCAACTCTACTACACCACTTGGCTTTGGGTTCCTAACGAAATCGTCTCCGACGCCTACGAGGTGCCGGTTGCCGCCGGCGCGCCACCCGGCGTTTACTGGCTCGACGCCGGCCTCTATCCCTCGGATCAACCAACTTTCTCTCTTCCCCTCGTCGTCGACGGCCAGCCGATTGAGCGCAACAGCGTCCGCCTCGGCCCGCTCAAAGTCGGCGGCCCTCCCCCCGGCGTCACCGTCCCCACAGTCCAACCCCAAAACCCGCTGAACATAACCTTCGGCGACCAAATCACCCTCCTCGGCTTCGACCTAAACGTTGAACGTTCAACGTTGAACGTTCAACGTTTAACCTTCTTCTGGCGTACCGAAACACTCTACTCCGCCGACTATACGGTCTTTATCCACCTCCTCGACCCGGCCGGCAACCTGGCTGCCCAATTCGACCGCCCGCCTGCCGGTGGAGTTTACCCTACCAGCCTGTGGGATCCCGGCGAAATTGTGGTCGACGAACACACGCTTGGCGAGCTGCCGCCAGGCCGTTACGCCGTCCAAATCGGCCTCTATCGCCCCGACACCGGAGAACGGCTGCCTGTAGCCGGGTCGCCGGATGGGGTGGTGAGGTTAGTGGAGATTGAGGGGCCGGTTCCAACTGAAGATGGACCCCGGCCCCGGTGACTATCGCTGATAGGGTGGCTGATTCCATTATCAGTGGTGGCTACTCAACCTCACTTGATGATAATGGGCAAGAAAATATCATTTTGTGGGCCGGCAGTGATGCTATTTTCGGCAACCACCTCTGTCTTTCCTGCCACAAAGGTGACACCACGAATGACGGCCACCTCGGTATTCTGGGTGACGGCTTGCTCTTCAGGCGGAGCGACCACCAGGTAAAGGGTCGTGCCCTCTTGATGCCATTCGAGGAAACCACCGGCAAAAGCGGGACTGGCTTCTACGCCGGCCACTGTGGCTTCAGCCGGAAGTGTTAACCGCGCCCCCACCGCGTAAACCGGTTCACCGACCTCTTCCAGGCGCAGGGTCATTTCATTGTCCCCGGCTGGAACGAGCTTGAGATGGCCTTCGCTCTGGGCTGTTATCGGCGGTTGACCCAGGTCAAGCGAAGCCAGGCCGGGTCTGACTGGGGGATTCGTGGTGGTCATATTCGGCTGGCCCAAATTGAGAGTCAGGATGACCAAATCCTGGATATTGGTCAAACCATCGTCGTTAATATCAAAGTGAGGGTCACTCACCGGAAAGATGGCGGCAGCCAGCAGATACCAATCATACAGATTGACCCGCTGGTTTTGGTTGATGTCGCCGGCCCATAAGCCAAGCCGGGGTACAGTTGTGGTCAGGGCCGCCGTCACCGTGACCGTTCGCTGCGCTCGCGCAAAGAGGGGGTGACTGGCTTGCAGGGTGTAGGCGCCGGCATAAAGGTGGGTCAGGGCAAAGTTACCTGCCGGGTCGGTGGTGGTAGTGTAGGTTTGGCGAGAGCCAATCAGCATAACCTGGGTATGAGTATAATGGCCGGAACTGCGCCAATCGAGATAAAGATGGCCCTGAACGTTCCCCTGGCCCACCACACACAACCGGGCTGCCTCAGCCGAGTGGGGGATGGGTTGGGCGCTGCCGTTTGAGAGTTGATGGTTGGTCAGGGTCAGACCGGCACAACCTTCATTGCGGACCAGGAAAGGCAGGCTAACGATCACGCCGCTGCCGCTGATGGCCGGGGTTGAGAGCGCATCGGTCAAAAGAAAGTCCCAACCTGCGCCGGCCAGGGTGGTCGAGGTGATACTGCCGGGTGGAAACAGGTTGCCCGGCATAGGGGCCAGGTGGGCTGCTGGAGTCAGGATAGCTGTATCGGTCACGCGGAGACTAAACTGCACTCCACGCAGGTCCAGGGCGCTGCTGATATGTTTGAGTTCAACCGGAATGTAAATCAGGTCGCCGATCGTGGCCGTAGTGGGCGGGTGGATGGTTAGGGTGGGTCGGGCAGAGGCGGCAAATTGTAACTGGGGATAATCTACCATCAGCCAAATACGGTTAAAATCCCAGCTGGTAAAGGTATCTTGCCGCATCATCGCGGCGGTGGTTTGGCCGTCAACGCCACTCATTTGACCGTTATTGCCGCTATCCTGGCTCGAGAGCAGCCCGGTCCGTTGGTAATCCCAGAAATTATTGACCAGGGTTCCGGCGCTGTAGCGGCCAATCAAACCGCCTACGGTTGAATTCCCGCTGATGGTTCCGGCATAGTAGGCATGGCTGATGCCATCATGGTAGGAATTGAAATACCCAATCAGACCACCCACCTCCGTAGTGCCGGTAACCGCCGCCTGAGCATAGCTATTATGGATGCCGGCATTTTCGGTAGTGGACCCAACCAGGCCGCCCACCTGCTTATTCCCATTGACCTGGCCGGTGACAAAGCTGCGGATAAAATCACTGCTTTTGCTATACCCGGCCAGGCCGCCCACCTGATTGCTGCCCGGTGCGTTCACCGTCCCCCGGTAGAAAGAGGCGATAATCCGATTGGCATCACCATCCCAGGTTCGCCCCAGCAAACCGCCCACTTCCGTCGCATTTTGGGCGTTGACGCTGACTTCGACCCGGCAGCGCCTAATCCCGCCGCCGTTGTAACTTTCGCCAATCAAGCCGCCGATGCGGGAGACCAGGCCGGTAACAACTCCGCTGGCCGCCGAGTCCGAAACTTGGCTGGCGAACAAGTAACCAACCAGGCTGCCCACTTTGGAACGGCCGGTGATCTTGACCTCCTGTAAGGTCACCTGGGCCAGGCTGGCGTTCTCAATCCGGCCAAACAAGCCGACCTCATCCTCACCTGGCCGGTTAATCGTCAAGTGGCTAATGGTATGACCATGCCCGTCAAAGGTGCCCACAAAGGGCTGCCCCGGCCGGCCGATGGGTTCAAAATTGGCGATACCGGCACAATCAATATCATTGGCCAGGTAATAATGGCCGGCCAGATTATTTTTTATGGCCTGCAATTCCTGGGCGTTGGTAATCTTAATAATATCGCTGTGAGGCGCTGGCAGTGGACTTTCATACGCACCCTGGTCTGGCTTGGAGCCGGCCGGCCAGGGCCGGGGGCTATCGGCTAGGTCAGGGGAGGGAACATTATCCGGGGTGCCGGCGCCGATGGCCGGGCTGTCAGGGGTGAGATGATAATCGCCGCTCCCTTCAAAAAGAGGGTCAAGCGCCAGGTTGCCGGTCAGCCAGTTGACCGGGCCGTGATTGTTGGTGACAATGCCGGCGGCCCCACCCTGCACATCCGAATATTGGATGGTCACGGCTTCGCCCGACCAGGCGGTATCAAAGTAGATTTGCTCCGGTGAATTGCCCCACACAATCGAATTGACCAGCTTTGGGTGGCTGGCATAAGAGACATTCAGCCCGCCGCCGTGCCCTGAGGTGGTATTGTCCGCAATCGTCACATTGGTAAAGGTGGGACTGCACCCGTCAAACATCAGCCCGCCGCCTTTGGCGCCCCCGGCATTGTGGGCAATCAAAGCGTTCTTAATGCTGGCCTCGGCGTGATAGAACTGGATGCCGGCGCCATCGCTCTGAGAGGTGTTATGGGCAACCGTCACCCTTTCCAGGCTGGGGCTACCGTAGGAATAGCGGATGCCACCCCCTAAAAAGGCTGTATTGCCGGTGATGAGGGTATCCTGCAATTTGGCCGAACAATATTCAAAGTAGAGTCCCCCTCCTTCCGCGGCGGCCTCGTTGTTAGAGACGATCAGGTGGGTCAGCGTGGGATTGGCCCTGAAACAAGCTAACCCGCCTCCACTGCCGGCTGTCCCGCTGCCCTGGACATAGCCGTTGGTCAGGGTCAAGCCAGTCAAGACGGCGGCGGCAGTTTCCCCATTCTCAAAGGTGACGGCCCGGCCGGCCCGGTTGCCGTCAATCACGGTTTGGAAGATGTAGGTGTGATTATTGGTACTGGTGTAAAACAAGGAGGCGACGGTGATGTTTTTGCCCTTGAACTTGATGTTTTCCTTGTACCTCCCGGGGTGAACCAACACAATATCGCCATTACTGGCGCGGTCAATGCCGTGCTGGATGGTGGCAAAAGGTTTCGCCTCTGAGCCGTCTCCGGTGACATCCGAACCATTTGTAGCTATGTGCCAGGTGTTGGCCTGGGCCTGGACGACGGGCGTAGTGGCTGCCCACGCGCCGACAAGCGCCAGGATGATCAAAATAACCATCCCCCACTTTAACCTAGGTGCGAGTTTCATTTGTTCCTCCCCATTGAAGATTGATTGACCACCTAAAAAATTTGTGTCTTCACCGTTTTCAACTGAAACATGGTTTACTGGATGATTGCCTCTGCCGGCAACTCAACGACCTATCTCTCAGAATCTCTCTGACGTAAGTTCTAATTTTTCATTTTTTCCTCCAATTACTGGACCAAACGGGGTCGTGTCGGCCAGTTTTCGTCAAACCTTCTTTTCTTATTTATCGCAGAGTTCGGCTTTCATAATATTTACCCCAGGTATAGGTGTATCAATTCGAGTTGGTGTATCGATTGGGGGGAAAGAAGCAGATATATCTTTCGGTGTTGGAGTTAGAGTAAATGTCTCGGTCGGAGTTAAAGTAGGTAGAGCCGTCGGGGTAAGTGTCTCGGTCGGAATCGGAGTGAGCGTAGCTGTCGAAGTAGGTGTCTCGGTTGGAGTTGAGGTGGACGTAACTACCGGAGTAGGTGTAGTCGCCTGGGCTGAAATTTTTGGGTCAGGCTGATAGGCGTATATAACAAGTCCGGTTACCACAATTGCTGATGCCCAAATCACTAAGGTAGTTACAATAATCAATAGCTCAATTCTGGATAATTTTGTAGGAGTCAATAACATTTTGAACACCTGGCGAACCTTCCTGGAAATCAGGCTATAGTCATCGTTTTGGCCAATAGAACAACGGATAACGGGATTAACCGGATTCCTATCCAATTAAATCTTTGAAACTACCCCGCCTGAGACCTTGACCTGTTCCAAAACCCGGCTGGCCCAATCCTGGGGAAACAAAACATAATCACCATAAAGGGTGATTAACTGCGTCTTAATCACTTCTTCCGGCTCACCCTCTTGCAACCGCTGTCCAATTTCCTCAGCCACTGCCACCAATGCCGCTGCTCCTAAAATGGCTTTGGCCTGGTATTGGGCAATGGTTCGCCCGGTTCCAACTGGGGCGGCAGTGACCAATTCATCAAAAACGGCCTGGATGGTTTCGCCCGCTTGCAGCCGGGCGGCAAGGTGGAGCTTTAACTGTTCGGTGGCATCGGCCGGTTGGTTGAGCCGCTCCTCTTGAGCGCCGCATCGTTGGCAGCTCCGTTGCTGCTGCCAACTGCCCGGCAGATCGACGTAAGTCCACCAGCCCCAGGTGTGAGGCCCCTGGCGCGTTTCTGTCGCCTGGCAGCGCCGGCACACCCGTTCTTGCCGACACGAGTCCGGGTCGATATAGCTCCAGAAGCCCCACTGATGGGATCTACACCTCTCTGGATGTTTCATCTTACTCTGCTCACCCTTCTGTTTCAGGCGATGGATTGGCCTGACTTTAACCGGCGGCCAAACAGGGTTGTTCAGTTCTACCAAAAAATCACGAAGAATCTGTTACTTGCGGCAGCC
>CAZUNT010000300.1:0-6155 GCA_964622215.1 uncultured Caldilineaceae bacterium
CGGTCGACGGTCGGCGGTCAGGGTTGCTGAGACATAGGGTCGGCTGAGTAGTTACCATACACTTTAACGAAATGCCTCTTTTAAAGCCTGGCGGGCCAGCCAGCCACAACCGAGAATGGGGCCATCGTCGCCTAACCCGGCGGGCATAATCCGCACCTTCGAGGCTACGGATTGAAAACAATAGTGGGGCAAAATCTGTCGAGCCGGTTCGAGCAATAAATCCCCGGCTTTGGCCACACTGCTGCCGATGACATACAGCTCAATATCCAGGATCATGGCCAGAGAGGCGATGGCAATACCCAGAGCCTCACCGGCCTCGGTCATAATTTGATGGGCCAGTTTATCGCCCTGGGCGGCCTGTTGGGCAATCAGTTCGCCGGTAATAGGCTGGTCTGGAAGCTGCGGGTTGGCTTCCAGCCACAGGCGTTGATAACGATGGACTAACGAAGGGCCGGACATATAAGACTCCACGCAGCCTTTGACCCCGGAGCTGCCTCTTTCGCCGTAGCGATCAATGGTGATGTGGCCCACCTCTCCCGACGTATTGTGCATACCCCGGTACAGGTGGCCGTCGATGATAATGGCCGCGCCCACCCCCGTGCCGATCACAATGTAGACCATACTCCGCTCGCCGCGCCCCCCGCCATAGTGGTATTCGCCCAGGGCCGAAGCTTTGGCGTCGTGCTCCAGCCTGACCGGCAAACTCAACCGGTCGGCCAGCATTTGCTGTAAGGGCACGTTGCGCCAACCGGTCAAGTTGGGGGGGTCAATAATCATCCCGGCTTCATGATCGATGGGGCCAGGGCTACATAATCCTACGGCCGCGATTTGTTGGCCTGAGGGCAACTCGTGGGTCAGTTCAGCGATACTTTGCCCCATCCGTTCCACCGCCGCCTGGGGACCTTCGAGGATGTTGGTTGGAAGGCGGCGGCGGGCCATAATATGATCCTGCGGGTCAATTAAGCCCAGGGCAATTTTGGTCGCGCCTAAATCGATCCCGATGACCCAGTCGTTCATGTTAGATACCTCCTCTTAAAGAGACCCCGACCCCCACCCTTCCCTCCCCCTGACAGGGGGAGGGTTAGGGTGGGGGTCGTCGGCGGTCCGTTTAACCTTTGACCGAGCCGGCCAACAGGCCGCGAATGAAGAAGCGGCCCAAAAACATGTAAATAAGCGCTGTCGGCAGAGCGGCCAGGACGGCTCCGGCCATAACCACGTTCCAATCGACCGAGAACGAACCGGATAGATTATTCAGCGCAATTGTGACCGGCTGGGCAGCCGGGTTCGGCACTACGGTCACGCCAAATAAAAAGTCATTCCAGATATTGGTAAACTGGAAGATACCCACAACCACAAAGGCCGGGATGGACAGGGGCAACATAATACGGGTGAAGGTCGTCATTAAGCCGGCCCCGTCAACCCGGGCCGCTTCGAGCAGCTCGGTTGGTACCCCGGCAAAGTAATTGCGGAAAATCAGGGTGGTGATGGGCAACCCATAAACCACATGCACCAGGATCAAGCCCGGAATAGTGCCATATACTTTTATTCCTTGCAGAAATTGCACCAAAGGAATCAAGATACTCTGGTATGGAATAAAAAAGCCGAAGAGCATCAAGGTAAACAGCACATCAGAACCTCGAAACTTCCATTTCGAGAACAAATAACCGTTTATCGCGCCGATAAATGACGAGATAATTGTGGCCGGAATCACCATAATCAGGCTGTTGACCATGTTCAACCGGAGGCGCTGCCAGGCTCCGAGGAAGCCGCCGCCGGACAGGCTGTCCGGCAAGTTCCACATAGTGGATAGGCTGACTCCCTGGGCTTCTTTTAAG
The DNA here is from genome assembly GCA_964622215.1 of uncultured Caldilineaceae bacterium. Taxonomy (GTDB): domain Bacteria; phylum Chloroflexota; class Anaerolineae; order 4572-78; family J111; genus DSQQ01. The sequence goes on from CAZUNT010000300.1 coordinate 1,836, forward strand.
CCGTTGACCACCATCACATACACCGGCAGCAGGTAAAAAAGCATAATCAGGACCAGGATGAACCAAATCAACCACTCACCCGGCCTTTTAGGAATCCCCAGGTCTAATCCTTTTAATGAATGTACTCGCGCCGACATCAAGCCGCCTCCTCTCGCAAACTCTGGGCCAGGTAAGGAATAATGACCAAACCCACCAGCACCAGCATCATGATCGAAGCCGCCGCGCCCATATTGTAGCGGGTGGCTTTGAAGGTCATCTCAAAAACAAAAATGGCCGGCACGTCGGTGGCAAAGCCCGGTCCCACGCCGGACATCGTAAAGACCAGGTCAAAAATCTTGAGCGAAACGTGCAGCAGAATAACCGCCACACTGATCGTGACCGGTTTGAGGATGGGAATGATAACCCGTTGATAAACCTGCCACTCGCTGGCGCCGTCAATCCGGGCCGCCTCGCGGATGTCATTGGAAATAGTAGCCATTCCCCCCAGGTACATGGCCATCACAAAACCTGATAATTGCCAGGTGGCGGCAATAGCGACCGGGATCAAGGCCATCGGAATGCCCAGTTTCATTTGCAGCCCGCTGGCAGCGGGCCAAATACGAGCCAGGACATCGTTGAGCTGGAGCACCACGTTTGGATCGGTAATCCAGCCCGGCTTGAGCGGCCCCATCCCCATTTGGGTTAAAACCGAGTTAAGGCCAAAAATCTGGAAGAAGAGGTTGATGCCCGTTTCCGGGTTAAAAATCCAGCGCCAGGCCACCCCGGTGACCACAAATGACAGGGCATAAGGAAATAGAAACACGTTGCGAAAAACCGTCCCGGCGAAGATCTTACGATCCAGTAGAATCGCCAGCGATAACCCCAGCAGGATGGCCAGGGTCATAAACAAGATGGTGAAGACCACCGTATTTCGCAAATCAGCCTGAAAGCGGGGCATAGTGAACATCTCGACGTAGGTTTGATACACGGGTTCGCGGAGGGTCAAATCCCGTTTGAGCGTGCGCCAATTGGAGAGAGAAATATAGAGGGTGGTGCTGATAAAAAAGTAGACAAAGATGGCAATCACAATCAACGAAGGGAGCAATAGGAGAAAGGATTGGGTCCGCTCGGTGAGAAAGTGCCGCCGGTGGGCCGGAACCGCGCCAATGCCCTCAAGGGTTGATATATTCTCTGTGGGTATAGCTGCCATTGATACACCTGCTCCAGGTAATCACTCAAGATTGTCATTTCGACCCGTTTCGCGGGTCGAAATGACAAGGGTTGAGCAGTTACCTCTAAAGTTAATTATTTGCTAAAGCCAGAAGCCTGAGCAGCCTGGGCCAGGGCGCTGGCAAAAGCCTCTACATCTTGATCGACTACGAAGACGGTTACGGCATCATTCAACGCCTGTTGGAAATCGGCCGGGGCGGCTGAACCGTGAACCACCGTCGGCACCAGGGCATCTTTGGCAAAGGAGTCCATCGACCAGTTGTGATACGGCCCAAACTTGGCCCGGTCGCAGTCCGTCCGGGCGCAGATCGAACCCTTCAACGGGTTGAACGCTTCCTGGGTTTCCTTGCTGCCCAACACCCGCAGCCAGTTCTTCGTGCCCAATTCATTCGGCGCGCCGTTAGCCAGGATAAAACCATCGGCTATGACCACAAATGAACCGGCCGAACCCGGATGGCTGACCCAGCCGAAGTCCACGTTGTCTTTCAACCCGGCGTTGGCAAACTCGCCATAGGCCCAGTCGCCCATCGAGTTGAAAGCACATTTGCCTTCCATCAACGCCTTGACCGCCTGATCCCACGACAGGGCCGAGTGGTCTTCGTTCTGGTAGCTCAACATCTGGCCGTAGACTTCCATCGCTTTCTTCGCTTCGGGGCTGTCGAATTTGACCGAACCATTCCACAGGCCGAGATACTTCTCAGGACCCAACACCCCGACCAGCGTGTTCTCAAACAACTCCGCTGTGGTCCAGATACCCGAGTCGCCCACGCACAACGGGGTCACCCCCGCTGCCTTGAGCTTCTCGGCAGCCGCCATAAACTCGTCCACGCTCATCGTCTCGCCGATGGTGATGCCGTTCTGATCCAGCAGCTTCTTGTTGTACCACAGGCCGTTGCCCCGATGGACGCCCACTGTCAACTGGTACACCTCCCCATCCTTGCTCATCAGGTCGGTCAGGGCCTTGGGCATCACCTCGAACCAGCCTTGTTCCTTGTACAAGTCGGTCACGGGAGCAATGTATTCCGGGGCAACATACTGATCGAGCAACTCAAAACCGGGGTGGACCTGCCAGGTGTCGGGCGGGTCACCGCCGGCCAGCCGCGTTTGCAGCACCGCCCGCGCCGCCGAACCACCGCCACCCGCCACCGTCGCGTTGACCACTTCGGCCTCGGGGTTGCTGGCGTTGTAAGCTTTGATCAGGGATTCTAAGGCCGCTGCTTCGCCGCCTGAGGTCCACCACGAGAACACTTCCAGTTTACCCGAAGCCGGTCCCTCCGGAGTTAAATTGGCGGCCGGGGCTGCGGCTGCTGCCTCCCCCGCCCCTGCTTGCATGCTTGTTTCCTGGGCAGCGGCTTGAGTCAGGGCCGTGGCCAGGGCATCCACATTTTGGTCGACCACAAAGGTTGTTACCGCATCGTTTAGCGCCTGTTGGAAACTGGCCGGGGCGGCTGAACCGTGAACCACCGTCGGCACCAGGGCATCTTTGGCAAAGGAGTCCATCGACCAGTTGTGATACGGCCCAAACTTGGCCCGGTCGCAGTCCGTCCGGGCGCAGATCGAACCCTTCAACGGGTTGAACGCTTCCTGGGTTTCCTTGCTGCCCAACACCCGCAGCCAGTTCTTCGTGCCCAATTCATTCGGCGCGCCGTTAGCCAGGATAAAACCATCGGCTATGACCACAAATGAACCGGCCGAACCCGGATGGCTGACCCAGCCGAAGTCCACGTTGTCTTTCAACCCGGCGTTGGCAAACTCGCCATAGGCCCAGTCGCCCATCGAGTTGAAAGCACATTTGCCTTCCATCAACGCCTTGACCGCCTGATCCCACGACAGGGCCGAGTGGTCTTCGTTCTGGTAGCTCAACATCTGGCCGTAGACTTCCATCGCTTTCTTCGCTTCGGGGCTGTCGAATTTGACCGAACCATTCCACAGGCCGAGATACTTCTCAGGACCCAACACCCCGACCAGCGTGTTCTCAAACAACTCCGCTGTGGTCCAGATACCCGAGTCGCCCACGCACAACGGGGTCACCCCCGCTGCCTTGAGCTTCTCGGCAGCCGCCATAAACTCGTCCACGCTCATCGTCTCGCCGATGGTGATGCCGTTCTGATCCAGCAGCTTCTTGTTGTACCACAGGCCGTTGCCCCGATGGACGCCCACTGTCAACTGGTACACCTCCCCATCCTTGCTCATCAGGTCGGTCAGGGCCTTGGGCATCACCTCGAACCAGCCTTGTTCCTTGTACAAGTCGGTCACGGGAGCAATGTATTCCGGGGCAACATACTGATCGAGCAACTCAAAACCGGGGTGGACCTGCCAGGTGTCGGGCGGGTCACCGCCGGCCAGCCGCGTTTGCAGCACCGCCCGCGCCGCCGAACCACCGCCACCCGCCACCGTCGCGTTGACCACTTCGGCCTCGGGGTTGCTGGCGTTGTAAGCTTTGATCAGGGATTCTAAGGCCGCTGCTTCGCCGCCTGAGGTCCACCACGAGAACACTTCCAGTTTACCCGAAGCCGGTCCCTCGGGGATTAGGGCGCTGTCGGCAGCCGCAGCCGGTTCTTCGGCGGCTGCTTCGGTTGGGGCGACAGGTTCTGCTGCGGCTGCTTCAGTTGGGGCAGCCGCTTCAGCCGGAGCTTCGGTTGGCGCTGCTGCGGGAGCCTCTTCTTTAGCAGCCGGTTCCGCTTTCTCCGCCGGTGCGACTGGGGCGGGCGTTGCTCCGCCGCCACAAGCAGCCAGGGTGAGCAAGAGCAGCAGCAACACACTCAAACTTAACCAACAATACAATCTTCTTTGACTGGCCATTTTGTCTTCTCCTACATTTATTATTCTCGACAAATGTTTTATAAATGGTACAATAACAAGGTACGGTAGCGGAGCATTGGGCAGGCACACCACCACGCTGCAATGTTCCAAACCGATGCTTCCTTGAGGAGATACCGCCGATTCGCCAAAATCAATCGGTATCTCCTCTTTTTATCTAAATGGTCCGGCATTATAGGTCATCTTATCATTCACACCTCCTCTTACTATCTTTACACTTTCTATCTAGCATCCTTCGATACGGCCTTCGGCCTACTCAGGATGCGATATAAAAACGTGCAAACAGGGCTT
>CAZUNT010000301.1:0-5789 GCA_964622215.1 uncultured Caldilineaceae bacterium
GGAGGTCACAAAATGTCGAGGTCTTTTGCGTTACTTTTTGGGGGAGTTATAGCGATTATCTTGTTGGGGCTTTATACCTTTACCATGATTTATATGATTAGTAAGGCCGCCACGTGTACCTCGCCTGGACCCTGTGAACCAGTAAATATTCCGACCGGGATCACCTATATTCATACCACCGTGGCGGGACTGGTTTCGGCACTGGTGGTGACCGTACTTACCCTGTCTCAACCGGGTGAGGCGCCTGGTGTTGAAAAATTAGCTTCTAACTTAAGTGAACAATCCAAACGGGTTACGGGTTATATCGCCGGGGGATATGTCCTGGTCTGGATCATTTCAGGTTTGGCGGCCTTGATTACCGGTTCCATGTTGTACCCGGATGCGGTCAAAACGTTGAGCGACGCCGGCACAACTTGGCTGGGAATTGCGGTTGCTGCTGCTTATTCCTACTTTGGGATTAGGCCCTAATGTATTACAAGTAATCTTCCAGGATCAATATTCCAGCTATGTTTCGTTTACAAACTATCCTAACCGGTCACACCGAACCGGTGCTGGGGGTGGCTTTTCAACCGAATGGTTCACAATTAGCCTCGGCCGGCCAGGACAAAACCATCTGCCTGTGGGATGTGTCCAACGGCCATGAGATACGGCGCTTGACCGGACACACCGATGTGGTCTGGAATATCGCCTTTAACTCGGATGGACAGACTCTCGCTTCGGCCAGTAAAGATGGCTCGGTGCGCTTGTGGGATGTGTCTACGGGCCAGGAGATACATCGATTTGAGGGGCATACCGGCGGAGTGTGGAGCGTCGCCTTCAGCCCCACGAGCAGGATGTTGGTTTCGGGCGGCTCCGATCAAACGGTACGGTTGTGGAGTGTTAGCAGTGGCCAGGAAACTCAGGCGCTCACAGGGCATACCCAGGCGGTACTTAACGTTGCTTTTAGCCCCGATGGTCGAACCATCGCCTCGGCCAGCTCCGACAAAACCATCCGACTATGGTATCTTTCGACGGGCCAGGAGAAGTTGCAGCTCCTCGGACATAAGGGCTTTGTCTGGAGCCTGGCCTTTAGCCCTGATGGTAACTTACTGGCTTCGGGCAGCAAAGATAGGACGGTCCGGTTGTGGGAGGTTTCGACCGGGCGCGAATTGCGGCGGCTGCAGCCCCGAAACTGGCAGGAGTTTGTCCACGAGCTACCGCGTCTGATCGGCATGCGCTCAAAATACAAAAATTGGGTCAACAGTGTGGCTTTTCACCCCAACGGTCATTTCCTGGCGATGGGCAACTATGATCACAGCGCCCGTTTATGGGAGGCGACAGCGACTACAGGCCGGGAAATTGAGCGTTTGAGCGGCCACGCCAAAGCCGTCACCGGCGTCGCCTTTAACTCTGATGGCAGCCTGTTGGCCTCCAGCAGCGTGGATCGAACGATACGGGTGTGGAAGATGGGCTGATAGCTGCCTCTTGTTGATTGCCCCCTCCTCGGTGTATAATTGCCCCCATCATAAAACAGGGATGGTAATGATGAGCGACAACGCTTTTGATATTCTCCAGGAACGCGGCTTCATCGCCCAGGTGACCAATGAGGCTGCCGTCCGTAAGATGTTGGGTGAGGGCCAGGTCACCTTTTACATTGGCTTCGACGGCACAGCCGATAGCATGCACGCGGGCCATCTGGTTCCAATCATGGCGATGATGCATTTGCAGCGGGCCGGACACCGGCCCATCGGCCTGGTGGGCGGCGGCACGACCATGGTCGGCGATCCGAGCGGCAAAACCGAAATGCGCCAGATGTTAACAGAGGAACGTATTGAAGCCAACGGGCGAAAACTACATGCCCAACTGAATCATTATTTGCATTTTGACCAGGGCCAGGCCATCCCCGAAAATAACGCCGCTTGGCTGCTCGACCTCAAATATATTTCTTTTTTGCGCGAAATTGGCCGCCATTTCAGCGTCAACCGGATGCTGGCCGCCGAAGCGTACAAATTACGTTTAGAAAGAGGTTTGAGCTTCATCGAGTTCAACTACCAATTGTTGCAAGCCTACGACTTTCTGGAATTGTATCGCCGCTACGGCTGCACCATGCAGATGGGCGGCGATGACCAGTGGAGTAACTTGCTGGCCGGGGTAGACTTGATCCGGCGGGTTGAGGGCGCTACAGTCCAGGTGATGACTTACCAACTGTTGACCACCGCCGATGGTGGCAAAATGGGTAAAACTGCGGCTGGGGCCGTGTGGCTCGACGCTAATAGGCTTAGTCCCTACGACTACTACCAGTACTGGATCAACTGTGACGATCGGGACGTGGAGAAACTGCTCAAAATCTTTACCTTTTTGCCCCTGGACGAGATCAAACGGCTGGCTGCCCTGGAAGGAGCAGAACTCCGCGAGGCCAAGCGGGTTTTGGCTTACGAAACTACGGCCATCACTCATGGGGAAGCTGAGGCTCGTGCGGCCGAGGCTGCGGCTCGGGCTGCTTTTGCCGAAGGTGGTACGCTAGACGCTATGCCGGCTACAGCCATTAGTTTGGCTCGCCTGGAGCAAGGCTTGGGCGTTTTGGAAATATTCACCGAAACCGGCTTAACCCAATCACGCGGCGAAGCCCGGCGCTTGGTGCAGCAAGGCGGCGTCTACGTTAATGATGCCCGTATTGACCAACCTGAAGCCACTTTGACGCCCAAAGATATCACCCCAATGGGAATTTTACTGCGGGCTGGAAAGAAAAAGTATCACCGTTTGGTAGTTACTTTATAAAACAAGATTGCCCCGGTTGGGGGCAATGCCGGGGCAATCTATATTAAAGAGGGAGGCAAACAACAAGAAAGGAGAGAAATGCCTTGTGAATTAATATACAACCTTTTTTCGCCGTTGTCAAGGGGGATTTTTATCTTGTGCAAAACTTCACATTGAAGCATTTACCCCGCTAACGCTTCTGCCAGCCGTCCCCATTCTTCCAGGCCGAGTGTTTCGGCGCGGCGGGTTGGGTCGATTTTGACCCTGGTCATGGCCGCGCTGATTTCTGCCGTTGGCTTGCTTAAACCTGCCGCCAGCGAATTTTTTAATTGCTTCCGTTTTTGTCCAAAGCCGGCTTTCACCACCCGAAAGAAGCGGCTGACATCCGCCACAGCAATGGGTGGTTGGGCAAAAGTATCAATCCGCACAACCGCCGAGTCGACTTGAGGAGCCGGGTAAAACGCACCGGCCGGGATGGTGTGGGTCAGGGTGGGTTGCCCATAAAATTGAACGCTGACCGCCAGCAGGCTCATCTGCCCTGGCCTGGCCACCATACGTTGAGCTACCTCTTTCTGCACGGTGACAACCAATCGCTCGGGCTGAGGCGTAGCTTCAAGCAAGTGGCGGATAACTGCGGAGGTGATGTAGTAAGGCAGGTTGGCGACAACTTTGTAGGGAATTAATTGCGAATTAGGAATTGTGAATTGGGAATTGTGAACTGAAGAGGGAAAGTTTGTGGGTACTGGGATAAGTTGCCCAATTTGGGTCTGCAAAATATCGGCTTCGACAAGGGTCAGGTTGGGGAGATGGCCTAACTCATTTCGGAGCAGCATGACCATGTTAGGGTCGAGTTCGACGGCGATGACCCGCCCGGCAACTTCGGCCAGCAAGCGGGTCAAGCCGCCAGGACCAGGGCCGATTTCCAGCACGGTCTCGGCTGGGGTTAGTTCGGCGATTTCGACGATTTTGGCCAGGTGAACGGGGTCAACCAAAAAATTTTGGCCCAATCCTTTGCGCGGGCGGAGATTATACTTTTTAAGAAGAGAGGCGATTGAATCCACTTAATCTGCCTTTCCACTGAGTAGTAAGTCGCAAAGTAAAAAGTTGAAGGTTGAAAGTTAAAGATTGCTAACCTACAACCTGTAACCTGCTACTTTGCTTGCTACCTTTGCGGCCACTGGGGTAAAACATAACGAATTCGATCAGCCTGGGGCACCGGGGTGAGAATATAAACCTCCCCCCAACCGTACAGGTCAGGAATGGCCTGGCCTTCGTCAAAAGCCAAGTCGATGTGCTTGCCAACGATAAGACCGCCGGTATCTGCAGCCAGGGCGCGGCCATAACCGGGCACATAAAGGTGAGTGCCCAGAGGAATCACTTTTGGATCAACTGCGGCTATGCCAAAGCCCACCCGCAGACCGGAGCGAGTAATACCGTAGAGGGGGTCGCTGCGATCTTTGCCAGAGGTGGCGGCGGTGTAGGGGGTCAACAGCATTGAAATCTTGCGCCAGTATTCGATGGGGCCGGCTGGCGTATCCAGGGTGCGAATCGTGATTTTTGTGCCGTAGGCAATCAGCCGGTCATTAGGCTCCTGATCTAACCACTTATCTTCCAGGTCGCGCCATGTCTCCTGGCCATTCTCGTAGCGCACCCGGGTGCGGCTTTTGATGACCCCCGTCACCCCTTTTTGGCGCTCTTCTTGTTGGTCTAGCCCCATGGCCTCGTCGGGCAGCCAGGTGGTTTCAAAGGGAATCAACTCCTGCTCGATTTCGACGGCTTCGTGGACCCGTACAACTTCTATCAACTCGTTGGCGGCGATAGGCTGATTGGCCGGGGGACGACTAAAATCCTGGCCCATCAGGGCTACACCTTCCTGCGCCAGCACTTCGCCGACAGTCTCGCGGCGGGTACGACTCTTGAGCAGGCGGCCATCTACGATAATTGCTACCGGCGTCGAGCGCTGGATATAAATCCGCATGCCCGGCGACAGACGCGACCCTAAATGTGGGGTGATCTGATCGCCCAGGTAAAGAGTCAAGCCCTGTTCCAGCAGCGCTTCACCCACGTTGGGCTGAGTGGTATAAATGGTGCTGCTAACCGGCCCATCATTAATCGTCACCGGGATAGCCCGCCGCACAATCAACTGGACCGATTCCGGGCGAGCCGAAGCCAAATTAGCCCGCGGTGTACGCATCGCCAAGAAAAAATCGGTTACATTTTTGATGACCGGAGTGGTTGCCTGGGGAGGTGGCAAGAGAGCGGTGGGAGAGGTCTCAAGCTTGCCCTTCAGCAAGATTTTGTCGTGAGGATTGATGGTGAGACCCGCTTCACTTAACACGTCGGCCACCGTTTGCCGCCGGGTGAGCAGCGAGTGCGTCCGGCCATCCACCTCGACTAGCACAGGCCGGGCCAGTTGGATGGTAATTGTTTCGCCCCGCGCAAGTTGGCTGTTGAGCGGAGGCCGGACGATATCCTCAGGTTGCAGGATTAGCCCCAGCTCTTGTGTCAGCGCCCCAACCGTTGGACTATGCGTTTGGAGAGGGTGCGGCTGGCCGTTGATGACCAGGGTGACCGGCTGGCCGGTGAAAACGTAGCCGCTCCACAAAACCAGAATCAGGCTGATGGCGCCCAGGCCCCGCCATAAATTGTGCCAAGTTTGCGGCGGGTTGGTCTGTCCATTTAAAGGTTGGGCTGTGGCCACACTCAATAACATCTGCGCTGCTAACCAGATTGTTTTATTCGCCGCTGAATAGCAAAAGAGCGGATCGTATCGACCCGCTCTGAGTTTCCCTTAGACCCCTTGAGAAGAGAGTATAAGGCGCTCAGGGCGACGGCAACCGAGTAGCTCCGGCCAGGCTCCCCTGCGGCGCCCAGGAGTGACCACTTAAGGCTGCTTCCTTCCGGACCTGACCTGGTTCGCAGGCTCCTGCCGCGCAGGACCCAACCCTCAACGCTACCCGGTTGCCCTCGCTCTGAACAGATGTCAGTAGTCAGATACCAGTAGTCAGATGTCAGTAGTCAGACAAAAAGCCTTTTTCTGACTACTGATTACT
>CAZUNT010000302.1:0-5770 GCA_964622215.1 uncultured Caldilineaceae bacterium
CGATTGACCCGGACCGTCTCTTCTCGATGCTGCGGGTCTGGTTGAGCCGGGAGTAACGACTCCACCAGGCTAAGTTGTTGAAAGGTAGTAACTATGACTGAAAAACCCAAAATCCTGATTGTCGACGATCGGCCGGAAAACCTCTATACCCTGGAAAAGCTGCTTAAGGCGGTAGAAGTGGAGGTATGCCAGGCCACCTCCGGTTTCGAGGCGCTGCAACTGACTCTGGACCACGATTTCTGTGTAGCCATCGTGGACATCCAGATGCCGGAAATGGATGGCTACGAACTGGTTGAGTTGATCCGCAGCAATGAAATGACGGCCACCCTGCCGGTTATCTTTGTCAGCGCCATCTACTCCGATGAGTACCACCACCGCAAAGGGTACGAGGCCGGGGCTGTCGACTTTCTGAGCAAGCCCTTTGTTCCGGAAATCCTGCTCAGTAAAGTTAAGGTCTTTATCGACCTGTACCAGCAGCGTAAGGCCCTGCAGCAGGCGAACCTGGCTCTGTCCAGGTTAAACGCCGACAAGGATAAGTTCTTTTCCATCATCTCCCACGATCTGCGCGGCCCCTTTAATGCTTTAATGGGCAATGCCCGGCTTTTGGCTCGTCCTTCGGGTAAGTTCCGTGAGCAGGATATTCAGGAGATGAGCCAGACGATCTACAATCAGGCTAAAGTGGTCTACAACCTGCTGGATAACCTGCTGACCTGGTCGCGGCTGCAAAAAGATGGCGGGATGCAATACCAACCCGAACCCATCGAGCTGCGAGGCTTGACCGAAGAGACCTTGGCTGTTCTCGAACCAACGGCCAACCAAAAAGAGATTAAGTTGCACAACATGGTGAGCGGAGAGGTGTGGGTCGAGGCCGACCGGCGTATGCTCGAAATGGTCATCCGCAACCTGGCCGGCAATGCCCTGAAGTTTACTCCGCGCGGCGGTCAGGTCACGGTGGCGGCGTATAAGCACAACGGAGATAACCAGTTGAAGGTAGCGGTGCAGGACACGGGGGTAGGCATCGCCCCGGAAGACATCGCCAAATTGTTCAGGATAGACACCCAACACACCACCCAGGGGACGGAGAAAGAAAAAGGCAGCGGCCTGGGGTTGATCGTTTGTAAAGAGATGGTCGAGCGAAACGGCGGCCACATCCGGGTGGAGAGTGAGGGCGTGCCGGGTAAAGGCACAACGGTGGAGTTTACCGTGCCGCTGGCCGTGCCGCCCTCAGCGCAAGAGGTTGTCTCTGAATGAGTTGGAGAGGAATACCATGTTAAACTATCACAATTTTCTACACAAAACCCAAAATATAGGGACCATCCTCCTTTTGATTGGGCTGGTTGCCCTGCTGATGACCGCCTGTGGCGGCGACCAGACTCAAAAATCCTTCACCATCGGCATAGTCGCCGAAACTGCAATTCACACCCCGGCTATCGAGGGGTTCAAAGCCGGCATGGCCGACTTGGGTTACATCGAAGGTAAAAACGTTACCTATATCTACAACGGCGTCACAGGTCCCAAGACCGAGGCGATTGAGGCTGAACTCAAGAACTTACTGGCCCAGAAGGTAGATTTGCTCTTCGTGCTTGGCTTGCCCGCCGTACAGGCCAAACAAGCTGTGGCGGGTACGGATATGCCCGTTGTTTTTGGTTCAATCTCTGGGCCGGTCGAGAGAGGGGTTGTGGAGAGTATCCGCCATCCCGGCGGCAATGTAACCGGTGTTCAAGTTGGCACTGAAATCCCTAAAGCCCTGGAATGGTTGGTCAGGATCACGCCAAACGCCAAAAAGGTTTATCTGCCCTACAATCCCGATGATGAGATTTCGGGTATGCTTTTGGCTATGCTGAACGAAGTGGCCGCTCAACTAAAAATCGAGCTTGTGCCTGGTAAAGTCCATTCAGTCGAGGAGGCCGTGACCGCTATCGAGAGTTTGCCGGCCGATATTCAGGCCATCTTTAGAATGCCTTCACCCACGTTAGACCCAAAAAATAGCGAATTGAGCCAGGCGGCCATCAAACGCGGCCTGCCCATGGCCTCGGGCCATCCCCTGGATGAGGCGGTATTGTTGACCCTGGCGTCTAATATGTCTGGTACAGGGCAGCAGGCGGCTCGATTGGCGGACCAGATTTTCAAAGGAACCAAACCGGCCGATCTGCCGGTAGAGACAGCCGAATTCTACTTAACCATTAATCTCAAAACGGCCCAGGCCATCGGCCTCGACCTTCCGGATGAACTTTTGCGCCAAGCCGACAAAGTCATTCGCTAAGATCGTAGCCGCTTACTTGAGCCGGATAGAACCCCCTAACTTTAGGGTTGACCTCCCGCCAGAATAGTTGTAGGCTATAAATTGTTGCCTGATTGTTAGTGCATGTTTAACAAGGAATTTGGGTTAAACCTGACAGGTTTCTGAAAACCTGTCAGGTTTGGTATAAACCAGTAGGGCTTTCAAAAAGGAGAGTTACCATGAAAGTTGCTCGAAACCTCAAATATTTATCCTCCCTCAGTATTGCCTTATTTATCTTCACTGCTCTGCTGGCGACCGCCTGTGGCGGCGCAGAACAAAAAACCTACACCATTGGCGTAGTCAATGTTTTGCCGGTTTTAGATAGCACCGTAGAGGGTTTCAAGGAGGGTATGACTGAGTTAGGCTACATTGAAGGTAAAAATGTCACCTATATCCATAAAGAAGCCATCCCTATCAATGAACTCAATACCGTAGTGCAGGACATGGTGAAGGCCGATGTTGATTTGATTCTGTCCACTACCACCGCCGCTACCAAGGTCGTACAACAAGCCACGGCCAATACCGACATACCGGTGGTCTTTACACCCCTAATTGACCCGGTAGGCGTCGGCCTGGTGAATAGTCTCAAGCAGCCCGGCGGTAATATCACCGGCCTCATCTTCGGCGTCCAAGAAGCACGGCGCCTGGAATGGTTAGTCCAAATAGCGCCCACAATTAAACAAATCTATGTTCCTTATAATCCTGAGGACCCGGCCCCGGTATCGGCTCTGGAGGCATTAAACAAAACTGCTGCCAAACTTGACGTTACACTCATTCCAGGCGAGATTCGCAACGCCGAGGAGATCGAGGCTGCTATTGCAAATATCCCTGAGGAAGCCGACGCCATCTTTGTCCTGGCAGTTGATAGCCTGGTTAGCAGTCGTTCAGGTGATTTTATAAAAGCGGCAGTCGAACTTCAAGTACCCCATTCAGGCGCTAATGCAGACGCTGTGCAGAATGGTTCATTGACCGGCTATGGTCCCACTGCCAGTAGTTCGGGAAAGCAAGCAGCGCGCCTGGCCAACCAAATCTTCAAGGGTATCAAGCCGGGCGATTTGCCGGTAGAAACGGCCGAGGTCTATCTGGCAATCAATTTAAAGATAGCCACAGACATCGGCCTTGACATCTCGGACGAAATCCTGCGGCAGGCAGACATTATCGTTCGCTAAAAGTGTAATTCTGAAGACCTGACGACCCAATTGTAGACCCTAAAGGTCTTTAGAAACCTTTAGGGTCTAGAAACAGAAAGGCATACAATATGCGCGACAGCATTCGTAAACGATTAACCTGGGTTTTTATTATATTGGCCGTTACCCCCTTAGTGCTGGTTGGGGCTGTCCTGGCCTGGCTAAGCTACATCTCTCAAGAGGTGCAGGCACTCAACCTGCAACGCGAAGTGGCGCAGCGGGTTGCCACCCAGGTGACGGCTTTCTTTGAACAACTGGAAGGCGAACTGCGTCTCACCAGCCAGGTGCAGGGGTTGGCCAAACTGGACCAGGACCGGCAGCGCGGCGTTTTGTCCGAGTTGCTCGCCTACCACGACGTTTTTGAAGAACTGGCCTTGGTCGACGGCCAGGGCCAGGAGCAGATTCGTTTTTCTCGCACCGGCCTTATCTCCGACCTGCGCGATCGCTCTAAAGCTGACGAGTTTGTTACCCCCCAGGCGAGCAACCAGACTTATTACAGCCCCATCCGGTTTGACGAGGCCACCGGCGAGCCATTTATGACTATTGCCGTGCCCTTACCTAATGTGCGGACCGGCCTGGCCGATGGGGTTCTCGTGGCTGAGGTCCGGGTCAAGAAAATTCGGGACCTGATCGCCAACCTGCGGGTCAGTTCGGGCCAAAGTGTCTACATTGTCGATGCCCAGGGGAAGGTGGTGGCTCACCCCAATCCCTCGGTGGTGCTGCAGGGTACTCTTTTTAATGTACCCAACCAGGACGGAATTCAGCCCGGTTTAGCCAGCGTAAATCCGATGTTAGCTGGGGATGCCACAAGCGAGCCTCTGTCGTTAAAACCCCTGGTGGCTCAGTTAACCAGCCCGAACGTGGTCCTGGCCAGGGAGACTGTTCGTTTTGGCGAGCAAGAGTTCAACATCATCGCCGAACAAACGGTGGTCGAAGCTTTAGACCTGGCTATCAATACCATTCTTATCACCATGATCCTCGTCATGGCCGTGTTAGCCATCTCCGGCACGCTGGGTTTCTTGATTGTGGGCCAGATTGTCCGACCCATTCAAGCTATGGCGACGACGGCCCAGGCTATCAGCGCCGGCGACCTGTCGCAGCAAGTACAAATTGTCCGCCAGGATGAGGTGGGCGTCTTGGGTAATGCCTTTAATGGTATGACCGCCCAATTGCGGGGCTTGATTGACTCCCTGGAGCAGCGGGTGGCCGACCGGACCCATCGCCTCGAGCTTGTCGCGATCCTGGGCGAGCGCTTGAACGCCATTCTCGATCCGGGTGATTTGCTGCGCGAGTGCGTCAATCAGGTCAAACAGAACTTCGGCTACTACCACACCCACATTTACCTCCTGGACGATGCCCGTGAAAAGCTGGCGGTGGCCGCGGGCGCCGGACTGGTCGGCCAGGAAATGGTGACCAGGGGGCACACTATCTCGCTCCAGGCCGCTAAAAGCCTGGTGGCGCGGGCGGCTCGCTCCAAGACGATGGTGGCGGTTGACGATGTTCAGGCCGACCCGGAGTGGCTGCCCAACCCCCTGCTGCCCGAAACCCGGGCGGAGATGGCCGTACCCATCATTCAAGAAGGGGAGGTTATCGGGGTGCTGGATGTGCAAGCTGACCGGGTGGCCGGTCTAGACGAAAGCGACGCCAGCCTGCTCCGTTCGCTGGCTAACCAGGTGGCCGTGGCCCTGAGCAATGCCCGCCTGTTTGAACAAACCACCCGGAGTAAAGAAGAAGCCGAACAGGCCAAAAAAGAGATTGAACTGGCCAACAAAACCCTGGAAATGCAGATGTGGCAAACGGCCGGGCAGGCCCAACTCAACGAACGGATGCGCGGCGAGCAGGATATTCCGATCCTGGCCACCAACGTCATTCAGCAGTTGTGTAAGTATCTCGACGCCCAGGTGGGCACCTTGTATGTGCTGGAGGACCATCATCTCCAGTTGGCCGGCAGCTATGCCTACACCCCGGTGCGGCCATCTGTCCAACAGTTCCGTTTGGGTGAAAGCCTGGTGGGCCAGGCTGCCCTGGAAAAACAGCTTATAACCCTCACCAATATCCCGGAAGATTGTATCACCATCACCTCCAGCCTGAATGAGCTGCGGCCTAAACACATCCTGGTCGCTCCGTTTGTCTACGATGGGCAGGTCGTTGGCGTGGTCGAACTGGGCACGTTGACCCAATTTAGCTCGGTTCAGACCGAATTTTTGCACCAGGCCCTGGAGGGCATCGCCATTGCCTTCATCACGTCCCAGGCGCGCCACCGGGTCAATGAACTCCTGGAGGAGACCCGGCAGCAGGCCGA
>CAZUNT010000303.1:0-5726 GCA_964622215.1 uncultured Caldilineaceae bacterium
GGTTACGAGTAGGTTACGTTCAAACGTAACCAGCTAAAAAGCGGGTCCAACCCTCTTTATAGAGTATGTTACTAAGGGGGGTAATATCCTCCCCTCGGTTATTCAAACGATTATACCCCATTTGGCTTCGTTATCCACTTAACTACAGCGGCATTGCCAACATCGACGCACAGCCGGTAACGATCAACTAGATTCTGTTGACTTTTACCGATTTCGCCACTTCGATACGTCCTGGCGGGTACTCAGCATGCGGAATCGGCCCCGCAGCGGATTGTCAATGGTGAATGCTCTTATGTTCCTGGTAAATATTGGTAATATCGGTTATAATGCTCTCCGTTATCGAGACAAGACGCACCTCACCTCAGAAACACAAATGACAGGCGATAAACACACTAATTGGCGCAGGGCATTAGGGGGAGCGGTGCCCATCATCCTCTTTGTCCTTAGCCTCTTCTATTACTGGTATGCCGTAGCCGACCGGTATGCCATTTTCCTCTATGGACATACCACTACCGGGATCCCCAGAGCACAGCCTTTCGACGAGATGACTTCTAGCCGGTACTGGATGGCTGGTTTAGTAGCCTCCGGGGCGGTCATGGTGCTCTACACGGCAGCAAACTGGTTGTTGGGACGAATAGCAGCCTGGCATAAGCAAAATTTCTTGCCTCCGGCGTGGGAGCAAGTGTGGTTACTTAGCGCCATTCCCTTGGTCATTGGTATCTTTTTCATTACAATGACCTTTAATTCACCTACTTTACCGCCGAGGCTGGCGGCTGCGTGTGTGGCGGCAACGCTGCTGGGGTTGGCGCTGGCCTTGTTGCCAGGCCGGTGGGCGGCGCAGTGTCCTTTGGATCTGGTGTGGCTCGGCGGCGATGGGCTAGGACTTATGCCCGCCTTGCTCTTGTTGCGGGTCATAGAGTTACCAGGCCGGGGATTATCGGTCAGCGTAGCTATGGCTTGGTTGTTAGCCGTTGGCGGGATACTGGCCGGAGTGGTTTGGCTGGTAGGTCTAACTTTCTTGCGGGTATGGCGGCACAGACCGACGCCGAGTGCGCCGGCATTATTCCTGGCTGGATTGGGTTTGAGTTATCTCCTAATGCCCTTAATACATCATCTGATGGCTACACCCCCTGCCTTCCGCTACATCAGCACATCCAGCAATTTCTTTGCGTTCAACCTAAATCTTCAACTCTTTGTCTTGGTAGTGGCAGCCAGTTTGGCCGTAGGAGTAACTCAAGCTCGGAAATGGTTAGATAATCGCAGTTAGAATCAGCCTTGGCGGTAACCTGATAATCTTTTTGGAAGGATGTATAACCCTAAGCGAAATTTTGTCGCTTAGATAACTTATAAACAATCCGTCAAGGCTTATGTGCGGATCGAATGTTGGGAGGAATTAAGTAAATTTAATCTTTGACGTTTTTGTAGTGAACCCCCGCTACTGCCCGCAACCGTTCCGCTGCCTGTTCTGCCGTGAGGTCACGCTGAGCCTCACCGAGCATTTCGTAACCCACCATAAACTTCTTGACCGTAGCCGAGCGCAGTAAGGGCGGGTAGAAATGGGCATGAAATTGCCAGTGGCGATAATCGCCGCCAACCTGTCCTGAACTTGCCGAAGGATCAGTGGGCGCGCCATGCCACCCCATCGAGTAGGGAAATGAAACTTCAAACAGGTTGTCGTATCTGATCAGCAAACGTTTGAGGATGTCGGCCAAGGCGTCCCGTTCTAGTTCAGTCAGATCAGGCAGATGCAAAACGTGGCGGCGGGGCATCAACAAAATTTCAAACGGCCAGATTGCCCAGTAAGGCACTACCGCCAACCAATCCTTGTTTTCAACCACAACCCGTTCTAGCTGGGCCGTTTCCAAATTAGCATAATCAACCAGCAGGGGCGTCCCGTGTTCCTCATAATAGGCGCGCTGTCGGCGTTCCTCTTTGGCCGGTTCATTGGGCAAGGCGCTGCCGGCCCAGATTTGGCCGTGTGGATGCGGGTTAGAGCTGCCCATAATGGCCCCTTTATTTTCAAAAATTTGCACCCAGCGATACTGCTGGCCCAATTCGGTTACTTGCTCAGCCCAGATGTCGATAACATGGCGAATATCCGCGATCGCCATTTCGGGTAGAGTCAGGTCATGCCGGGGGGAGAAGCAGATGACCCGGCAAGTACCCTGCTCACTTTCGGCTTGCAGCAGGGCATGAGTCGCCAGGGAGGCTGGTGGGGTATCGGGCAGCAAAGAAGAAAAATCGTTAGTAAAGACAAAAGTGCTTTCATAGTGTGGATTCTGGAGGCCACCGGCCCGGCTGTTACCCGGGCAGAGGTAGCATTGTGGGTCGTAAGAGGGACGGGTTTCCTGTGGCGGTCTTTCCACTTGCCCTTGCCAGGGGCGCTTGGTGCGGTGCGGCGAAACCAGCACCCACTCGTCGGTCAGAGGATTATAGCGGCGGTGGGGATGGTCGGTTGGGTTGAAGGTATTCATGCCTTAATCCTTTCACTTAAATCAACTACTTGGGCATGGTAGCTAAAGCATTATAGGCCGGTGTATTGAGGATACCAAAGTTGGCTAATTCGGTCCCAGCGGCAGTTACGCCATAATCCAGATTCCAGAGGAACATGGGACCGACCCAGCCCCAGCCCTTGGCCAGTTGATAGGCCTCGACTATCCACTGGGCTTGTTCTTCAGGGGTATTATCACGGGCGTATTCGTAGCCGGGCTGAGGATTGCCGGAGACAGCCCAACCAAATTCGGTGGGCACGATAGCCTTTTGGTCATCACCATTGGCAACCATAACCTCACGGTAGCCTTCCATAGTACCCCGGAAACACCAACTGTGGTGCCGATTGTTGAAAGGGCCACGGAAATTCATCGCCGTGGGGTCCTGGACAGTGCGCCAATCACCGTTGGCTGGACAGTTATAACCACTGGGATGGGCGCCCAGAGCATCAAAGAAGCCCTTGGCGCCATTGGCATACATCTGGTTCAAGTAGTCCAGGTCATCAACAGCCAAATCGCCGACGCTGCCGGCCGGGGTCAAGGCCCCGCTAACGACGATCATAGCCGGGTTGACCGATTTGATAGCCTGATAAGAAAATTGCAGCAACTTGACATAGTTGGCCGCGCTGATTCTTCCTGCCCCGCCAGCCTCATACCAGAGATTCTGCTCGTTCCAAATCTCAATCGCCTTAACTTTACCCCGATAACGATCGGCCACACGGGCTACAAACCCGGCATATTGACCCGGATCTTGGGGTGGGCCTTCTACGCTTTTATCATCATCGGGCGGACGCGCCCAGTTTGGCGCTTTAGGGATACTCAGCAGCACCTGAATACCATTGGCGCTGTAGGCATTAATCACCTCATCCCAAAACCCCCACTTGTAATTCCCCGGCTCCGGCTCGACATCCTTCCAAGGCATTTGAAACTTAACCCAGTTAAAACCCAGCGCATGCAGGTGGTTGATATTGGCTCCGGTATCACCCCGCGGGTCAGCCTGAAGGCCATAGCCAAAGGGAACGTTAACTGAGGCTACAGCCGGTGGCTTGGGAGCCGCCGGTTGCGGCTGAACCGCCGGCTGTGGTTGGGAAGTGGCAGTTGCAGTGGGGATAGGAGTACGGGTGGATCGAGGCGTTGGGCTGGGGGTAGGGGTTGGGGTTGGGCTGGGGGTAGGGCTGGGGGTAGGGGTTGGGGTAGCTACCAGGACAACTATACTCCCTCGCGGCACGGCGGTAGTATGTTGGTTGGAAGAAATACTGGCTGCTACCTCGAAGGCTCCCCCTGCTTCGGGAGCCTGCCAGTAATAATCAGGCTGGCTCAAATCGACGGTTGCCTGGGCGATAACTTGGTCATCCCTCGCTTGCACCTGCCAGGCGACTGCGTAACGGCTGGGCACAGGTGCAGCCGTCTGGTTGAGAAAATCCTGGACAACTCCCCAAACTTGGGTCTGGTTGGTTTGATCCGACAGGCCCTGAATAGCTACCCCGCGTAAATTATAGCGGGCCGCCATCTGCAGTGTATCCATCAGGCTAGCCGTATTTTCAAGAAAAACGGTATGGTGACGGTTATCCCCGTCCAGGTAAGCAAACCAATACGTACCCCTAGTCTGGTCAATTTGCACCCCCGTAGAAGCTGGCAGTCCGGCCAGAGTAAATTTCACTTCCTGGCCGGGCTGAATGATACCGGGTGGTTTAACCAAGGTCACATCGCCCAACCGGGCCAGAGCTTCTTGATAACTGAGGTTACACTCCGCCGTTCCATCCACCCATTCGCTGCTGTTGGTACAAAAGAGGAGCTGCAATTTATAACGATTGACCTGACCTACGGCCCAATTGAGCAGGGCTTTCATTTGACCGTTGGGGGCATAAGCTTTGGGGTCAGTCATAACCGGCAGCTTAACCACATCGGCCAGGCGGCCAATGGCTAACCAATCGTAAGCCCCGGTATCCCATACGCCTGTTGACATCTGCCGGGGCAGTTCAACCCGGACGTAAAGCTGCTTGTCGTCGGGTAGAGCCTGGCGCAATTCCGTTAAAAAAGCGGTATACTCCTGGCGCAAATCCGGGTTAAGGCGGCGGTAATCTAGCTCGATGCCCTGGTAGCCCTGGCTTTGGACGATTTCAACGATGTCCTGAACATGGCGCTCGCGGAGTTGGGGGTCGAGCAACAACGTATCAAGGGACTGCGAATAGAGGGGATGACATTTCTCCCCATTGCACAAAGTGGGGATTAGGTTCAGGTTGGCCTTTTGTAGAGCCGAAACCCTCTCAGCCAAGTCACCGCTAAGGTGACCGTTAGCCTCTAAAGGCAGACCGGTGATCTCGGTTATAACATCCTTGACCTGGGTGGGCAGGGTTGTTTCAAAGATGGCATCAGTCGAAATCCGAGGCTTGAGGGTTTGAGTCTGCATGAGCGCTGCCGCCTGAGGCAAAAAGTCCAACTCGGCTTCCAGGGTATTTTTGGCTCCAACTTGGCGGTGCGGCAGCCATTCCCAGGTTTGGCCGTTCCAGGTATATAAATCCAGAGTATGAGCCAGATCAGCTTCGGCGGGTCGAGGGATAGTGAGCACGACCGCTGCCGGCACGGCGCCTCGGTACCTGAAGCGATACAAAGGGCTTTTTAGGGTCAAGTGAGGCGGAATTTTTTCGGCCGCAGCCAGAAAATCAGGGTCGGCAGTCCCCTCGGTCAGCAAGGAGGCAGGCACTGCCTCTAACTTAAGCCAGGCCGGACCGGTGATCCCGGCCGGTAAAAACTTGACTTGAACGCCCTCAGGTCCTTGAATAACACCGCCTCCGACCTCGATAGCTTCATAGCCGATACTCAGCAAGCGGTCCACCAGTGAAAGCGGGGGTAAGAGCAGCACACTCAAAAGGAGCAGGGGGACCAGCCCAAAATAGATGATAAGTTGGACAGATCGACTTTTGGCGGCTCGTTCAAACAGGTTTATAAGGGAAATATTCTTGAACAACATATCACATTTACCTCTGGTTCAACACTTGCTATAGGTGAGGACAGTCAGGCATGAGGGCCAGGCTCGCCTTATAGGCGCTCCACACTTCTTTAACAGAGTGATATTATGCCGCAGTTGATAATTTAAGGACAATTCTGGGTTGGCCAGTATCTGTTTCCTGGAGGGGATTTGTTCTTAATACCCACAAACATTATGTAAAATTTAAAATTTGTAAAAATGCTGCTATAATCAATTAGTAGGTGCTTACTATACTATACGAGGGTAAG
>CAZUNT010000304.1:0-5594 GCA_964622215.1 uncultured Caldilineaceae bacterium
GCCTCCCCTTGGGGGACCGCCGAAAGATATATTTATTATCGAGAGCGCCTGATAGGCAAGGATTATCTTTTCTGACTACTGACTACTGACTACTAACTGCTGACTACTTACCGCTGATTTTGATCAAAATTTCGCTGCCCCGCTCCGGGTTGGCCAAAATAGTCTCCAATGCGCTCACGGCTTCGGGGGGTAGATTCATCAATTTGGGCAGCAGGCGGCGCAGCTCTGGTTTTTGGGTCAGCAGGTCTTGCACCGACGCGGCCTCGGCGGGGGACGGCGTTATGCCCCCTTCGCTCCGGGCCACGGCCGCCGCTGCGGCCTGCGGAATAGGAGCAATGTTTTGATTGATCCACCCGGCCACTTTTTGGCCCCAGTTCTCCCAACTCCAGGCGGTGACAAAAAAGGCTGCCCCTACTCCCACGATGAGGAGCGCCAGGATGACGTTGCCCCAGTTGGAAACAAGGGGCGGGCTGGTGGTGGCTTCGCTGTAGAGCAGGTTAAAATCAATCTCCTCGCCGCCGAGGGGCGCGCTGACCGAAGTGGTGTTACATTCGGCCCCGTCTGCGCCGCTGCCCGGCGCCGCCGGACCTGCCGCGCTGCCACTGTCCCCCTGGTCGCCGCCGCCGGCGTCCAGCTTGACGCCGAGCGTCGAGGCGTAGGTCAGGGCCAATTCGTTGAAATCGTCGGGATGGCAGCCCTGGCAACTGGCCTTGACATCGCCCAGAGGGGCTACCATCCCCACGTGAGCTTCTTCTTTGACCGTAGCCTGAACATTGCCGGCGTGGCAAAATTCGCAGAAATCGCCAAAAGCGTGGGCGCTGTGCCACTCGCCCTTATTGCTGACCGGCAGCACGCCCTGGGTTTCGTGGCAGTTTTTGCAGGACGAAGCCGCCGTACCACACTGAGCCGAGGCGGGCTGGGCTGAGGCAATCATCATCGCCCCGATCAGCAGCAGCACGCCTCCGATCATTGCGTAGAAAAACCACTGCTCTGTGTGCTTCATAACATTCCTCCTCTAGCAGGATTCGATCAAACAGCCGTTGAGGCTGTTTATGGGGAAAGGAGTCTACAAGACGCTAAGTTTAGCGATACTATCCAGGCGTTCCAGCAAGGAATAGCGTTCGGTAGTGATGTGGGCCAAAATATCGGCGATACGCTGGGTGGTCAGCAGGACCTTCTTTTGCTCAAGGGGAGACAGGTTGACCACTGAGGCCACGGCAATTTGTAACTTATCAGCATCAACCTGGAGTGATTGGGCCAGTTCAGCCGTGACTGAAGGCGAGGGGGGCCAGTTTGGGGGAGCTACCCCACAGGCAATGACCATCCCTTTTAGTTCGTTTCCCAGGCGCACCAGGGCCCGGGCAGACAAAACCCCGGCCAAACCAGGCCCAAAGCGGGGTTCCAGGGCCGGAATCTGGCCGAATTCCCGCCACCTGGCCTGAATCAACCGGCGGCCCTCAGGGGTTTCGGCCACCAAACGATGAACAGGGCAAGGATTGCTGACCTCGGTGATAGATTGGCCGGCCAGATCGGTGACGACGAGCATGACCCCCAAAACTTCGGCAAAGGCATCCTGGATTAACTGGACACAGTCGAGCGGCAGCATATTTGCCAGGCTGCTATTTGAATTTTCGGACGCCAGCGGCAGCGCCGCTCCGGGGATAGCCGCCTCGGCGTGCAGCCAGTTTTGGACCCGCTCGCTGGGAAAGCGCCACTGTTTGCCCACTTTGATCGCCGGTATACGCCCGGCTTCGGCCATCCGGTAGATGGTCGAACGATCTACCTGGAGGAGGGTCTGCATTTCTTTAGCCGTCAGCATATCCGTCATTCACTCACTCCCCTTGTGAAAACACAAACAATCCTATGTCTAGCATATATCACTTTATCCTGCCCAGAAAGTGATATATGTCACTAATTTTAGGTGACAGATGTCACTATCGGCAGGAGATGCAGAATATGCATTAGCCGCATAAACTGCATCTATAAAAATCTTCCCGGAAGCTGATTTAGGCTTCCGGGAAGGCAAACGGCCTTTAAGAAACACCTTCTCAGAC
This sequence comes from uncultured Caldilineaceae bacterium, assembly GCA_964622215.1. Classification (GTDB taxonomy): domain Bacteria; phylum Chloroflexota; class Anaerolineae; order 4572-78; family J111; genus DSQQ01. The sequence goes on from CAZUNT010000304.1 coordinate 2,055, forward strand.
CGGCGTACGGAGGTTACAGACTCCCGCAGAGTATAAAATTTGGAGATACTGAGACGGCTCTTAACGGGCAGGCCGATACCGGGCCATCACCCGCTGTAATTCGTCCAACGGCAGTTCGTAGGCAACGCGGCCTTTGTAGCCAACCATCGTTCTGGCCATCGTCAACGAATTGAGAATCGCCTCTTCCACCGCTTCGGCCACGGCCTCGAAAAAGGGGTTGAGGTGCTCATGGGGGACCATTTCAAGGGTGCGTCGCCCGTTGGTTTTGGCATAGATGTGATTACCGGTGGCAAAGGTCAGGAAAATGTCGCCGCTGCCGTTATGCCCAATGCCGCCGACCCTGGCCAGGCCGATGGTAGCCCGCTGCGACAGCCGTTTGCACTGCATGGGCAGCAGCGGGGCGTCGGTGGCAATGATGATGATGATCGAACCACCCTGGGGAGGGTCCTCCCAGGGCATAGGAATACGATCCAGGCCAATTTCGCGGCCAACGGGTATGCCGTCCACCCGGAACATCTCCCGGTCGCCATGATTGGCCTGGACCAGCACGCCGACAATGTAGCGGCCGCTTTTACTGTCCACAATCCGGGACGAGGTACCAATACCGGCCTTAAAATCATGGCAGATCATGCCGGTGCCGCCGCCGACACAACCTTCGTCGACCAAACCGCTTTTTGCTGAGGCAATGGCCTGGTGGACGTGGTCTTCAGTTAGCTGGAAAGCGTCAATATCGCTCAGCCAGCCGTCGTAGGTTTCGGCGACGATCGGCAGCTTGAAGCCCCGGCTCTCGAAGTTTTCCACGTCGTGCCAAATGAGCGCGTCACGGACAACCCCCACCTGGTTGGTATTGGTCAAGCCGATAGGCGAGCCGAGCAAGCCCGACTCTTCCAGCCACAGCAGGCCGGTCATCTCGCCGTTGCCGTTGAAGGAGTGATACCCGGCAAAGGCCCGATCGTCGCGGATTTCGTCCTCACGGGGAATAATCACCGTTACCCCGGTGCGAGCGACGTATGGTTCGTCGGTAATCACCGTAGTCTGGCCAACCAGGACGCCCGGCACATCGGTGATAGCATTGTATGGACCGGGCGGCATGGCGCCGATAATAATTCCTAAATCTCGTAAACGTGCGCGTGTCATAATTATTTAGTTCTCCCTACAGTTAATCTTATCCCCGACTCTAGCACAGAGGTGGTGATTCGGTCAAGTGAATATACCGGGCACGAATACGAAAGGTTTTTGCAAACTGGCCCCAATGCTCTGCGTTGGAGCCAAAAACCGGACGCTCAGCGTCCAAAGGTTGGGCCAACACAGAGCATTGGCACAAGTTCGCCCTCAAAAGTGAAATGTCCCCTTTTGTGTCCCAACATTGACAGGGTTAAACATTTCTGATATATTGAGCGCAATTCTGCCCCACATTTCCTGAAGATCGGCTATTAAGCCGTTTCCTCTTCTCCTACCTTTTTTTGGCTAGTCAATACTCGACCAGAGAAATACAGCTTTCGTTCGAAGGAGAGCGATCTTGTCAAGCCAACAATCTCAGCCCATTTCAGAAACACCTATAACAACTGCCGACGAAGCCCTACAACGTTTGCTGGACGGTAACCGGCGCTACTCAACCAACCAAGCTATACATTTGAATCAAACTTCCCCCCGGCGCATTGAAGTAGCTAAGGCCCAACACCCCTTTGCTATCATCTTTGGCTGTGTGGACTCGCGGGTACCGCCCGAAATTATTTTTGATCGTGGCCTGGGCGATTTATTTGTGATCCGCACGGCCGGCCATGTCATTGACCGGGCTGCCCTGGGCAGCATTGAATTTGGCGTGGTGGAGCTAGGTATCCCTTTGATTATGGTCCTGGGTCACGAGCGTTGTGGGGCGGTCAAAGCGACGGTTGAATCGCTTGAAAAACAGACCGAGGAACCGGGTCAAATTGAAATGCTGGTTAAAGCGATTAGCCCGGCGGTTGAGCAAGCTAAGAACCGGCCCGGTGATTTACTTGAGAATGTGGTCAGGGTGAACGTCGAATTAACGGTAAATCAGCTAAAAACCTCGCCCGTTTTGGCCGAAGCGATGGCCAAAGGCCAACTGAAAATTGTGGGAGCCCGTTATGATTTGGATACGGGCAGTATCACCCTGTTCACCTGATGAACAATAAAACGGTAATTACTTTCTAATGTAAGGCGTAATCTTTTTTCGGCGATCGGGGACAAGTTAGCAACTTGTCTTACAAATCTATTGCTAGGAGGAGCTTAGATGTTGGAGAAAAAATGGTCCTTATTGTTCACCCTGATCTTAATCTTTTTCATTACCGCTTGCGTTGGCGGAGCGCCGCAGCCGGAAAAACCCGCTGCAGAGGCAACCCCGGCGCAGAGCAGCCAAGCCGAGACTACGGCCGAACCGACAACCGGAGCCGCCCCGGCCACTGAAGAAGCAGCGGCAAGTACCGGAGCGAGTGGCGGCACCGTTCGCATCGGCTGGGCCGGCAGCCCCGACACTCTCAACCCCGGCACGGCGGTGCTGGCCGAAGGATGGACCATCTTTGAATTGGTCTACCACTCGATGTACCAACTTGAACTTGACGGCAGTTTTAGCCTTGATCTGGCTGAAAGCGCCGATGTTTCCAGTGATGGTAAAGTTTGGACGTTTAAGATCCGCCCGAATGTCAAATTTCACGATGGCCAACCGCTCACGGCCAAAGATGTAGCTTTTACCTACAACTTCTACCACAACCATGAAGACTTTCCTTATATGCCGGCTTATACCGAATATTTTGAGAAAGTCGAAGCCCCCGACGATCAAACGGTCGTCCTGACCCTGACGACGCCCATTGGTAATATAGAAAGCCAACTGGTCTTTCTCTTTATTCTGCCGGAACATATCTGGTCTAAGTATGATAACGAAAAGGCGACTGAATTTGAAAATGTCGAGATGATCGGCAGCGGGCCGTTTAAGATGGTCGAATATAAGCAGAACGAATTTGTCCACCTGGCTGCCAACAGAGAATATTTTGGCGAAGGACCCAAGGTAGATGAAGTTATTTTCCAGACCTTTGCTAATCCCGATGCCCTGGTGCAAGCCATTACCACCGGGCAAGTGGACATGATTACCGAAATGCCCCTCACAGCCGCGGTTACACTGCGCAATGCCCAGAATATCAAGTTGGTTTCCGGCACCCCGCTCTCGGCCTCTATCCGAGATATTGTCTTCAACCAACTTGCGCCCGAAAATTGCCCCCCCGACGCTAAATGTACCGGTCATCCAGCCCTGCGTGATCGTAACGTGCGCCTGGCCCTGTCCCATGCCACCGATAAGCAAAATTTAATTGATGTGGCCGAACTGGGCTTTGCCACCCCTGGCCTGACCATTATCCCAGATAGCCTGGGAAGCTGGTACAACAACACCCTTAAAGATTATGAGTTTGATATCGCCAAAGCCAACCAGATTTTGGACGAGGCCGGCTATAAAGACGCAGACGGCGATGGTATTCGGGACATGCCGGACGGCAGCCGCCCGCTCACCTTCCGCCTGTATTGGCCCAA
>CAZUNT010000305.1:0-2552 GCA_964622215.1 uncultured Caldilineaceae bacterium
ATCGGCCGGCGTGACCTGGGTGAACGGTCCTGCCCCTTTTCCACCGCTCAGAGCGATCACCAGATGGTCGAAGGGGTCAATCTGGGCGAGGGCCTGTGCTCGCTCGGTTGGCTTGGTGGCATCAAAGGGAGCGATGGTTACTTTGTCGCCGAGCTGTTTTTGGGCTGCCTCAAGTTTGAGCCGATCCCGGCCAGTGATCACTACGGTTACCCCGTAGGCGACGAGTAATTTGGCCGTAGCCAGGCCGATTCCAGATGATCCCCCGGCAATGAGTACCCTGGTTCCCTTTAGTTCAAACATATATAGCTCCTTTGCTCTGACAATTATTGATCCGCAGGTATGGTTATAAAGAAATCAACAGCGCACCGGCCTATTTTATCATACCCAACCCCATCGTAACAACCATCACAAATGAAAAGGGTTCTTGATCATCCCCAAAATATTCTGCTTGGTTGTCAGAGCCACTTCGCCCAGCCATTCCAAATATGATCCCGGTGTTTGAGGTCTTGAATAATGGCGGCAGTCTTTTCTCGCTCTGCGGCATCGGGAGCCAGGGGCAGGTATTGCTCAAATTGGCCCCCTTAAAATAAATCTGCCCGCGAGAGAAATAGGCGTTGGGCAGTATCGTCGGCTGGACGGGTTTCTGGCTGGTCCTCTTTTCGGGCGTCAATTCGTATTTTGGTGGAGTGGGCACAGAAATGGGCGGAGTGTAAGCCGCAAAGATGTAAAAGACGACTGGTCCACTGGCCTTTTGGTTTGTGAAGGTTGCCACCCAGGATTTAGGTATGATACAATAGGGAAGCGGATCAATGAAAACAGAGCATATTTCGTTAGCCGAAGAAACCGAATATGCCAATGGCAAAAATCGCCTGATGGGATATTTAGCAAAAATTGCTTTCAATGTGCTGCTACGGGATTTAAGTCGAGTAGAAGAAATCCTGGCAGGTATCGTCGATGCTGGTGTGAATTAGATAACTAAGATTTGTACATCTCTTGTACTCATTTTCTGTAACGTAGGAGAACAGCATTTCATGTCAACAAAACAGTCCAGGGAAGAAGCCTTAACGCTTTTTTTGTCCGGCGTGGAAAGGCTCGAAACAGCAGTTGAGGGTTTGACCGAAGCCAGTTTAGACTTGTCGAACACACCCGGCGAATGGACGATACGCCAGATGGTTCATCATGTTGCGGATGATGGCGATGTTTGGTCTATGCCCTTGAAAAAGGCGATAGTTAGCTGTGGCGCTCCCATTCGCTTTGAAGGTTTTCCAGGTAATGATGCCTGGGCAGAGGCAATGGCTTTTAACCAGCGGGGGATTGCCGCTTCGTTAGGGCTGATTAAAGCCCATCGGCAAGTGATGGCTGAGTTAGCCCATTATTTTATGGAGGGTTGGGATAACCGGTATGTTGTTATCGTTGATGAACACGGTAAGGAAGTTCAAAAAGTAACGTTAGGGCAAATAATCAGTATGGTGGCAGAACATTTAATCGAGCATGTGGTGGCAATTGAAAATATAAAGAAGAAATATGGGTTGTAAAGAGCAAATAAATTTTGGTCCGAAAAGGTCGGCCACCTGTTCCAGTTGCAGCAGCCAGTGGTTAGCGTAGCGGCTCCGTTGGCGCTCGTACCAGACCGCGCTGACCAGATGCAGCACCAACGGCCAGCAGTGCAGAATGACAAAAAGGGCAAGTGACGGTAAAATAGGCATAGGCAGGGAGTTGGTTGTGTGATTTTTTGTTAGGGTAGCGAATGTCAATTGGTATGAACAGGTCAGACAGGGGCAAGAGGTTCGTTTCTCTTATCCTTCCCGCGCTTATCATTAACGTTGTCCTTTTGCTACCCATTTTGGGCTGCCTGGCTGGCGGGTGGTATGGGGTGGCGTGGAATAGGGGTAGTGTGATAAGCTGGAAGCGATTGGAGCCGCTGCCGCAAAAAGCAACCCAAATTCTCGCCGCAGGCACAGGTCTCTCCAACTATTCCTGGGTTGTATACGTCAAAACAACCAATCAAAAAGTCTATTCCTGCTCGCCTGAGGCTTGTTGGCTAGAAAAAACGGTCGTGCCAGAAGAACTCCTGGCAAGTCCGCCTTGTGATCGCCCGGCTCACTTTGAGGTACCCTCTCCTCCCGGTCGAGTGGTGGACAGCATCGAAACTCAGGCTTGTCATCCTGAAGCAGCCTACCAGGTTAATTTTGCGGTGCTTGAAGATGGCAGCGTCTGGCGGTGGCAACATTTCGTCACCGCCTCTTCCTTGCTGCTGTACCTTTTGGTATCAACCGTTTGTGGCTCAATGTTGGGACTGTTTGGCAGCCTGGTGATTGCGGTGTCCATCTTGCTGCGTAACAAGCGTAAGCAGGAACACTAATAAGGACGACTCTCATGAGTGATAATCAGACTCCCAAAAAGTGGCGCTCTCACGCTTTTACGGTGTAGATAAGGTTGTCATCCCCTGCCGGACTCCGGCTATTTTTTGAGGGTAGCCTGCTGCGGCAAGTAAAATTCGGCGGCAGGCGACACTATGATTTGCCAGGTCAGGCTATCGCCGGTGTGGGTTA
>CAZUNT010000305.1:2652-5562 GCA_964622215.1 uncultured Caldilineaceae bacterium
AAGGAAAGTTTCGGTTGATGGATTGCCACGCGCCGGTAAAATCAGCGGTAACGGTTTCAATCGCTACGGCCAGCACCGTATTGCCGGCCACTCCATCAGTCGGGGTATAATTTGTCCACGTTTGACCATCAAACACATAGACACCCTTATCTGTACCTAACCATTTTCGTCCGGCGGAGTCAATGGCCAGCGCGTAAACGCGCTGAGCCGCCAGCCCATCGGCGAGTTTGTACGCCCGCCACTGCTGCCCATCAAACGACACCAAGGGACCGCTCTCGTAGCTGCCATCGGTACCAAACCAGCGCCGGCCCAGCGGGTCTGTGGCAAAGGCGTAAATGGTGTCATCGGCCAGCGCGCCGGCTTCAACCGGCGACACCCACTTTTGGCCGTCAAATTTGCTGAGGCTGCTTAAGGCCGTATATTGGCCGGGGGTGTAGCTGACCGCCCAAATATCGCCCACGCTATCGAGGGCTAGCGCGCTGATGTTATTGCGCGGCAGGCCGTCCGCGGTGGTGAAAGCCGTCCAGCGTTGGCCATCAAACCGATTCACCCCGCCGCCAAAATAGCCACCCCGGCCCGTGCCCACCCAAATGTTGCCCTCAGTATCGGCCAAAATGGCGTTAGCCTGGTTATCAAGCAAGCCATCGGCTACGGTATAAACTTGCCAGCTTTCACCATCAAAGCGGCTGACCCCGCCCGGCGTGGCAAACCAGGGGTTGCCGTTCCGGTCAATGGTGATGGCGTTCACTTCGCGGTCGGCCAGGCCGGTAGTGATGTAGGTTGTCCACTGATCGCCCTCCAGCACAGCGACCCCGCCGCCCCAGGTGGCCGCCCAAATTCGGCCGGTCTGGTCAAGGGCCACGCCGCGCACATCCTCAGACAGCAGACCGTTTGGGGTGGTGTAGCGCACCGGCGGCGGCCCGCCGTTAAAGCGGAACAGCCCCTGCGACGAACCAACCCATTTGGCCCCGCTGGCGTCGATCACCACCGAGGTGGAATAATCGCTGACTAACTCCACATCGCCGGAGTAGTTGTTCCAGACCTGGCCGTTAAAATTGCTGAGGCCGCCCCGCACCCAGAGCGGTTTGGAGAGCGGATGAGCCAGCGTGGTCACCCACGGTTGGTTGTTGGCGTCGAGGGCAATGGCCGTAATCCAGTCGCCCTGCAAGCCAAAACTGTTGCCGGTGTAACTGCGCTGAACCGGGTGATTTATCCACCGCTGCCCATCAAACTGGCTGATGCCACCCGACCCGTCGCCGGGGATGTTGGGTTGGGCGCCAACCCAAACCTGCCCTTGCGAGTCAATAGCAATGGCGTTAACCGGCCCGGCCGCCATCCCATCGGCGGCAGTGTAACTTTGCCACTGCTGCCCATCAAAACGGCTGACCCCGTTGGCCGTGCCAAACCAAACCCGGTTATCCGGGCCAACGGCAATAGCCCGCACCCGGTCATCGAGCAAGCCGTTGGCAGCGGTGTAGGTGGCCCAGCTTTGCCCATCAAAGCGGCTGACACCGGCCGCCGTACCCAGCCAGGCGACGCCATCCGGCGCAAAGGCGATGGCGTATACGTGGTCATCGGCCAGCCCGTTGGCGGTGGTGTAGGTGGTCCAGTTTTGCCCGTCAAACATGGTTACGCCCTGTCCCCTCTCGGCGTAGCCAAACCAAAGGCGATTAGCCGGGTCTACGGCCACGGTCTGCACAAAGTTGCTGACCAGGCTGCTGGTCAGCGGGGCATAATTAGCCCACTGCCGGCCATCAAAGGCGCTGACACCGTTGGCCGTACCGAACCATTTCCGGCCCTGCGGGTCAATGGCAATGGCCCGCACCTCGTTATCCACCAGACCGTCGGCGGTGGTGAAATTTTGCCACTGCCCACCATCAAACAGGCTGACGCCGTTGGTTGTGCCCAGCCAGACGCGCTCTGCCGGTGCGGGCAGAGTCAGCCGGGTGATGCCGCCGCCCGCGGCCCAAATTGCGCTGGCTGGGTCAATGGTCAGGTCGTTCACCGGCTGGCCGGGCAGATGCGTTTGCCACTGCTGCCCATCAAACCGGCTGATATTGCCGTTCCAGGTGCCAACCCAGGGGTTTCCGTCTGGGTCAATGGTAACGGCACTGATGCTGTTATCTATCAACCCCTCAGCGGTGGTGAAGGGGACGGACGTGCCGTCTGTTCGGTTAAATTGGACCAGGCTCTGAGTGGTACCGGCCCAGAGCGTGTCGCCGTGGGCTGCCAGGGCTGTAACCGGGGCCGGCATAGGATAGGTGCGCCACTCTCTCGATCCGAGGGCAGGCTGCTGCTGAGACGGGGCAGATAAAACTGGCCGGGTTATCAACATTCCCCAAATAAAGACAATAAGCAGGCCTAATTGCGAGTGATATTTCATTTACTCAAACCTTCTTGTCAAATAGGTGTAGCAAACGAACTTATACCGCACGACTCGCTGAAAGTGGCAATGATAGTCTTAAACAAAAAACGCCGCCCTTTGACCAGGCGGCGCGAACATACTACCATACACAAAATAAACCAGCTTGGGTGCGTGCTTGATCCGGACTAAGGCCCTGCTCACAACCGGAGCTTTTCTATTTAAAGGGACATCGGGAGGGTGAAGCTTAAGATAGGGGAGTTGTAGTTGTCATTCATATTGCCCAACAATCTACACTTATCTTCAGTATAATCAATAATAATCCGCACGTCCAGTGACAAATGTCACAATTTTCAGGCACTACTCAGGCTGTAACCGGCTGAAAAATATTGATGAACGATTCTATCTTTTTTGTAATAGGATTATAGGGGACGGTCGTTTCTTTGCCCCGGTGGAGTGTTGGGCTAAATTATTCCGTTTAGATTGATCTAAGCCCTAACTTCCAACCTAACTTTCGACAGGGGATTCTGATTTTCAAGTCTGCTATA
>CAZUNT010000306.1:0-5557 GCA_964622215.1 uncultured Caldilineaceae bacterium
GGCGGTCACTTCACTTTTATCACCACCAGGGTGACATCGTCATGTAGGGGATGGCCGGCGGCCCACTTGTCGCCAATCTGGGCAACTCGTTCCAAAATCCGGGCGGCGGGCAGGGGAGCCAGGTTGAGTTGTTGCAGCCTATTTTTAAGGCGAATCAGGCCCAAGATTTCGCTTCTGGGATTAAACGTTTCCGCCAAACCGTCCGACATAAGGAGCATCACATCGCCGGAGGTGAGGCTAAATTCGGTCGACGTATAGGTCGTTTCGGTGGTAATGCCGAGCGGCAGCCCGGAGATGAGCACCTCTTCAACCATGTTATTCCCATTACGCAAGATATAAATAGGGGGAATCCCACCGTTGCTGGCTCTGACGGTCAGGCGGCCCTCTTGCATTTCAGAAATTTCCAGCAACAACAAGGCCATATTCAGTTGCTTGCCCAGGTCGATGCGGAAGAGGATATTATTGATTTTGTCCAGCAGGGCGGTTATGCCGGTTTCACTGGTCGCCAGGAGCGAGGCTTTGGTCATGGCCACCATCAAACCCGAACCAACGCCGTGACCGGTGGCATCGCCAATGGCGACATAAAGGTTGCCGTTGGGCTGGGGGAAAAAATCGTAATAATCGCCGCCGACTTCGGAGGCGGTTTTTTGCAGAGCGGCAATTTCCAGGTGGGGCAACTCGGGTGGGGCGGTTGGCAGCATCGAAAGCTGAATCTGGCGGGCCTGTTCCAATTCGTCGGATTTGCGCCGGTTCTCCCGGTCGAGTTGTAAGGTGTAAGCTTCTTGCTGGTCGCGCAGCCACTTCTTTTCCAGGGAAGCGCCAATCCGCGCCTTGAGCAGGATGGAGTTGAACGGCTTGGGTAGATAATCTTCTGCGCCCAGCTCGATACAGCGGGCCACACTCTCCACATCGTCCACCGCCGTAATCATGATTACCGGGATGTAGCGCAGCGACTCATCGGCTTTCATGGTTTCCAGCACCTCATAGCCGTTCATCTCCGGCATCATAATATCCAGCAGCACCAAGTCAAACTTACTGGCTCTGAGCATAGCCAAAGCTTCCCGCCCGTTCACAGCTACATCGACGATGTACCCCTGGCGCTGCAACCGGCGCGACAGCATATCACGGTTCATCTCGTTGTCGTCAACAACCAGCAGAAAACCTCGGCGGGGGGTCTCCGGGGCAAAGGCGGCTTGCTTGGCTATAGGCCGAGGCCCCCCCGATTCTGCGGCAGTAGGCATAAACAGAGTAGACAAGTAATTTACCTTTACAGGGATTTACTATTCAACAACGCTTCAATCTTTTCCAGAAGTCGTTGAAATTCGACCGGTTTGGTTTCATATTCATCACACCCGGCTTCAATAGCTTTCTCTCGGTCACCGGCCATAGCGTGCGCGGTAAGCGCAATCACCGGGATTGACCCGGTTGCGGCGGCGGCTTTGAGTTGCCGGGTCGCTTCCCAGCCATCCAATAGGGGCAAGCTCATATCCATCAGAATCAATTGCGGCTTTTCTGCCAGGGCCAGGGCCACCCCTTGAACACCGTCAACGGCAATAAGAACCTTGTACCCCCGCCGCTCCAGGCGCCTGGATAACATATCACGGTTCGTTTCGTTATCTTCAACTAAGAGTATCTTGGCCACGGGCAATTTTTTATATCTCTCCCCTGGGAGGGTGCGTCCCAATTTTTTGGTAACAGACCCTAAAGGTTTTGAAAACCTTTAGGGTCTCCTAAAATCTGGACAGCTCCCCTGGGAGCAGTACTTGATTCTATTGAGAATCTTTGTTTAACTTTTCTTAAAGGATGAGTTGCATTATACAGCCTGGTATTATCCAATGCAACACCCAAATTTGGATTTACTAAAACTCATCAGTTTTAGCCGCAGTTTCACCAGTAGTTGCAGGAACCCGGCCTGGCAGACAGGTCGCCACCAGATCGCGCACCTCTTGCAGCAATGCTTCGCAGCTATAAGCCCCTTTCTGTAGAATTTGGGTCACATAGCCATTGAGGCGCAACCGGTCCTCAGGGGTCAAATCCATCGCCGTTATGACCACAATGGGGATGTTCCGCCAATCCGGGTCCTGGCGTAATTCGGAAATAAATTCAAAGCCATCCATCTCCGGCATCATCAAATCCAACAGGATAAGTTCGGGGCGAGCTTCGATCACCCGCTCCAGTCCCACCCGCCCATTCTCCGCCTCGGTCACCCGCCAGCCTTCTTTTTCCAGCATCCGCCGCAGCATCTCCCGGGTGACAGCATCATCTTCAACCAGCAAAACGGAACAGGGAAGCTGTTCACACCGGTACTTACGCAATACAACAGCCAGGCGGTCTCGGTCGACCGGCTTGGTCAAATAGTCGGTTGCACCCAGGGCATACCCCAAATTTTTATCATCCACGATGGTCAGCATAATCACCGGAATATCGGCCAGGGTAGGGTCGGCTTTCAACGCCGTCAACACCGCCCAACCATCCATCCCCGGCATCATTACGTCGAGGGTAATGGCCGCAGGGTGTAATTGCCTGGCTAATTCCAGCCCGGTTTCGCCATTGGCGGCAATCTCAACCCAAAATCCCTCTTTAACCAGGAAACGCCGCATCAGATCATGCACCATTGGGTCGTCGTCAACGACGAGGATAGTGGTCGCATCCACCGGTTTTAGCTGCGACCAAGGCGGTATGGACATCTCGTCGGGGGTCGGGTGAGAAACCGCTTCAGACGCTTCCACCGGCAGCCAGATGGTAAAGGTTGATCCCTGCCCCAGCCTGCTTTCGACGGTAATATCTCCACCCATCATGCGGCAAAACCGCTGGGTGATGGCCAAACCCAGGCCGGTGCCGCCATACCGGCGGGTCGTCGAGGGATCCGCCTGGGTAAAAGCTTCGAATAGATGATCCACCTGTTCAGGAGTCATCCCAATGCCGGTATCGGAAACTTTGAAGACAATTTGAGCAGGAGGGAGTTCTTTCCCCTCATCCCTCCGCTTCCCGTCCTCCGCTTCGTGTCCCCCGTTGTTTGCTGTTTCCTGTTCAACGGTCAGCGTAATCGTGCCGTTCTCGGTAAATTTGCTGGCGTTGCTTAACAGGTTAAACAAGCTCTGGCGCACCTTGGTCAAATCAGACCGCATGGCGCCCAGTTCAGCAGGGCAATACACCTCTAACACATTATTGTTTTTCTCGACCAGCGGTTTGACGGTGAAAACAACATCCCGAACCAAGCTGGCAACGTCGAAGGTCTCCAGGTGAAGCTGCATTTTGCCGGCCTCGATCTTGGAGAGATCAAGGATGTCGCTGATAATCGAGAGCAAATGTTTTCCAGCGGTCCGGATTTTTTCCAGGTCGGCCATAAAGCAGGGTTGGCCTAGCTCCTCAGATTCCTCCTGGAGCATCTCGCTGTAGCCGATAATGGCGTTTAAGGGGGTGCGAAGCTCATGACTCATGTTAGCCAGAAATTGGCTTTTAGCCCGGTTGGCCGACTCGGCGGCCAGTTTGGCTTTTTGTAACTCCTTCTCGGCCTGTTTGCGTCCGGTAATGTCGAGGCTGATGCCCAAAATACCAATAACATTACCTGCGCCGTCGTGGAGGGGCACTTTACGCGAGAGAACGGTGCGCCGGCCATGAGGCGTTTCCATCTCTTCTTCAAGCAGCAGTTCCTCGTTAGCTTCCATCACCTGCACATCAGCCAGGCGCAGTCCGGCGGCAACCTCGGGCGGCAGCAGGTCAACGTCTCGATAACCCACCGGGCTATGCGGCCAATATTTCGACAGGTCGGTATTGCCGCTGGTGTAATACCCCGCCCGATCCTTGGTAAAAATGGCCACCGGCGCATTATCGAACAAGGCTTTATACCGCGCCTCCGATTCATGCAGGGCCGCGTCAGCCCGCTTATGCTCAAGGGCTAACGCCACCTGGTTTGAAGCGAGCATGAGGATTTGTTTCTCGCCCTCCCCGTAGCGTACGCTCTCGCTGTAACTCTGCACCACCATAACCCCAATCGCCTGATCGTTGACCCGCAGAGGCACGCCCAGCCAATCAACCGAAGGCGCACCGACCACTTCAACTTCGCCTTGAGCCACCAATCGCTCAAACACCTCCGGCGTAGCCAGTAAAGGTTCTTGCGTCCGCAAAACATAAGCGGTTAAACCTCGGCCTACGGGTTCAAAGCTGGTAGGAGCCTCATCATATTCATCTACAAAATAAGGAAATGTGACCGTCTCGGTGGCCCGGTCGTAGAGAGCGAGATAAAAATTGCGGGCGGGCATTAACTCGCCAATCACCCTATGGATGAGGCCAAACAGGTCTTCCAAATTTGCGACGGTGTTGGCTGCCTCTGAAATGCGATAAATAGCCGCCTGAACTTTTTCACTCCGTTTGCGGCCGGTGATGTCGGTGCGAATCGCGACGATACCGCCATCCTGGGTTTTATATTCACTCACCTGCAACCAGCGGCCATTACTCAAAAGCTGCTCAAATGGACCTTTAGGCTGGCGGTGCTGTTCGAGCCGTTCCTGCAGCCACGCCTCGGCCCGGTCCCCCACGTCTGCGTACAACCCCCGTTGGATTCCGGCGCGCAGCAAATCCTCAAAGTGGACGCCGGAGACGATTAAATCGGCAATATCCGCCCGCATCTCGCGGTATTTGTTGTTGTAAAGGATGAGCCGGTCTTCGGCATCATACAACGAAAAACCTTCCGAAATACTCTCGATGGCCTCAAACAGGCGGGCTTCGGCCACGGCGGCCTGTGTTTCCAGGCTGCCAACCAACTCGTCGAGGCGACCTGCCATCACATTGAAAGTGTCGGCCAACTGGCCCAATTCATCACCGCGCTCGACGTCCACGCGGGTCTTCAGGTTGCCGTGTTGTAAAGCCACAGCCGCCTCGTTCAATTTCACAACGCTGCGGGTAATGCTGTAATTCAGCACCAGGGCAATCACAACAGCCAATCCAACCACGGCCAAAACCGCTATTATCAGCAGTCCTGTGGTCAGCCGCCCGGTCATGGCAATCTGATCACGGGTACGTTCCACTTCGGCATTAGCCAGGGTGATAAAGTCATTGGCAATAGGCTCAATAACGGCGATTTGAGCGTTAAGCTCACCCCGTCGTTGGCGAATCTGGTTATCAATTTCTAGCAACTCCTGGGCTGCTGTCTCATAAGCAGTTAAGTGGGTTAAAGCCTGCACTTTTTGAGTCGAGGTTAACTGGAGCGATGAGTCGATCTCTTGGCGTAAAGCAGTCGTCAAACCAAAAACGGAGTGGAGGGTGGCAACTTCACGGGTCAAGAGATATTCTTTCTCCAGAGCGCGTAATTCCCAGTATGTCCCCAGCAGAGCAGGAGCGTTGGCAGACTCAAAAACCTGATGCACCAAATTAGCACTCTGTTTCAGCCGGGGTAACACGCCGGTTTCCTTGGCCTGCAAATTTTCATTTAAGTGAGTGATCTGCTCAAAATTGGCGGCACAACGATTGACCATAGAGGCATAAGCAACCAGGTCCGCTCCTCGGTCACGTAAAGCCTGGCTAACGTGTGGATCTGACGTTAACTTTTGTAAAACCG
>CAZUNT010000307.1:0-5549 GCA_964622215.1 uncultured Caldilineaceae bacterium
GCTGACCGCCGAGAGCGCCTCGCCTCCCCCTGGGGGACCGCCGAAAGACATTTTCATCATCGGTGGCGTGCCATAGGCTCGTGAACACTCCTTTATAAATAGACCCTCACCCCAACCCCTCTCCCTTCGAGGGAGAGGGGAGTCGCGCCAGCGACGGGGTGAGGGTTTTTCATCATCGGTGGTATGCCATTAGCTGGTGAACATTCCTAAAAAGGTTAGCGCCTATTTCTTTGACGGTTACTTTCAACAGGAGTAATCCGAAGACCAAAGGAAACAGCGGAGCCCAAACGAAAAGCAGCGGGGTCCAATCGCCATAAACCTGGAGCGGGCCGGTGGTCCGACTCCGGACAAAGGCGTTGATCCGGTCGACCGTCTGCTGTTTTGACCCGATCCAGCTACTACTGCCGGTATCCAGGGCCACCTCACCCCCATCCGTAAACCAGGCGACCCAGGAACGCGTGCTCGGGCTGGTTCGGGTGCGGCCCTTGTCGTCCTGAGAGGTTGACTCAGATACCTCATGCGCCAACCGCGCCCCCGATAACCTCAAGGGCGTCGAACTGAACGCCCATATCCCCAGCAGTCTCGACTCTAAGACACAGGTGTATTGGGAAGGTTCCAGGCGGGTACAGTTTAAAACCTTCAACTGGACGATGCTGACCAGGAGTACCAGGCCGCCCAGGGTAAATATCATCCCAAAGCCCAGGACGACCAGGTTAACCATCCACTCGGGGGCGTCTACCGGCTTAATTTTTTTGTTTTTTCTCGATGTAGCCATGTGTTTTTTCTTGTCAACAGACGACCCTACTTCAGCACCAGCGGTAAATAAACGTTGATTTGTCCCGGCCCCGCCGCCGCCCCCTGGCCGAACCAGAAACCGCCGGACAGAGTGTAGCTCCCACCGCTAAGTGTGCCCGCCTCCGCCTGGCCGATGCTGCCGCTGAGGTTATAGCCCTCGCCGCTGCTCGACCCGCCGCCGCCGTCAACCGTCCACCAGGGCAGGTCGTAACTGCTCTGGGCTAGTACCGCTGGAGCGGCCAGTAGAAAAAGAAAGGTGAGAATGATAAGCGTGTGTTTCATTAGTCCATCCTCCATTTGTACCAATCCCGCCCGGCGATTAATCGCCGGGCTACGGAACTGCACCCCATCAATGGGGCTAGCCGGATTGATCCGGCGTTGTGACTAGCCCGGTTATTGATGACCGGGCGATCTCAATTGCTGACGAGGGCCGTGGTGTAACCATAATTATTGTCATTCCAACTTGAAAAGTTACTACTAGACCCGCACAACCCCACCTCGTACGTCCCGTTCAACCCTTCAAGCACAGCCGATAAACCGAACAAGGCTCGTGTGTTCTGGGGAACACGCAAGTTCTGCGAGCCTATACCCACCTGAGTCAACGAACCGTTGGGTATTTGTTTGTAACAGATCCAGAGACTCAAGCCAACACCACCACCAGCCACATTAAACGAACCTAATGCCTTATTCGCAATGACCAGGACTTTCTGACCATTGGCGACGGTGACGGTGGCCTGGGGGCCAATTGGGTTAAGTGATGTCAGGGGGTTAATCCCATTCCCACTCGTAAAAACCATGGTCACGCCGAGCGGCTGGGGCGACCACTGCGAGCCGTTCCATTTGAGCACCTGGCCGTTGGCTGGGACCGCGCTGCTGACGGGGTAGCCGTTGAGCGCCCCGGTCGAGCGGCTGAACAGAGCATAGGGCGCGGCGGTTAGTGGCTGGCGCGGATCGAATAGGGTGAAGTTGCCGCTCCCGGCCGGACAGCGGGCGGCAATTTGCAGCCAGCGAGCTTCGCCGGTAAAGGCAGTGGGACCGAACTCGCCGCCGCCGTTCAACTGGGCGGTGAATAGGCCGCCGTTGACCGTCACGTTGGGCGTGGTCTGGGTGTTGCCCACCTGGCTGCCACTGCCGACCGCATCGAACAGGCTGAATTGAAAGTCGCAGGCGGCGTTAACCGGGCCACCGGCGTCAGTCAGGCGGCCCTGGTAGGTGAAGGCCGTGCCCAACGCGGCTTGGACGCTGATTCCTTCCTGGGCCAGGACGGGGTTGGGGCGATTCAGGAGAACGGTGGTCAGGTTGATTAAGGTCAACAGGGTTAAAAATGTGGGCAGCCAGAGTTTGCGCAGCATAAGTTTCCTCCCCAGAGAATAGCTTTTGTGGAGTGCAGAATTAATCTGCACTCCAGATTTTCATTCTTGGTGGTGTACCACAGGTTCGTGACGACTGACTCGACTTACTCTGGAATATCAGGCTCGTTATTAGCTATGATCAACGGCAAGTAGATAAATTTATCGGCTGGTGCGGCCGGCGGCGGGCCAAATTTGGCTACCAGGATGCCGTTGCCGCTGCCGTTAGGGCCAATAGTGGTATGGATGGGAAACTCATCGTCGGCGGCGCCGCTGCCGTAACCGGTAATGTAGGCGTCGCCCTGCCCGTCTACGGCGATGCCGTAGCTGTAATCATTGAGCGGGCTGCCAAAAAAGGTGCTGTAGACCAGGGAAGCGTCTCCATTCTGGCTGGGGTTCAGCTTAACCACAAAGGTATCCCGAAAGTCGGAACGGGTAGCTTGCCAGGGGGCGCGGCTGGGGAAGTCATCGGAATTGGTTGTGCCGGTCAGGTAAACATTGCCCTGAGGATCCAGGTCCATCCCGTAGGCCACGTCATTGTCGCTGCCGCCCAGGTAGGTGCTGTAGAGCCGGGCGCTGCCGGCCGGATTCAACACGGTCAGGAAGGCATCTTGCGGGATAGCGTCGCCGGCGCTGGTATTGGTCGCCCGATAGGCGTTGACGGTGGGTAAGTTGAGCGACGTGGTATAGCCCGCTACGTAGATATTGCCGGTGGTGGGATTCAGGCCGATGCCAAAACCGTAGTCGGCCCCATTAGCGCCCAGGTAGGTGCTGAAAACCCACGAAGCGTCACCGCTCTGGGTGGTGTTAATTTTGGCCACAATTGCATCTGGGATGGTGGAGACACTGTTCTGCAGGGCATTTCGGCGGGGGAAGTCGTTGGCCAGGCTGGCCCCGGTCAGGTAGGCATTGCCGGCGTTATCTACGGCGACGTCCCCGCCATACTCTGCGCCGTTGCCGCCCAGGTAGGTGCTGTAGAGCAAACTTTGGCCGTTGGCGCTCAACTTGGATAAGAAAATATCGCTGAAGGCGCCATCTCCATCATTAAAGACCTGATTTTGGGTGGGGAAATTGGTCGAGAAAGTCACACCGGTGACATAAACGTTACTGTTGCCATCTATGGCAATGCCGGTGGTGTTGTCGCGGGTTCCGGCATCCAGCATGCTGATGTTTTCCTCACCACCGCCGCCCAGGTAGGTGCTAAAGGCCAGGGTATTGCCGGCGGCGTTCAGCTTGGTTACAAAGGCGTCGGCGCAGGGCGGGGTAGTGCAGTTTTGCGCCACCCGATTCTGCTGGTAGGCGCCGGCTGTGGTCGGAAAATTGTTCGACTCGGTCAGGCCGGTGACGTAGGCATTGCCCAGGCTGTCCACGCTAATCGCATCGCCGATGTCAGCCCCATTACCGCCCAGGTAGGTCATATAAACCAGGGCATTACCGGCCGGATTGAGCTTGGCGATAAAAGCATCACCAAAATTATTGTTGTTTGAACCGCCGTAGGTGTTTTGAGGCGCTGCAGCGCTGGGGAAGTTGGTTGATAGGGTTGTGCCGGTCAGATAGACATTACCGGCGCTGTCTACGGCAATATCACGACCTTCATCGAACCCGCTGCCGCCAATGAGGGCGCTGTAGACCAGGTAGGGATCAATGATGAGAGGGTAGGCCGGGTTGTAGGAGCCGAGGGAGAAGCCGAGCGAAATGGATTGGGAGGAGTCCGGTCTGGGCTGATCGGTTTCCGTCGTAAGCGTGTAATGAATTTCGACCGGGAGACGCCGGTTGTAGATGGTTTGCCAGGCGATGGGCGCTTTTTCAACCAGGGTGAGCGGCTCCGAGTCGCCCTGACCCGGCAAGGTAAGAATTAAATCACCGCTGACCGGGTCAATATCTGCTCGCTCAATCCCCTCGTAGTGCCAGCGGATGCTGTTGGGGTCGGCGCCGGGTGCGACCCAGTAAGTCCCCTTGAGGGCTTGTGACGTACCTTCATAATGGAGATCAATGCCGTCGTAGAGTTGTTGATAAACGATCCCCTCATAGGTAGGCAGGTTGGCTCGCCAGCGGGCAGCATCAGCGCCAACGAAGTAGTTGACCAGGCTGGGCAGCCGGTTGGCGGCGGTAATTTCCGGCATGGGATTCGCCGCTTCAAAGCGCAGCCGCACTATCGCCGCCCCATCATGGGGCTGGGGTAATTGAGCGCCAACTCCCGGCAAAGATAAGACGACTTCCGCCGGGGTGAAGAAAATTGTTCCCCCCAGCGGATGGGCCTGAAAATGTATGGCTGGATCGTTTTGACCGGCATTGGGTACAAAGATAAGCGGCAACCCCAAATGGTCAACTTCGGTCAGGGCCGTCGATTTTTCGCTCACCGGCTCACTGGCCGCCTGGGCTATAGCCTGACCAACCGCCACCCGATCTTGAGTGTTTAACCAGCCGGCCCCCCCCATTAATAAGACCGATAAGATGGTACTCCAGCGTATAATTTGCTTTAGCATCGTGTTCCCCCCTTTTTTACTAAAAATTTAGCCAAATAATTTTATGAGATCTTCTTCCTCATTTTCACCCTATCCCATTATCCCTTGTCAAAATTGATCTTTCTTGTCAACCGAACTGCTTATGGGCCTCTTGGTTCATCCCGCGCAGCCGGTCAACCATGACCCGCATGACCTGGATAGCAAAATAAGGGGTGTGATGGACGTGTACCTTAAAACGGGCCTGGTTGAGCGACACCACCCGGCAGTCTGTCCGAGCCATGGCCGTAGCGCTGCGGTTGGTTGGATCGAGTAAGGCCATCTCGCCAAAGATACCGCCGGGACCAACGATTTCAAGCAGATGCTCATTCGAACACAGTTCCACTTCGCCCTCCTGGATCACGTACATAACTTCGCCCGGCTCGCCCTCCCGGAAGATAACCTCACCTGCGGCGAATATTTCACCGTGCGACTCATGTTGGAAAATATTGACAGCCGTCATTTTTAGTCCCCTTCGAAAATAACGTTTGAACGTTGAACGTTTGAACGTTGAACGTTTGAACGTTGAACGTTGAACGTTTGAACGTTAAAGTGACTGGCAGGCTTCATAGGACGATCATAACCGATCACCGTGTAGAAATCGTAAATTTTAGCGTAAAGAAATCGTAAATTGGGGACAGAAAGGGGTTAAAACTTAAATCTCCGGCTGGGTTGAGCCGGTAGAGAAACGGTTAGCGCCGGTGGTTAAAAAATGATGAACCTGCTCGTCGGTGGGTAAAGCGCCGCGAGCGCCGTAGCCCTGGATAGAAAGGGCGGCAGCAGCGTGGGCGTATAACAGGGTTTGGTTGAGCGGAAACCGGCGGAGATAAGCAGTTAAGAATGCGGCGGTGAAGCAATCACCGGCCCCGGTGGTGTCAACGACGGGCACACGAAAGGCAGGACA
>CAZUNT010000308.1:0-3799 GCA_964622215.1 uncultured Caldilineaceae bacterium
GAAAGATCGCCTCCGGGGAAATGACGGTTTAGCTTGACCGAACCAAAAGACCTAAACACTCCCAGGGCTTACTTTTTGGGCGGTGCAATTGTCCTGGACCACATCTCCAAAAGTATAACTCCGCCTGATTGCTTCCACTGGATTAATGCCAGGTGGCGCTGTCCGGCCGTCCACTACCGGGCTATTCGACCCTGGTTAAAGACTCAGGGTATTCGTAATACTATTCCCCGCTGGCGCGACCTGTCGCTCACCTTACGAGATGATCGCGTGCTTCATCCTTACCAGGTCGAAGCGCTTGACGCCTGGCTGGCTGCTAACCGCTGGGGCAGCATCGTGCTGCCGACCGGCGCGGGTAAGACCCTCCTGGCCCTGCACGCCATCGCTCAAACGGCTGTCAGCACCCTGGTAGTCGTCCCTACTCTTGACCTGCTGCACCAGTGGTACGCCGCCCTGGAAAACGCTGTCGGCCCGCCCATCGGCGTTTGGTATGGGCAGGAGAAAAAGCTAGAGTCGATTACCATCACCACCTATCCCAGCGCCTATACCCACGCCGAAACCCTGGGGGACCGGTTTAAGCTAATTATCTTTGACGAAATTCACCACCTGCCGGCCCCATCCTGGCACGAAATCGCCTTGATGTGCGCTGCACCTTACCGTTTGGGGTTGACAGCTACGTATCCCGAAGGAAGGCTTCGCCCTGAGGTTCAGCCCGAAGGGTTGGAGGGTTGGAAGATTGGAGGACTGGAGGATAAGTCTCCATCTCCGTCGTCCTGGACAGCTTTGGGAGCTGATTTTGACCCCGTGGCCCTATTGGATGAACTCGTCGGACCGGTAGTCTACCGCAAACGGATTGACGATCTAACCGGCGACCAACTGGCCGAATACCGCACTGTCCGTATTCGAGTTGACTTAACCTCAACCGAACGAGCCACTTACGACACTGCTTATGCTGCCTACACCGGTTACATCCGTGAAGCCCGGCTGCGGGAGAGTCACGGCCCTAATTGGTGGGACGAGTTAACCCGGCGCAGCGCCTACGAACAGGAGGCGCGTCGGGCTAAGGTGGCGGAAGTAAAACTCAAAGAAATTGTGCATCAAGCCCAGGGAAAACTGGATATACTCGACCAGCTCCTCCGCGAACATCGAGATCAGCAAATGCTTATCTTCACCGCCCATAATCGTTTTGCCTACCAGATCAGCCGGCGGCATCTCATCCCGGCTATCACCCACCAAACCGTCGCCGCAGAGCGCAAAGCGATCCTGGAGGGCTTTCAAGCTGGCGTCTACCGAGCTATTGTGACCTCAAAAGTGCTCAATGAGGGGGTCGATGTGCCGGCAGCTAAAATCGCCATAGTTTTAGGGGGCAGCGCCAGCGCCCGTGAATATGTGCAGCGGTTGGGACGTATCTTGCGTAAGCACGGTAATAGTCAGGCTATCTTGTATGAAATCATCGCTAGAAAAACGGTGGATGAACGTATCGCCCAGAATCGGCGTCCCCGGTGAAACAAATAGAACCAGAGGCTAAGATTGTTGGTTTTATTTTTGAGTGGTACACTGGGGAATAATGGCAAGGCCCAAAGCCAAATTTGTTAAGCTTGAAAACTGAAGCTGAAGAACTGGGGTTTTAAGTCAGGTGATAAGGTGGCAGGTAGCAGTGAATCACGCTTCACGTTTCAGAGCGAAGCGTCTTATGGAGAGGCTTCACGTTTCACACTTACCCCATACCCTTATTACCTTTTTCCTTCTCCTCGCCTTCTTCCTCCGCATCTACCAGCTTGACGGTCAATCTCTGCGCGGCGATGAAGCCGCCAGTGTGATTTACTCCGCTTTGCCCATCACCGAATTGTGGGAACTCTCCCGAGTCACCGATCCTCATCCGCCACTGTACTACCTGATGCTCCATCCCTGGCAGTGGCTGATGGGTGAAAACGCCTGGACCATGCGTTTTATCGGGGTGGCGACCAGCGTTTTAAGCGTGGCCGCCTTGTACAGGCTGGCTCGCCGGACCTTAGGCGATAACCGGCCCGGTTTGTTGGCGGCCGGCCTGCTCGCCGTCAACCCCCTCCAAATCTGGCTGGCCCAGGATGTCCGTTCTTACCCCTTTATAACGCTGTTGGGGTTACTCTCATCTTGGGCTTTGTGGCAGGCTCTCTTCGCCGATGTGCCTCATCTCTTACCTGCTATATCCTATGCCAGGCGTAAGACACACCATGTAACACCTGTTTTTTACTGGCTAATTTATGTTGTCCTGACCGTTGCTTGCTTTTACATCCACTACTACACTGTCTTTTTGATTGCCTTTCAGGGCCTCTTTGTCGTGCTAAACTATCGCCGGTTTTGGGACCAAAAGTGGCCCTGGTTGGCCTCGCAGGGCGCGATTGGCCTGCTTATCATCCCCGGTCTACAATTGGCCTACCGCTTTGCCGGGGGCGAAGCCGGGGGAGGCATCGACACACTCCCTACCACAGATATCCTGCGCCTGGCCTCAACTTCGCTCCTGACCGGCTTCACCATCGCCGACGCCTGGGGTTGGGGGGTGAGCCTCCTGTTGGCTCCTCTCTGGCTCACCGGCCTGGCCGCGCTGCTCCGCCGTGAAGGGGTAGCGGGCAGCTTCTGGAGCTTGTTCTTCGCCGTGCCGGTTCTGAGCGTCATTGCCCTCTCCGTTGGCCGGCCCTTTTTCAAAGAGCGCTTTCTCATCCAGGCCCAACCTGCCTTTGAACTATTGCTGGCCGTAGGCTTTCTGACCCTCTGGCAACTGGGCAGACCGCCGACCGCCGACCGCCGACCGCCGACCGCCGACCGCCGACCGCCGACCACAGGCCACCAATTTGCATCCAACTTTCATCTTTTACCCTTCAGGCGAAGCGTTCATTTTTTTGCTCTTGGCCTGCTCGCCTTCCTCCTGCTGGCTAACGTCGTCTCTCTGATCAACTATTTCACCGTCCCGGCTTATGCCAAAGCTCTGCCCTGGCGGCTCTATCATGATTACGTCAGCGACCAAGCTCGCCCCGGTGATGTCATGCTGACCAATTTCCCGGAGGCTTCGGTCAGTTACTACAGCCCCAATAACCTGCCGTTTTATGTCGTCCCGGCCGAGCGCGACCGGCCGGTGGAATTTCGGTTGGAGCAAACCGAACAAATCGCCAACGCTTACCGGCGCATCTGGTGTTTGCCTCTCTTGCGGCAGGGTTTTGACGAGCAAGGCGATGTCCTTAACTGGCTGGACCGCCACGCCGACCGGGTCAACCAGGTTTTTTTTCCTGATTACAATCTCAACCTGTACCTCAGCCCCCCCACCATCGAAACCCTCCTCATCAGCCAGCCGGTCGATTTTGCCAACGGTCTGCACCTGCGCGGCTATCAAATCCTGGATAAAAAAGGTGTTTCGCGCCTCGTCCCCCTCCCGGCTAACGGTCAGGGCCATAACTATCTGCTGACCCTTAAATCGGAAAAGGAATTCATCCTCTCCCTCTACTGGCAGGCCGGCGGTTCAACCGGCGTTCCCTACACCGTTTTTGTCCACCTGATTGCCGCCGATGGCTTTAATCGCACCGGCCAGGACAACCAGCCGGTCTGGGGCAGCTATCCCACCACCCTCTGGCAGCCCGGTGAAGAGATCACCGATAAATACAGCTTGACCATCCCGGCCGGCGCCCCCGCCGGCGATCATCGGCTGCATGTAGGCTGGTACGACCCTGCCACCCAAAAGCGTGTACCGGTCATCGACGCAGCCGGCCGGCCCGGCGCCGATTTCGTTATCCTCAATACCATCATTCGAGTGGAGTAACCAGGGGTTGGG
>CAZUNT010000308.1:3899-5443 GCA_964622215.1 uncultured Caldilineaceae bacterium
GGTGGGAGGTTGGGTATGAGGCTAACAAGAGCCAGGTGACAAGGTGACAAGTAAGCAGACGATAGATAATCAGGTTTCAGGTTTCAGGTTTCAGGTTTCACACCTGGTGTCTTACCTATCACCCATCACCCATCACCCATCACCCATTTCTCACCTCCCTATTCTCCTGGTCCTCCTGCTCCATTTTGCCCTCGTCCTAACCTACGCCGGCCACGTACCTCTGGGCGAAGCCCCTGATGAACCGGCTCATCTGGGTTATGCCCGTTTCATAGCCGAACATAGTCGTTTGCCCGCCACGCTGGCGGAACGGCAAGAGGCGGGGTATCGTTCGGCCTGGCCGCCGCTCTATCACTTTTTGATAGCCGGGCCGCTTGCCCTCAACGGCGATACGCCGCCTACTCGCCTCAAAGCCGTCGGCGATTCGCCCCGCCGGCTCATTCCCACCAACGGCCAGACTATCGCCGCCTTTATCCATACCGCCGACGAAACTCCACCCTGGCGCGGTTTGCCCCTGGCCTGGCATTTGAGCCGGTTGATCTCCGTCGCCCTGACCAGCCTGGCCGTGACGCTGACCTATGCCATTGCCTGGCGCTTAACCCGGCAGCGCCTCCTGGCAACCGGCGCTGCCGCGCTGCATGCCTTCATACCCCAGGCCCTTTTTATCGGCAGCGCTCTCAACGACGACAACCTGCTTATCTGTCTCTCCGGCTTTGTCTTCCTGATCCTGATTAACTACGCCAAACGCCCCACCCGGCCTCAAGCCTTTTTGTTGGGGGCACTATTGGGCCTGGCTACCATCGCCAAATACAACGCCTTCCCCCTGTGGGCCTTCACCATCACCTGGCTTATCTGGTTCCAAATAACTACCTTATCCACCCAACAAGCTAAGAGTCATTATCGACCGTTCACAATTTACAATTCACAATTCACTATTCACTATTTACTACTCTTCACCGGCGCCTTCCTCACCGCCGGCTGGTGGTTCATCTTCACCTGGTTCAACTTCAACCAGGTAGAACGCCTGGGCTGGCTGCCCGGTTCGCTGGCCGCCTTGAGCGCCGGGGCCAGCGACGCCTCGCTTCGCCACATCGCCGCCGGGGGTTCTCCGGCTCTTCCCCCTATTTCGGCCTGGTTGGAATGGTTTGTCACCCTCTTTGAAACCTTCTGGGGCAGTTTTGGCGGCGGCAGCGTCATTGACCTGCCGGCCTGGGTTTACGGGCTGCTAGCAATTATCTGCCTCGTAGCCATCATCCCTCATATGTTACGTGTTGCGTCTTGCGTCTTCCGTTTCAGAGCGAAGCCTCCCTTTGGGACGTTTCATGTTTTCCCCCTCACCCTCTTCCTCCTCTCCCCTCTTTTTTTTCTGCCCCTGCCTATGATCCGCTTTGCCTTAACCGGCAGCCTGGTCGAAACCGCTCAGGGCCGCCACCTTTTCCCCGCCCTGCCGGCCATCACGTTGGGACTCGGGTGGGGACTATTACGATTTACGATTTACGATTTACGACATCGTGCCCTTTGGGTATTTACGATTTACGACATCGTGC
>CAZUNT010000309.1:0-5434 GCA_964622215.1 uncultured Caldilineaceae bacterium
GAATTCGTTTATTCGTTCCATATTCGTTGACAATTTTGTCCTCAGAATTGATGGTGCAAGGCTCTCATCAAACTTTGGAAATCTGTCCTCCTCCAACACAGCGCGAACCGCCTGGGGGTTGGGTTTTTTCTTCGGGCCGGGGTAACTGCTCAGGTGGGTAGGGTTTTGGACCACGAAAAATACGAAATAAGCGAAAGGCGCGAAAATAATAGGTCAACGGGTCGGTCGAAGTTCAACCTTTCGTGCTTTTCGCCTTTTTCGCCCCTTTCGTGGTCCAGATTTTGTTCACTAACCGACCATCTGAGTAGTAATGTTTGGTAGATAATAACTTTTCGAGAACGCTTCCCTTTGACTATCTCGGGCAATTGTTGTAATATTCCGTCAGCTTAAGGGCCGGTGGCGGAATGGCAGACGCAGGGGACTTAAAATCCCCCGAGGCTTAACCCTCGTGTGGGTTCGACTCCCACCCGGCCCATATTTCACACAAAGCACTCATTAGATGAGTGCCTTTTTTGTTTCATCGAGATCTTGGTGGATCATTTCGGCCGGTGAGTCGTAGTGTCCGAGGAAGGTCAGATCCACTGGCGCTGGCTGCCGCTACCCGAATGGGAATGTGTTTTGTTAGTTGCGAGTGACGAGGGGGAGATAAATCTGATTGGTGTAATTCACCGGGGTTACGGTGAGATACAGTTTTAACGCGGGGTCGCCAAAGAGGGTCATCGTGTCCAGCAAATCCAGGTTCGAGCCTGTTGCGTATAACGTGGTTTTGCCGGCCAACACGGCAGCGCCTAAATTTGTTTCTCCTTGATCAAAGATAGCCTGGAGAAAACCAGCCTGTAGGCGGGCGTGCCCCGGAGAGACGCCCAGGCCGGTGCTGCCCCAAACGGCAATCGCCCCGCCGCCTGAGCGGCGCAGTAAGCTCTCATCCAGGGCTGGATACTCTGGATGATGAAAAAAGCCGGTAAAACAGGTCATTTCCAAAACGACAGGCAGGCGATACTGGTTATTCAGCGAGGTAATATCGTTCAGATGAAACAGGGACTCTTCCGCCCATTGATGCCAGGAGCTATGACCGTGAAACGTTACAAGGCTGGCTCCACTATTGAAACTGGCCAAAAAATTACCCCGCAGCGAATCGGCGCTGGCAAAAACATAAGGTTGACCGGTAGGCGTGTTGCTATAGTATAAACGTTTACCCCAAAACGGGCTTTGAACCCTGTTGTAACCCTCGTCGGCTTCGGCGTAAAAATCACCGGCCCCATCTGGGTTATCGGCCACAAAAATTTGGGCGGCGTTCCAGTTACCGAAGGCCGGGTTGGTTTCGTAGTGGATGATTTTATCCACCATCGTCGTCACCTCAGCCGAGGTGGTAGCCGAGAGGCGGCCAATTAATAAATCAGGCAGGTTATCCTGGCCGGCTACAGTGGCCAGTTGGTTATCGGCGGCGGTTTCGCCCCACCAGGGATCTACATGAGCCAGATAAGGCGGCAGCAGGGTTTGGGGGTTGAAGCCGCTGTAATTTTTGAAATCATAACTGCCGTCGCCCACCAGCAAAACATACAGCGGAGCAGGACCGGCCCAGGTGGTGTAAGCATGGTGTAAAAAGGTTTTTAGGGCAGCCGCGTCCATTCGCCCCTGGCCATAGGTATCGTAAATAGCTTCTACATCTATGGTGATCACCCGCAAACCCTGCTCGGCGCGATAAGCTGCCAGGGGAGCAATGGCCCCGGCTAAACTGGGAGGCGTGATGATGATATAATCAGCCCCGTCGGGCGGGTCATTGACTATTTTAGCCTGGCTGATAGATAGCGCCGTTTTGATCTTTGTTACGGGCACAACCAGGTAGGCAGCCGGGTTAGCGTCGGCGTCGCCAATAGTTAACGTTGAACCGGCCAGGCTACAATCAGTTACCACCTGAGGAGCCAAGGGGTTGCTGACATCGTACACGGCGAGCGCGCCGCTCCAGCCGCTAAGGGTGTAGCTTTTCCGACCGGCCTCCCCTTGAAAACGAAGCTGGCCGGCAGGGGCCTGATTAGTAGGGTAAGTCATCGCCAGCGCATCGAGCCACACCCCCTCGACGGAAGCGCCGCTGCCCGGCAAGGATAAATTGATCTGGTTCTGGCCGTTGATCAGAGTTGCGCCGGCTATCGTAAAGGTTGCGGTAATGGCTTGTTTGCCATCCCAGGGTATCTCACCTGGCTATGGTTCCATTCACCGTTGCTCTCACCCGATGATCCGGGTTTTGGACAGGATCGGTGTATCCTTGCAGCCACAGGCTCAGGGTAGCGGTTGGCCCGGAGGTAAGCGGCTTGTCTACCTGGATCGAGTAAGTCCGGCTGGTTTGGCCGGGGGTAAAAAGTTTATCCCAGTACCACCGGTCGCCGTTGCGCCCCGGATAAAGCGGGTCGTAGTAGACGTTGGCTTCAGCCGTGGCCACTCGCCGGACTGTACCCGCCGCTAACCCAACCGGGCTGCCTGAACGGCTCTCCATACGCCAGCCGTTAGCTCCTCCATAACTCAAAAAGTAGACATCGTCATTAACGTAGCGGCTGAAGGCCGGGTCGGCATAAAACAGCAGCCGGTCGCCGGAATCGAAGCGGCCATTGTCTTCACCTTCCACCAGAATAGCTACTTCCTGGCGCGGATACCCGTGACTCAATTTCAGGGTGCGCGGGTCTAGCGTACTGACCGGCAGCCCGGCGTTCTGTAACTCGGTATAGGTTAAGGCATAAAGGCCGGCCTCTCCCACTTTGATCTTGAAGGTTGGTTCGGTTGAGGCAACGCTCAAGTCCCGCCCGCTCAGGTCATCCCTGACCGTGTCGCCTACCCATTGGGCGGCCTCTGGATTGAGCAAGATGGAGCGCAGGGCCGGGGTGAGGGGATCGGCTGCGGCCTGCCCGCTTAAAGCAGCAACGGGCCGGGCAGGTTGGGTGAAGGTGATTTCAAGCTGGATGGAGCGAATGACTTCCATCTCGCCGCTAACCGGGTTGACTCGCAGGGGATAGATGGTCAGCGCGGCGACTCGGCGGTCGCGCAATTGCTGAGGCGGGCCGAGGTGAGCTACGTCACCGGGATAAAAAGTATTGGCCGTGTAGATGACCGGGTCGGGCTGGCGGGTCGTTAATTGTGAGGCCAGAGCCAGGGGGTCAATTTCGGTGGGCGAAAATTCGATTGTTTGCGGCGACGGCGCCGGCAGGATTGGCCCTGACAGCGTCACAATTTCTCGTTCTACCTCCAGCAGGCGTAGCCGCGCTTCACCGGTGGGGGGCAGGCCAATCAAGCCGCTGTAGAGCGGAAGTTCAGGGGAACCGGGTTTAGCCGATGGCGAGGTATGGGCCATATCCAGCCGGTTATATTCAACACCATCGATCTCAACAGTGGTCAAGGAATAAGCCGGAGGAGTCCAGGTTAAGGTTAAACTGCTTTCGGTGGATTGGCTGATAACCGGCTCGACCGGGTTTTGGGCCGCAGCCTGGGGGGGGGAGGCCCAGGAAAAACAAAGCAACACCAGGCTGATCAGAAATAATTTAGGCAGAACCTGGTGGCTTTGAACCAACCTCTCAATATCCATTGCTTTCTTTGAATCCATCGTCCGGTTGATTACAAGGGTCCTGGGGGGCATTAGCCCCCCAGGAGTTCTACTACTTATTAAAGATGAGCGGCAAGTAAAGCTTGGTTCCAGTGCCGCCGGCATTGATACTGATAGAGGTAGTTTCGGTATGCGGTGTTTCGACGCCGTTGAAATCTATATCTACCAACCAGTAGGTGTAAGTTTGATTGACCTCTACCGTCTTATCAATAAAGCTGTAAGCTGTCCCGGAAACCGTACCCTGTCCCTGCCCCGGCACAAAGCCAACTTCCACCGCATCGGCGAAGTTCCCGCTCGTACTGCGTAGCAGCCGGAAGCCATAGTTGTCATATTCAACTGCCGTCGCCCAGCGGAGTTCTACCTCGTTGCCTATTTGCCCGCTGGTGAAGTAGAGCAGGTCAACTGCCGTAGGCACGTTGGTCAAGGTTTCGGTGTCGCTGGGGCGGTTAGCCGAATTTCTAAAGACGTCAATCGCATCGCTCACCCCAGCCGTGTTAGACATACTAAAGGTCTCGGCATTTGTCGTCAGCGAGAAGACTGTGGTCAGGACAAAGCTCTCACCCGGCGGCAGGTTGCGGCCAAAGGTATCGGTCAAGTCGTTCCAGGCAATGACCTGGGCGGCATTATCAACCGTATTGGCCGGCGGCGTGCCCCCTACGTAAACTACAGGCCCGGTGAAGTGGTCAACCAGCGGTAGTTGGTCAATAGCGCTTGGCCCGACGTTGGTGATACGGATGGTGAAGGTAACCAGGCCGTTCACCACCCCCGGCGGCACCGTATTCTTGACCAGGGCAATTTGTGGGTCGACCACCGTTACCGGCACATCATCGGTACGGGTGATAACGCCGGCGGGATGTGTGCCTTCCACCACTACCACGTTGAAGTAGGTGTTGGCAGTTGTAGGCATGGTCGTCACAAAACTAACCTGGACCGTTTGTCCCGGATTCAACCCACCTGTTGGAGCGACATTACTCCACACAAGGCGTTGACCATTCACCGCCGGCTCAGACGGGCTGCCTGTGCCGGAGGCATAGGTAAAGCCCGCCGGCAGGGTATCCGTCACCACCACCGGGTTCAGGATCACATCGCCGGTATTGGTAATGGTGATGGTATAGGTGACACCCTGGTTAGGCACCACCCTGGCCAGCGCCACCGACTTGTTGATTTCCATATTGGGATGCACGACATCCACCCGCGCCGTATCGGTAAAGGTTACCACCGTTCCGATAGGCGAGACGCCGGTGACAACAGCCGTGTTGGTAAAGCCGGCGCTAGCCGTCACAGCACACTGATAGCTGCTGCTAAAGCCGGGCAGCAAGCCCAACGACAATACCCGGTCGCAGGCTGGAGCCAACACGTCGGTAATGGTAACAGGGTTAAGCGTCACATTGCCCGTGTTCGTCACCGTGATGGTGAAAGTTACCAGTGAACCGCTCTGAACGGTTTGGTTATCCGGGGTCTTGGCTAGAACAATATCCGGTAATTCGACATAACCGGTCTCGACGCTGCCGGCGCCGCCGGTCGGGACGTTGACACTGGCCGGGTCGGTCGAGCCGGGACTGAGCACCACGCCAGCGGGCATATCACCATCGGTTTCATCCACATTGACAAAGGTTGCGCCGGGGGGCACGGTCTGAGTGTACTGACCGGAGGCATTGGTCTGGACGGTGTAGGTGATGCCCAGGCTGTCGGTGATGACCACCGTGATATTCGGGATGGGGGTCTCGCCGTTGGCCGGGTCGTAGCTGCCGTCCTCATCCAGGTCGATGAAGACCCGCCCGGTTATCTGTTGGTCGTAGACGTAGCCGGTCTCGACCGTGCCTGTTCCGCCCGCCGGGACATTGA
>CAZUNT010000310.1:0-5376 GCA_964622215.1 uncultured Caldilineaceae bacterium
ACTATTTATTTATAATTAAGGAGTTGAACATGGCTTACTTTCTCGGTATCGATGCATCGACAACGGGTGTTAAAGCCCTCTTGATTGACCCAACAGGGCACGTAACCGGATCGGCGACCACCGAAATTCCGCTGTCCACGCCCAAACCGCTGTGGAGCGAACAAGACCCGGCGGATTGGTGGAACGGCACGGTCAACAGCATCCGGCAGGTGTTAAAAGAGACCGGCGTCTCCGGCGCCGATGTAGCCGCCTTGGGGTTGACCGGGCAGATGCACGGCCTGACCTTGCTGGACGAGAAAGGTCAAGTGCTGCGCCCGGCTATCCTGTGGAACGACCAGCGCACCGGCGCGGAGTGCGACGACATCCGGGCGGCGCTGGGTAAGGCCAATCTCATCAAAATCACCGGCAACGACGCCCTGACCGGCTTCACCGCGCCCAAGATTCTGTGGGTGCGCAAGAACGAGCCGGATGTGTACGCCAGGGCCAAACACATCTTGCTGCCCAAGGATTATGTCCGCCTCAAGCTGACCGGCGACTTTGCCGTAGACAAGGCCGACGGCGCGGGGATGCTCCTGTTCGACCTGGCCAAACGTGACTGGTCGGGGGAAGTCCTGGATAAGTTGGGAATCCCGGCGGCCTGGCTGCCCAAAACCTACGAAGGGCCGGAGGTAACCGGTCACATCTCGGCCGAGGCGGCCCAGGCCACCGGCCTCAAAGCAGGCACGCCGGTGGTCGGCGGCGGCGGCGACCAGGCGGCGCAAGCTGTGGGCGTCGGCGTGGTCCAGTCGGGTATCATCGCCCTGACCCTGGGCACCTCAGGCGTGATCTTTGCCAGCACGAATGAACCCTTTATCGAGCCGGAGGGCCGGCTGCATGCCTTCTGCCATTCCGTGCCGGGCCGCTGGCACTTGATGGGGGTCATGCTCTCGGCGGCGGGCAGCCTGCGCTGGTATCGGGATACTCTGGCTCCCGGCGTTGATTTTGACACCCTGCTGGCCCCGGCCAACAACATCCCGCCCGGCAGCGAAGGGCTGCTCTTCCTGCCCTACCTGACCGGCGAGCGCACCCCCCACCCCGACCCCCTGGCGCGAGGGGCCTTTGTTGGCCTGACCGTACGCCACACCCAGCCCCACTTCAGCCGGGCCGTGTTGGAGGGGGTGGCTTTTGGCTTGCGCGACAGCTTTGAACTGATGAAGTCGGCCGGCCTGGCCGAAATCAAGCAGGTGCGGGTGTCGGGCGGCGGGGCCAAGAGTCCGCTGTGGCGGCAAATCCTGGCCGATGTCCTCAATGCGGAACTGGTCACGGTCAACACCACCGAGGGCGCGGCCTACGGCGCGGCCCTGCTGGCCGGGGTGAGCGCCGGCGTTTGGCCGGATGTGGATACAGCCTGCCAGGCCAGCATCAAAGTGACCGGCTCGACCAAGCCCCAGGCAGACACGGCCGCCACGTATGAACGGTTCTACGCCCAGTATCGCCAGCTTTACCCGGCCTTGAAGGAGATTTCGCACAATTTAAGTTGAAGGGTTAAAACGTTAAAACGTTAAACGTTGAACGTTAAAACGTTGAACGTTTAACGTTTTTTATTTTGGGGCAGTTTTCACGATTTGCGCCCCTTCTGAATCAGCGTAAAATAGAAACTTCGTTAAACAACTCATAAAGGATAAAATTTCATGACCATTTTAGTGACCGGCGGCGCCGGCTACATTGGCAGTATCGTGGTGGAGCAGTTGGCTGAGGCCGGCGAAGATGTGGTGGTTTACGACAATCTATACCAGGGCCACCGGGAAGCGGTCCATCCCAGGTCCAGGTTTGTGGTGGGCGTCCTGGCCGTTGTTAATTTACTCAACCAAACATTTGGCGAGTACCGGCCTGAAGCCATTATGCACTTTGCCTCCTACACCTTAGTCGGCGAGTCGATGGCCCAGCCCTTTCTGTATATCGGCGACAATGTGACCAATGGCCTGAATCTCCTTCGGGCGGCCGCCGAGTCCGGAACCAAATATTTTATCCTCTCCTCGACGGCTAACCTGTTTGACGACCCGGAGCAGATACCCATTGCCGAGACAGAACGTATCGTACCGGGCAGCCCTTATGGTGAGTCGAAGGCGATTTTGGAGCGATTTTTGTACTGGCTGGATCGAACTGACCACCTGCGCTACACTGCGCTGCGCTATTTTAACGCCGCCGGGGCCAGCGAGACCTACGGCGAAGATCACGATCCCGAAACCCACATTATCCCTTTAGTTTTGTGGGTGGCCCAGGGCAAGCGGGAGAAGTTCACCATCTTTGGCCATGACTACCCCACCCCGGACGGAACCTGCGTGCGCGACTACATTCACGTGCTCGACCTGGCGCAGGCCCATATCCTGGCCCTGCGCGCCTTGCAGGCGGGCGGACCGAGCCGCAAATACAACCTGGGTAATGGCCGGGGCTATAGTATTTTAGAGCTGCTGGAGGTAGCCCGCCGGATTACCGGCCACCCCATCCCGACAGAGTTTGGCCCCCGCCGCCCCGGCGACCCGGCCACCCTCGTCGCCTCATCTGACACTATCAAACGAGAGTTAAGCTGGCAGCCGAAACATTCGGATTTAGAGCAGATTGTGGGGGACGCATGGCGCTGGTTTCAGCAGCATCCGCGGGGGTACAATCCCAAGTTAGATTAAGACGGTCAAACTATAATGAGCGAGGACGAGGTCAAGCAAAAAATAGCCGAAATTATCCATAAACACACTGCCTTCTTACCGGAAGTAAGAATTTTTTTGTTTGGTTCAAGAGCGGCCCACCAATACACGGTCAGGTCAGATTTTGATATTGGGTTGGAAAGTACGGCAAAAATCCCACTGGTATCCCTGGCCCATATTCGAGAAGAGATAGACCAATTGCCCATCCTACAAAAGGTTGACCTGGTGGATTTTAAGCGAGTCAGCCCTGAGTTTGCCCGACAGGCTCGCCAACATATAGAGGAGTGGTAAATGGAACCTCGACTGGCCGCCTTAATTAGAAGTTTTCAGAAAGCCCATCAGCAGTTGATGAAAGCCTTGGTTCACCCCAAAGATGAATTTGTGCGCGACTCGGCCATTCAACGTTTTGAATTTACTTTTGAATTATTTTGGAAAATCCTAAAGCTGTATGCCGCCAGGGAAGGGATAGAAGTCAACTCGCCCCGCTCCAGCATCCGAGAAGCCTTTCGTTTAAGGATTATTAGTGAGGATGGGCGATATTTGGAAATGCTAGAAAGCCGCAACCTCGCCACGCACACCTATGAGGAAGAGCTAGCGGAAGAACTTTATGCTCAGTTGCCGGCTTACGCCAAGGCCATGCAAGAGGCAGTTGAGGCAGTCATCAAAAAGTTAGATTAAACGGTTAATATCTGCTATGACCCTTAAAACAATTTATTTCATTAGAGTGGAGCTTGGTCCTCGCCATCTGGGCGATCCGGCCACCCTCAAGGTTATTTGATGGCGACTGTGGCCGACTCCGGTTCATTATCAACCAAACTTATCACCGCCCGGCGCGACAGCGCCCGCCAGTACGCTAACCCGGTCAAGCTGGTCCGCCATCTGTGGCTGCACCGGGAGTTGATCTGGCAGTTCACCAAGCGCGAAGTCCTGGGCCGCTACAAAGGCTCTGCTTTGGGGCTGGTCTGGTCGTTTATTACCCCGCTGTTGATGCTGCTGATTTACACCTTTGTCTTTTCCGTCATCTTCAAGGCCCGCTGGGGTAACACGTTATCCGACAGCAGCCAGGCCGGTTTTGCCCTGACCCTATTCACCGGCTTGATTGCCTTTGGCGTCTTTAGCGAGTGTATTAATCGTGCGCCGGGCTTGATTGTCGGCAGCCCCAACTACGTCAAAAAGGTGGTTTTTCCCCTGGAGATTTTGCCGGTCAGCGTGCTTGGCTCGGCTTTGATCAATTCGCTTATCAGCTTATCAATTTTGCTGGCGGCCAACCTGATCTTTCACGGTTTTATTCCCTGGACCATCATCTTTCTGCCGCTGATGTACCTGCCGCTGGCGCTGCTGTGCCTGGGGTTGGGCTGGTTCCTGGCCTCGCTGGGTGTGTTTATTCGGGACGTGGGGCAATTGACCGGCGTGGTGGTGCAGGTACTGTTTTATATGACGCCCATTTTTTATCCCACTGAAGCCATCCCGGAGCGTCTACGCTTCGTCCTGTACCTGAACCCGCTGACCTTCATCATCAACCATTTCCGGCGGGTGATTCTGTGGGGCCAACTGCCGGATTGGAGCGAATTTTTGGTGATAACGATCCTCACCGGGGTGGTCTGTATGTTGGGCTATATCTGGTTTATGAAGAGTAAGAAGACGTTTGCAGACGTCGTTTAGGGTTGAAGGTTGAAGGTTGAAGAAAGTTAAAGGTTAAAGGTTAGAGGTTAGATGGGGAAGATTACTCGGTTTGAAGAGATTGAGGCGTGGCAGACGGCGCGGCAGTTGGCTAATCTTATTTATGAAATGACTGATAGTGGTCCGTTTGCTAAAGATTTTGGCTTAAAGGACCAGATCCGGCGGGCGGCTGTTTCGGTGATGAGTAATATTGCCGAGGGGTTTGAGAGCCACACTCAAGCCCTGTTTATTGATTTTTTGGGTTGATTTGGCGCAATTTTGCTTTAAGGCTAAAATAGGTGTTTGGTAAGATCGGGTGTTATTCTTATCTTTCGGAGTATCGAGCTTGCAAGCGATCACTTTTTGGAAGGTTGTTACGGTGGATCAAGCCAATCTTCTTGAACAATTGACAACACTTCTAAACGAGCATCAGATTCAATACTGCGTCATCGGCGGTCAAGCGGTCAACGCTTATGCCGAACCGTTGGTTAGCCTGGATCTTGATTTGGTAGTAGCCACTGACCAGCTTGAGCAAGTTGAAGCTCTTTTGCGAGGTTTATTCCAGGTTAAATCCTTTCCTCACAGCCTGAATGTATCAGTAACCGGTTCGGATTTACGAGTCCAAATTCAAACGGATCCACGTTATGCTTCTTTTCCCCAGCGGGCCGAGTGGCGAAATGTATTGGGTTTAACGTTGCCGGTTGCTAATTTAGAGGATATTTTACAAGGCAAAATCTGGGCAGCCCAGGACCCAACCCGGCGAGCCAGCAAACGGCAAAAGGACCTGGCCGACATTGCTCGACTGCTGGAAGCCTACCCCACTTTGCGCGACCAGGTACCGGCAAAGCTTTTAGCCCGATTGATTTGAAATGATAATGATTGATACTCTCACCTCTAATTCAACTGACACCTCCGAAATCGAGGCAAACGTTGAACCTCCAACCTCCAACCTTCAACCTTCAACCTCCAACCTTCAACCTTCAACCGACATCGCCATCTCTGTCCGCAATGTCAGCAAAATGTACCCCCTCTACGC
>CAZUNT010000311.1:0-5292 GCA_964622215.1 uncultured Caldilineaceae bacterium
ACAAATGGATCGATCTATCCGCTGGCTAATTTATATCTCCCTGGTTGGGTTGCTGACCGCCTGTAGTGGCCCCTTGAACCTGGCTGCGCTGTGGGCGACTCCTACCCCCACGCTCACCGCGACGTGGACCCCCTCGCCCCGCCCCACTTACACGGCTACTCCCACCTTCACCGTCACGCCCCTGCCAACGGCTACCCCTACCCCCACGCCCTTACCTACCCCCACGCCCGTACCAACGGCGACTCCAACCATCACCCGCACCCCCACACCCAACGACACCGCTACACCCACCTCTATCCCCCCCACGCCAACATCCACCGCTACGCCGGCCCCGGCGGTGGATTTTCGGATTGCCTCGTGGCGCTTATGGCCGTTGGCCTTAAACAGCGGCTGCGCCAAGGGTATGCACGTCATCTTTATTCATGTGCTTGACGTTAATGGGCAGCCTTTGGATGGGGTAGTGGTGGGGGATAGCTGGAACAATGTCGAAGTGACCAGCGGCAATAAGGGGCCGGGCCGCACCGAAATTGACTTATGGACCAACACCATGGAGATCGTCGTCAAGCGTGATGCCGCCACCGGCCAGGCCTACACCAGCGAGGTCAGCTTTCCCTTTAGCTCTTTTCTAACCACCATCCCCGACGAGCAGATGATCCAGGCCGGTTACTGCGCCAACGAGCTGGAGTGCCAGTGGAAAAGAGCGAATGAGTCTTACTACTGTGGCGGGCATTATTCATGGGAAGTTGCGTTTCAGGCGACCAGGCCCCTTGCCCCAAGTCCCGCTGAAAAATAAAGCCTTTTTTGTAACTACTCAGTCATCATTCCAAATGAGCCTTGTGACCGCTGACGGCAGACCGCCGACCGCCATAAATTGCTCGCTCTGTAACCCAACTTTTCGGCGGTCAGCGGTCAGTGGTCGGCGGTCAGGATTGTCTAGATTTGGGTTCGGCTGAGTAGTTACCCTTTTTTAATAAAAGTGTAATGGTCAAGATGATGTTGTACACCTGGAGTTGAGGCTTTAGCCGATTCTTGCCTCAAATTTCCGGCTAAAGCCTCGACTCCAAAGCGTTGAACTCGGCTTGTTGAATGTTTAACATCTCGTTGACTACTACACTTTTTTAATAAAAGAGCCGGCCTCCAAGCCGGCTCATTCAACCTTAGCCCAATGCCCCTAAACGTTACTATAAATGTTGTAGGGAGGGTCAACTTATTGTCGAATAGGACTGCTTGATAAAGCACCCCTTTTTGTTTATGGCTAACCCATCCTCTTGCTGATTACAATCTCTGGTTTTTATAGTATCCTAACAGCATAACCATCAATTAGCCGGAGGAAAAATTAGAGAATGAATGTACCCATCAGAGTTGTGATTGCCGATGACCACCCTCGCTCGCGTCACGGGTTGCGAGCGCTCTTAGCCACAACACCGGTGGTGAAAGTAGTGGGGGAGGCTGCTGATGGGCAGGCAGCAATCCATCTGATGGCTGGCGCATTGACAGTACTACTGAGTAATTGAGGATATTTTGATGCCCCCTAAAGGAACGGTTTTAATTGTTGATGATGAACCCTTCACCCACGATATAATAGAGGGATTTTTACATAGGGAGGGCTATAATTTAGCCTTCGCTTCGAGCGGCGTCGAAGCTCTGAGCTGCATTGAGACCATCAAGCCAGACGTGATTCTGCTGGATGTGATGATGTCGGGGGTGGATGGTCTGGAAGTTTGCCGGCGTCTTAAAGCCGACGAGCGCTGGCAGTATATCCCCATCATCCTGGTGACAGCGTTGAGTACCAAAAAGGATTTAATCGCCGGTTTTGAGGCCGGGGCCAATGATTTTATTCGCAAACCGGTCAATGAGCTGGAACTGCGGGCCAGGGTCCGGTCAATGATGCGCATCAAACAGCAATACGACCGGTTAGAAGCCACGCTCAGTTTGCGCGAAGACCTGGCTCACATGATGGTGCATGATATTCGATCTCCCCTGTCGGTTATCGCCGGTATTAGTGAATTGTTGCAGATGCAAAACAATCTCACTCCCGCAAACCTGGCCCACATCCGCCAAATCCAGACCGAGGTGCGACATTTAGACTCGTTTGTGAACGATTTATTGATGGTGGCTAAAATGGAAGCCGACCAACCCGTCTTGAACCGGTCGTTGGTGGATATCCCCTCCCTAGCCCGGCAAGTGGAACAGACCCATCAGATTGCCGCCCAATCCAAAAAAATCAAGCTGGTATTCGATCTGCCCACGACCGCAGACCAGGTCTGGCTTGATGTTAATTTGTTTCAAAGATTGTTGGACAACCTGATTTCCAATGCGCTTAAATTCTCGCCGGCTCAGAGTACTGTGATTGTGCGGGCAGAATACCGGCAGCCGTCGCCTGATCTGCCCGAGGGCGCATCTCATCTGCGGGTCCAGGTTTTGGATGAAGGCCCTGGTATCCCTCCGGAGCATCGGGAGGGTATTTTTGATCAATTCGAAATTGTCGAACTGAAACGCCGAGGCGTGCCCCAGGTGGGACTTGGGCTGGCGTTCTGCAAAATGGTCGCCGAAGCGCATGGGGGCCGCATCTTTGTGGAACCTAACCAACCGGTTGGATCTATTTTTACCGTAGAGATATGA
This sequence comes from uncultured Caldilineaceae bacterium, assembly GCA_964622215.1. Lineage (GTDB taxonomy): Bacteria > Chloroflexota > Anaerolineae > 4572-78 > J111 > DSQQ01. The sequence continues at coordinate 2,623 of CAZUNT010000311.1, forward strand.
ACAAGAGATTGAGTTTCTTTATAGCTAATCCAGACCCTAAAGGTCTCCAAGACCTTTAGGGTCTTCAGCCGGTAAGAAACAGCATGTTTCTTGGGAGCAGCCAGAGGCATACGTTTGTGTCCCGGCTGTTTTTATTTTAAAAACCCCACACCCTTCAAATTTGCGCGACTGAAGTCGCCCCTACAGGACTTTCAGCCATAATGTCCGCCTACGCGGACACGTTTTCTCCGCGTCCGCGAAGGCCGACGACCGGCTTTAGCCTTTTAGGTGCGATTTTAATCGCTACAGAAGTTTTGAGGGGGTTGACAACCCGGTATAAATATGATAAGCTCTTATCTTCGAGAGCGCACTGCGGCGTGGCGGCGCGCTTTTTTTATTAATCTATAAGGAGTAACCTATGCTGTACGAATTTCTAAAAATCATCGTTCTGGTATTTGGGCCGATAGCCGTCTATAGCGCTATCCGAGCCGCTCTGGAAGTCCCGGAACTGGTCACGGCGCTGCCGGCAGTTGTTCAGCGGGCGATTGAAGTGGTGGGTGTGCTGTTTGTGGTCGGCGGGTGGCTTTTGACCCAGGCCGCGCCCCTCAACGGCGGAATGGTCTTGATTGGCCTGATCCTGTTGTTTACGCCGCTCACCGCCCATAAACTGAGCCAGCTTAACCCTGACGTTTCAGGAGCGTAAAGGTAATCCCATTCTCCGGCGGCCTCCTGCCGGTGTCTGAGCCGTCATAATCACAATTTCAATAAAAAGTATAAGCAATCGACAATGAAGAAAAAGACAAAGGTCGTCGTTCTTAGCCGTTAAACACTCCAACCCGACGGTGGGTTGGAGTGTTTGTTTATGGGCTATTCGTCTCATTTAAATGAGACTACGCCAGTAATGGCTTTTACCGGCGCTTTTAACGAACAATGGTGTCGGCCTGGCGCAAGATTTCGTCCGAGATGTCAAGACCGATAGCCTGGGCTGTTTTTAAGTTGATTGAAAAATAGGACTCAGACGTTTCTACCGGCAAGTCACCGGGCTTGATGCCCTTAAAGATTTGGTCGACCAGGCGGGCGGTTTGTTTCCCCGAACCACCGGCAGAAGGACCATAGCCGGTCAATGTGTTATCCTTCACCGCATCGGCATTGGCGCTTGAGGTGGGCAGTTGGCGGGTGGTGGCTGTCTTTACAAAATCACTTGAACGAGCGCCAACCAGACCATCAGCCAGGAGAAAAAGGGCATCAGCTTCCTCTGGAATATCCGTAACAGCAGCCTCAACCTCATCGGCGTTGTGAACTTCGCGGGTGATGAGGGTAACCCCAAGTTTGAGGGCAAATTTGTTTATTGTTTCCAAAGCCGATACGGGAGCCGGATCATTCGGATTATAAGGAACATAGATTTGTTTAATTGTGGGCGCTATTTGCATGAGCAATTCCAAACGCCGCCCTTCTTGGAGGCCGAAGATGATGCCGGTGATATTACCGCCGGGCTGCCTGATACTCTTGACCAGGCCGGCGCCCACCGGGTCGGTTAGAGGGGTAAAGACCACCGGTATGGTGGTCTTGGCTGTGGCTCGTTGTGCGGCTTGGGCAGCGTTGGTGGTAGTGCATAGGATCAAATCAACCTCTGCCTTCACCATGTCTTGCACTACCGCATCGAGTTCATTCATAGGGGTGACTTCTTGATGGACATAGGTGACATTTTCGCCTTCAATGTAGCCTAGTTCGGTCATACCCTGCTTAAAACCCTGCACAGTAGTATCTAAAACTGGCAAGACGTTAACCACGCCAATAGTGTAGGTTTTGGGCGTTGCGCCGCCGCCACAGGCGGTCACCAGCAGGCCGGTGATGATAAGCAAGGCGGCAATAAGGATGGGTAAGTGTTGAGGATGTAAATTATATTTCATAGAGATTCTCCTTTTTATAGTTCATACTCTAAAGGTTTTCCGGCGCATCGTCAACACTAAGAATTTGGGGTTTTCTGTTACCGGTTACTATCCGATCATTTTAACATACTTGACCACTTCTTGACTGAAACCGTACTTCTGGTATAGCTGTTGGGCACGCCTATTGCCCGCCCACACATACAGCGTCAGGAGACGATAGCCTTTGGTCCGGCCCCACGCCTCGGCGGTCTCCAGCAGCCGGCGTCCAATTCCTTGACCTTCAACAGACTTATCGACGGCTAAATCAGAAATATAGCCGTGTTTCTCGCCGGTGAAATAATCTATTTGGGTTTGGAGATGAATAAAGCCAACCGGCCGTCCCGTTTCGTCCTCGGCCACAAAGAGGGTCGAGTCGGGTTCGGGTTGGTCAAGGGCCTTTTGCAGCACCGCTCGGTTGGCGTTATCAATTTCGGGTCTCAGCCGCCACCCCGGTAAATCAAACTCGGAAAAGCGAGCTGCCAGCGAGATAATAAATTCGCCGTCTGAAGGCTTAAAGGTCCTGATCTGAATAGTCATTTGCTTGTGGGTCTCCATCGATCAGCCAGAATGATTTGATTTCTCCTGAAAATTTTAAATCGACCCGCTTACGCGGGATTCCGGGGGGAGTCTCATCGCAACCTCCCCTTCCCCTTCCCCTTACTCCCTACTCCCTACTCCTTACTCCTTCAGAGGGTCAGAGACCAGAGGGATCAGAGTCCAGAGTTAGGATGGGGACACACCGACTACACAGACCCGAAATCCG
>CAZUNT010000312.1:0-5290 GCA_964622215.1 uncultured Caldilineaceae bacterium
GGGCTGGCCCGCCAGGCTACCCCCTCCCCGGGCCCCTCCCCCGCTGCGGGGGAGGGGTTGGGGTGGGGGTGTTGATGATGAAGGATGACTGATGAACAAACAACCATCTGACCCCACCCTTGCCTTTCCCCCTTCAGCCTGGGCAACCACCAACCCCACCGAACGGGTCTCTCGCCTCAAAAAGCGGCTGCTGGAGCAGGAACGGCTGATCGATGTCGAGCGCGCCCGTTATGCCACCGAAAGTTATCGGGCTACGGAAGGGCAGCCAATGGCCCTCCGGCGCGCTCACATGTTGCTCCATCTGGTTCGTTCGCTGAGCCTGGCCATTCAGCCCGACGAGATCATTGTCGGTAATCGCTCTTTGTGGCCTCGGATGGGGGTCATCGCCCCGGAAGGTGCGGTTGATTGGGTGGACCGGGAACTGGAAATTTTGCCTACCCGCCCCCAGGATAAGTTCCAAATCACCGCCGTTCAAATCAAAGAATTGCGGGAAGAGATTTTTCCCTATTGGCGGGGCAAAACATTAGAGGATATCGTCGCCGCCAGCATTCCGCCTGAGGTGAAGCAGACGGTCCGGGGCAAAGCTTTTTCCTTGAACCAGACCGATCACGCCCAGGGCCATATTTTACCCGACGTGGAAACCTGGCTGCGTTTGGGCCTGGGGGGGCTGCGTGAGCGGGTCTTGACCCTGCGGCGGCGGCCTGAGGTCCAGACAGGAGAGCAGCAGGCTTTTTATGAGGCCGCCTTAATAGCGCTGCAAGCGGCGCAGGAGCTTATACTCCGTTATACCGCTCTGGCCCGGCGTTTGGCCGCTGATTGCCCCGAAGCTGAGCGCCGCCAGGAGTTGGAACGGATTGCGGCGATGTGCCGGCGTTTGTCTGAGCACCCGGCCGGCGATTTTTGGGAAGCGCTGCAAGCCGTTTGGTTTCTGTTTGTCCTGTTGCAAATCGAGTCGAACGCCAGCAGCTTCTCGCCGGGCCGCTTCGATCAATACATGCTGCCCTACCTGGAACGCGACCTGGAGTCAGGCCGGCTGACGCTGCCCCAGGCCCAGGAGCTCCTGGAATATGGGTGGCTCAAATTCAGCGAGGTGGTCTTGCTCCGCAGCAGCAAAAGCGCCCGCTATTTTGCCGGTTTTCCCATTGGCTTCAACATTGTGCTGGGGGGACAGCAGCCAGACGGCGGCGACGCCACCAATCTGCTCAGTTATATGTGCCTGCGCGCCCAGGCCGATCTGGGGCTGACTCAGCCCAACCTGTCTATCCGTATCCACAAAAACAGCCCGGAGGCATTTCTACAGGCGGCTGCGTTCGTAATTGGCCGGGGCAGCGGCATGCCCCAGGTCTTCAACGACGAGGTGATTATCCCGGCTCAACTGAATCGAGGCGTCGCCCCGGCCGATGCTCTAAATTATGCCGTAGTCGGCTGCGTCGAACTATCCACCCCCGGCAAGGCGCTGGGTTGGAGCGACGCCGCCATGTTCAACCTGACTCGGGTGTTGGAATTAACCCTCTTTGGCGGCCAGGACCCGCACACCGGGGAGCAGGTTGGCCTGAAAACCCCTTCTCTTGATCAGATGAGTTCCTTTGCCGATCTGGAAAGTGCCTACGACCAACAGTTGGCCCATTTTGTCGAATTGATGGTGCAGGGGTGCAACCTGGTGGATCGTATCCACGCCCAAATCTACCCGTCACCTTTCCTGTCCCTGGTCGTTGCCGATTGCCTGGAGCGCGGCCTGGATGTAACCGCCGGGGGCGCGTTTTATAACTTCTCCGGCGTGCAGGGGGTGCAGTTGGCCAATGTGGCCGATAGTTTGGCCGCCATACGCCAGGCCGTCTTTGACGAGCAGTGGCTTTCGGCCCCGGAATTCCTGACTGCCTTAAAAGAGGATTTTGCCGGGCGTGAGGTTTTGCGCCAACGCCTCATCAACCGGGTCCCCAAATATGGCAATGACGACGACCGGGTAGACCAATACGCCCAAAAGTGGGGCGACCGTTACAGCGAGTTGGTGGCCCAATATCCCACCATCCGGGGTGGTCTTTACCAGCCCGGTTTTTACACCGTCTCGGCCCATGTGCCGATGGGCGCAGATGTGGGAGCTACCCCGGATGGCCGTCACACCGGCACGCCCCTGGCCGACGGCGGGTTGTCTCCGTCGGCGGGCCGGGATAGGCGGGGGGCTACGGCGGCGCTGCGTTCGGTTAGCAAGATCAATCTGAAGCTGGCTTCTAACGGCACGCTGCTCAATATGAAATTTTTGCCCTCGTTCTTCGCCGGGCCGGAGGCGATCAAAAAGTTCGTTCTCCTCCTGCGCGGTTTCTGTAAGCTGTTTATTCCCCATGTTCAGTTTAACGTGGTCTCGGCTGAAACATTACGCCAGGCCCAGGCCCATCCGGAAGAGTATCGCTCCCTGGTCGTGCGCGTCGCCGGTTACAGCGCCTACTTTACCGAATTAGACAAAGCCTTACAGGACGAGATCATCAGCCGGACTGAGTTTTCGGATGTTTAGCCGTCAACAGTATTTAGACAATGAAATCTTACGCCATCGGCATTGATGTGGGCGGTACAAAAATTGCAGCCGGCCTGGTCCACCGGGACGGCCGGATTGTGTGCCGCCATACCACTCGCACCCACTCCGAGCAGCCGCCGGAGGTGGTCATTAACGCCATCGAAGCCGCCTATCGAGCCGTGATGGCCCAGGCTTGTGTTGACCCGGCTGAAATTGAAGCGGTGGGCCTGGGGTTCCCCGGCAACACCAACGGCCCGGCCGGGTTGGTGCTGGTCTGCTCTAACCTGCCGGCCTGGAACAACATACCGCTGCGCCAAATTGTGGCCGGGCGGATCGACCTGCCGGTGGTGCTGGACAACGACACCAACCTCTGCGCTGTCGGCGAGCACCGTTATGGGGCCGGGCGCGGGGCCAGGCATATGGTCTATGTGACCTTCAGCACCGGTTACGGCGCGGGCCTCATCCTCAACAACCAGCTTTATGTGGGGCAGACCGGCACGGCGGGCGAAGTCGGCCATGCGGTGGTCGAAATCGGCGGGCCGCTGTGTAGCTGCGGCAAACGCGGCTGCGTCATGGCCTATGCCAGCGGCATCGGCATCTCGCGGATGGCCTACGAGCAGCTCAACTCCGGCGCCGACACCCGGCTGCGCCAGGTGGCTCCAGCCGGCGGCCAGCGTATTTCGGGCGAGTTGGTCGCCCAGGTCGCCCGGCAAGGCGACGCCGTCGCGGCTGAAATTTTGCGCGTAGCCAGTTACTACTGCGGCGTGGGTCTATCGCTGCTGGTTGAAATCCTTAATCCCGAATTGATTGTCCTGGGCGGCGGGCTGACCCGAATTGGCCCCCTGGTGCTGGAGCCGGCCCTGGCGGCCATGCGCGAACACACCGAACCGGCCCTGTGGGACTCGCTCCGGGTCGTCCCCTGGCAGTTGGGCGACGACCTGGGCATCATCGGCGCGGCCGCCAAAGTCTTCGCCGAGGCTGAAGCAGGCGGTTTATAATAGTGAATTGTGAATAGTGAATTGTGAATTGTGAATGACCTGCGTACACTTGCCTTTCCCATTAATAATTGACAATTGACAATTCACAATTCACAATTAATTTTACTATGCTAACAAACTCTATCCTTCCTCCTCAGCCTCTCACCCTGGCCGACCGGACCCGGCTGGAACAAGTCGAAGGGATCGTCTTCGACATCCAGCGTTATTCCCTGCACGACGGGCCAGGCCTGCGGACCAACGTTTTTCTCAAGGGCTGCCCTCTGCGCTGTCACTGGTGCGCCAACCCCGAATCCCAACAGCTCCAGCCGGAATTAGCTCTTTTTGCCCATAACTGTATCACCTGTGGCCAGTTCCCTGCCGCCTGCCCGCTGGGCTGGGGCGCTCGCGCCGGCAGCGGCTGGACCCAGGAATTGGCCGCCCAATACAGCGACCGGGCCGAACTCTGCCCCACCGGGGCTATCCGCTGGATCGGCCAGCGCCGCACCGCTGGCGAGGTGATGCAGGAGGTGTTGCGCGACGCCGCCTTTTACGAGGACGGCGGCGGGCTGACCCTGACCGGCGGCGAGCCGACCATGCAGCCCAACCTGGCCGAAGCCTTGCTCCGCCTGGCCAAGGCCGAGTACCTGTCGACGGCCATTGAAACCTGCGGCCAGACCACCTGGGTGGTGTGGGAGCGCCTGCTGCCTTATCTCGATACCATCCTGTTCGACCTAAAACATGTGGATGGCGAGACTCACCGGGCCTTTACCGGCGCCGGCAACGACTTAATTCTGTCCAACCTGCGCCGCCTGGCCGAACTGGGCGCGCCCGTGACCGTCCGGGTGCCGCTGATCCCCGGCTTCAACACCGACCCGGCCAGCCTGGGCGCTATAGCCGAATTTGTGCGGGGGCTGGGCGGTCCCAACCGGCTCGACCTGCTGCCCTACCATACCCTGGGCCAGGCCAAGTACGCCGCCCTGGGCCGGGAGTATCCTCACGCCAGCCAAGCTCACCTGACCGAAGCCGAGGTGTCGGAGTTGGCCCGGCTGGTCGAGTCGTATGGACTGGCGGTGACGGTGGGGGGATAGTTGGCCTCACATGTCATTCTGAACGAGCGTAGCGAGTGAAGAATCCCCCAGTTGGTCGTGGTGAAGATAACGTTGTCGGCAAATTCAACCCTAAAACTAGAAGGGAGTACTTTGCGGGCGAATTTAATTCTTTGAACCACTGAATTCACTGAGTTTACTGAAATCACTGATGAAAATGTCAAATTCAGTGGTTTCAGTGGCAATCAGGGCCTCAGTGATTCAAACTGTCCCAAAACAGGAATGTTCCCCAGAGCATAGATAAACTCTGTGTCTCTGGACCTTTGTGGTACAATAAACCTGGGGTAAAAATTCCCTTAGCAACGAGGGGAGGAAATAGCTCACGGATGCACACGGATGTACACGGATTTTGATTAAAAATTTGATTTGATCTGTATCCGTAACTGCTCACTCAGTCCAGGCAAGACAAAAATTTCTCTGTGCGCTTCGCCGTGATTTCTCTGTGAACCTCCGTGATTTCTCTGTGTTTCTCTGTGTAACAACTTCTTGCTCAATCAAGAATCTGACTCGTAAAGTACTAATCTAACCTACAGGTACACCAACCATGACTCGTCGCGAAGACATCCAAACACTCCTTTCCAAACATCATCGTTACTTGCAAGTGCTCAAAGAACAGCAGGCCGAGTTTGGATTGCACTGTCCTCCCCATATCATCACCGGTATCGAAGAGACTGAAGCCAAAATTGCCGAATTGCAGG
>CAZUNT010000313.1:0-5282 GCA_964622215.1 uncultured Caldilineaceae bacterium
CCAGCGGGTTGTTGGGATAAATATTGACCGGCGCGTAGATCTCTTCGGGGGGCGCGGGCACGGCGGGCGCTGTAGAAGCTTCTCCACCTGAATCGCCGCCCTCATCATCGCGCTTGGTGGCAGTCGGGTCAAAATTCGGGTTGATCGGTACGTTTAGGGGGATGGACAGCCAGCCCAACGAGTCGGCCTGAATGAGCCAGCGAGCGGCGGACTCGGCCTCCTGCCCGGCGATGGCCTGGGCGGTTAAGCGCCACAGCAGTTGTGGATCAGCTTTAGCGGGATTGGGTATGTTTGCGGCCGGCGTTCCGGCGGTCACAATCCAGCCGACAGCCTGAGCCTGGCGCATCCAGAGGGCGCCTTCGTCGGCGGTCATTTTTTGGACGGCCTGGGCCGTCAAGGTCCAACCGAGCTGCCGGGCATTCAGCGCCTCGGCGTTGCCTCCCAAAGCCGCATTGAGGCTGGCCGGGGTTGCTCCGGAGACAGCGGGTTGCTCTGCTTTGGCTTCCAGAGAGTAATTCAGCCCAAAGGGAGATTGGTTGAAGACTCGCACATAGTAGACTTTTTCTTCAGTGACCTGGCCTGTCCAAAAAGACTCGGTTAAATTCTGACCCTCTGTTTTTAGCGGGGAACGCAGGCCGGAGCCAAGCGGCTCCTCAGAAACCGCTGCTTCCTGGAACAAGGAAGCGCTCTGCTGTTGGGTAAAAATTTGAAAATTGGCCTGCTCCGGCCCAATCAGAGCTTCACTTTCATAGCGCAAAGCCAGCGAAATCCAGGATAAGCCGGCCTCCTCAAAGCTGGCGCGGCTGTAGGTGTACCAATCTTCTTCGCCGGGGTTGAGATGATTAACATTGACGCCTTTCAGCAGTGGGTGGGCCGATTGGGGTGTGTTGTTGGCGGCGGTGCTGCGTGAGAAGTCTAACATAGAGGTGTTGGAATTGGCCATAGCCAACACGGGAACCGCTACCACGAGCAAAACAATTACGGCCAGGCTGTATCTAAACAGCGATTTGTAGGTTAATTTTGAGATTTTATAAGATAACCCCATTTTTAATCTCCCCGCAAATTCGACCGATTATCACTCCTTACAGCTTACCATAAAATTGGGGTCAAGTCAATTATGTAAAGTACTGCGTGTAACCGAAAAAGTCCGGGCTGAGTAACTACTCAGGTTACACGGACGCGAAGCGCACAGAGAAAAACTTAAAATACCTCTGCGAATCTCTGTGAATCCTCTGTGCAGTTACGATTTTAAAAATAAAAAGACCTCCCCATAAGTTGAGAGGTCTTCGGTTCAGGATTTGGGGCTAATGAAAGGGTGATAAGCCTACGCTCTTTCCTGAAATTTTAAGGTCGAAACGCCAATAAGGATGATGTCGCCATCCTCAAGCGGCTGAGGCTCTTTAACCGGCTGGTTGTTGACGAAGGTACCGTTCAGGCTATTCTGATCTTGAATAACAAATTTACTGGCTTCATAGGCAATGATGGCGTGACGCCGGGAAACCTCTTTGTCCCTTGACAAAGGCACGGCGTTGTCGCTAGACCGGCCAATGGTGGTAATGCCGGGTCTAAGCTGAAAAACTTCGCCGGCCTGGGGACCGGTGGTGCAGACCAAATGGGCAGAAATTTCTTCATCCTGAGTCAGCACAAAAGTAACATCCTCATCCGGCTCAGGGAGATCCGCCAAATTGCTACTCCCGGCGCTAACAGGGGCAGCTATTTCCGGGGATGTTTCAGCCTCAGGGGTTAAAATAATCGTCTTCCCGCTCTCCTCAAGTGCGTCTGCAGCCGACTGGCCCTGACCCATCTCGGTCATAGCCGGCGTCAGCGGAGGGATGACCAGCGTCCCACCGGCATCCTCCTCAGGCGGCGCTGGTTCCTCTTCCTCAACAAAAAAAGCCATCTCGGCGGCCGGTTCTGGCGGAGGCGGAGTTACCGTAGGGGGGGGCGGAGGTAAGGGTGAGGCTTTGGAGATGCTGGTGGATGCGGTGGCCGGTTCTGGGGGAGGCGGAATCACCGGGAGGGCTGGAGCCGGCATGGGCAGAGCTTCGGAGACGCTGGCGGAGCCAGCATCTACTTCTATCACCTGGCCGGGTTCTCCTTTGATATAGCGAATCTGGCTGCGTGAGATAAGATGAGGGACGCCCTCGATAGAAAGAAAGACGTTAAACGTATCCTGCGCTGTGATCTCGCCGGTCAAAGTCTGGCCATCTATAAAATAAATGGTCACTTGACCTTTGAGAGTCAGCAGATAAGGCTTATTCGCGTAGAATTGGTCAACTTCGGCGGGCATCGAGTCATCCTCCCAAATGATGAGGTGGGGAAAACCAGTTTTATACTGATTATGATTATTTTATTGTAGGTTACGGGCTAGGTCAAGTGTTTAAGGTTAAATATTAAATTTTCGACGGTGGTCACAGCGCTCTTGACACAGTCGGGGATGCCGATGCCGCGAAAGGCGCTGCCGGTAAGATATAGACCGGGCGTTTTTGCCGCCAATTGCTCCATTTCGGCTACCCGGTCGAGATGGCCTACATCGTATTGAGGATTGCCTTTAGTCCAGCGGAAGAGACGCCGCACTACCGGCCGGGCGGTCAGGCCCATGATAGAGGTAAATTCGCTCTGGCCTAGCTCGATGAGTTCTGTATCAGACAGATTGTCAACCATGTGGTCTTGACCGTCGCCGCCGATAAATATCCGGACCAGAACATCGTCAGCCGGGGCGCGATGGTTAAACTTGGTCGAAGACCAGGTGCAGGCCAAAATTTGCCGGTTTTCACTTTTGGGAATCATAAAACCAAAGCCGTTGAAGTCGTGGTGAGGGGATAGGTCGGCGCGGCGATAGCCTAGCGATACCGTAGCCGTGGAGACGTAGCGCACCCTGGCCAGCAGCGCCGCCAAGGGGGGATTAATCGGCTCCACCAGCCCGGTGGCGATGTAGGCGGGAATGGCCAACACGACGGCATCGGTTTGAAGTTTTAGCGGGGCTGCCCCCGACGCCGGCTCAAGGGTAAGCTCAAACCCTGGCGACAAATAACGAAGGCCGGTGACGCGGCAATTGGGCCGCAGATCACCCTCAAGTTGGGCCACCAACGTCTCGACCAGTTCCCCCATACCTCCACGCAAGCTGGTGAACATAGCCGGCGGCTGACCACCTGGGACAGCGCCGGCGGCAGACGGCGAACTGCCATTGCCATTGGCTGAGTGGTTTTTCGCCTTCTTTTTGGAGGCGCGCATGGCTTTGATCAGGCTGCCGTATGTCTGCTCCATTTCGGCGAACATGGGAAAAGTACTTTGCAGGCTCAGATTTTCGGGGTCGGCCACATAGATGCCAGCCATAACCGGCCCGGCGATTTTATCCAGGGCTTCGCTCCCCAGGCGGCGGCGGATGAAATCGGCCAGGCTCTCATCGCCCGCTTCCTGGCGGGGAGGGATGACTAAATCCAGCCCCATGCGCAGCTTGCCCAGGGGCGAAATGAGGGGCGAAATGGCAAAAGGAATGAACTCGGTGGGCACGGTCAGGCGGTAGCCGCCGGGGAAAGGCACCAGTTTGCCGTTTTGCAGGACGTAAATATTACGCCGGTCGTCGTTGGTGGGGATAAGACGGTCGGCCAGGCCCAAATCGCGGCTGAGTTGCATACCGCCCGGTTTTTGAGTGATAAACGAGTCAGGCCCGCCTTCGATAATAAAGTCGTCGATCATGGCGGTGCTGATTTTGCCGCCAAAACGAGAATCGCTCTCGATCAGGGTGTAATTAATAGCCGCGCCTATTTCATGGCTTTTCTTTTGTAGATAAAAAGCAGTGGCTAATCCGGCGATCCCACCGCCGATGATGGTTACGTGCATAGTAGTACTATTTTTATTCATTGCTAAACATCAACTATACCACAAACTCATTCTACTAACAATTGTTCCGTAGTTACTACTCAGCAGGTTACACAGAGATTCACGGAGAAGACACAGAGAAGAACTAAAAATTTCCTCTGCGAATCTCTGTGCATCCTCTGTGCCTCTCTGTGACCTGAGCAGTTACGTTCCGTAAATATAATTCAGTTGACAAATTATTGTTACCACTGTACAACAAGTTGTAGGATAAGCTGTTACGCTTCGCGGTGTAACAGACCCGTATCAATTAGTCCTGACGACAGGCAGGTAACGTTATTTATGATAATTAGGGGGTAACAGGATGTCAGATCATTCAATTCACGCGGTTACGGGCGCATTTGGTTATTCGGGCAAGTATATCGCCCACAAACTTCTAGCCCAGGAGCGTACGGTCATAACCCTGACGAATTCAACAGACCGGGCCAACGAATTTGGGAACAGGGTTAAAGCATTTCCTTTCAACTTTGATAAACCGGCCGAGTTAGCCCGATCATTGCAAGGTGTTGAGGTTCTTTACAACACCTACTGGGTGCGGTTCAATCACCAACTATTTAAACATGCCGATGCTGTACAAAACACCCTGGTCTTATTCGAGGCGGCTCAAGCCGCCGGAGTGAAACGGGTCGTTCACATCAGCATTACCAATCCGGCAGAAAATTCGCCGCTCGAATATTTTAGCGGCAAGGCCAGGCTTGAGCGGGCTTTGCTAGAATCAGGGCTGTCTTACTGTATCTTGAGGCCAACGGTGCTTTTTGGTAAAGAAGATATTTTGATCAACAACATTGCCTGGGCTTTACGTCACCTTCCCGTTTTTGGCGTTTTTGGCGATGGACAGTACAAACTGCAACCCATTTATGTAGAAGACCTGGCCGATTTGGCCGTTAGACATGGCCAGAGCCGTGATAATGTCACTGTTGATGCTATCGGACCGGAAACATTTACTTATAAAGAACTCGTCCTAACCATCGGCCAACTTATTGGGGCCAGGAAACCGGTTATTTCAGTCTCGCCGGCAGCCGGCTATCTTGCCGGCCAGATCATTGGGGGCCTGGTTGGAGATGTAATGATAACGCGAGAGGAGATTGAGGGCTTGATGGCGAATCTACTGTACGTGGACTCGCCGCCGGCCGGAACGACCAGACTGAGTGATTGGATTAAGGACCATGCCCATACTTTGGGCTTGCGCTATACCAGCGAACTGACCAGGCGAAAGGACCGGGTTTCAAAGTACACTAGCAATTAAAAAGTCGTAACTACTCAGCCGACCCTATGTCTCAGTAACCCTGACCGCCGACCGCCGACCGCAGACCGCCGAAAAGATGGGTTACAGGGCGAATTATGGCGATCAACGGTCAGCCGTCGACGGTCGTGGGGGTAAGACTGAGTAGTTACAAAAAGTC
>CAZUNT010000314.1:0-5244 GCA_964622215.1 uncultured Caldilineaceae bacterium
TGCGGCCCGAGCATTAACATTACCATACAAAATAGGCGGCTGGCCCGGCTTGCTAACAATCGCCACCGGTTCCAGGTAACACACGCCAATGCAGCCCACCCGGTCAATCGCCAGGTCAAGGCCAAACTCCGCCTGTTGCTTTTGAAAGGCAGCCAGTGTTTCGGCTGCTCCGGCAGCCTGACCACAAGTAGCTGCCCCTACGCGCACCCGAGGCCGGCTGGCCTGCTCCACCGCCTGCCACTCGACCATTGCTGTGGCTCTCAACTCTTCCAATGGTGTGGTCATAATTAACCCCTGTGTTTCTTGACTAACTTTTGAGTTTTGGTCGAACTCATCCGGCCATGCACTTCTTTATCCACCACGATCACCGGAGCCAGGGCGCAACAGCCAAAACAGGCCACATGCTCCAGGCTGAATTTTTCGTCGGTGGTCGTTTCGCCGGTTTTGATTTTGAGCTGATACTCTAATAATTCGAGGAGACGGCCGCTGCCGCGCACGTGGCAAGCCGTACCTAAACACACTTTGATGGTATGCTGGCCTGGCTTGGTGAAACGAAATTGGGAGTAAAAAGAGGCGACGCCGAAGATTTCCCCAGGCGATACCTGGGTAAAGTGACTAATCTCGTCCACTGTTTGAGGCGAGATATAACCATACAACCCTTGAACTTCTTGCAGAATAGGGATCAAAGAACCACGATCCCTCTGCGGGTAGCGGACTAAAATATCTTCAAGCTGATTAGTCATGCTGACCTCATATACCGACGCCTTTGACAATATTTTTTATTTGGTTGGCCTAAATTTTGCTGAAGCTAACAACGAGAGGATTTTGTAAATTGAAGGTTACTAATCCCCCATATACAGAGTATTATAAGCGGAAACGATTTGCGGCATAGTGACATCTGTCACTGATTTTTATGACGATGTTCGTAATTATTAAATAACTTGGGGTAAGAAACCCCAGGGGTGCTACGCAAAACCTCTGGGGTTTCTTCTTACCCTATTACCAAAAGGCTAGGTACGCTTCACCCCCAGCATCGCATCCAGCCCATCCACCCGTTCCTTCCGTTGGAAAGCGGATTCGGGGATGAGTTGGTGGTTAATTTCGACGGCCAGGGTTTCAGCCTTGATGTAATCGGCCCAGGCCTTAAAGACACGATGCACCGCGCCCTCGGCCTGATAGTAGATGGCAATCTTGTCGGCGATGTCAAAACCGGCGTCCTTGCGCATATTCTGGATGCGGCGGACTAACTCGCGGGCCAGGCCCTCGGCAGCCAGTTCGTCGGTGATGACCACATCAATGCCAACGGTGATGACCTTATCGGCGGTGACGGCCAACCCTTCGACGGGTTGGGTTTGGACAAGCAGTTCTTCGGGTGTTAGCTCGACGGGTTGGCCGTCAACCGTCAAGACCACATTTTCCCCAGCACCAACTTTAGCCGCCAATTCCGCCATATCGGCCGCCTCGATGGCCTGGCGCACGGCCGGCAAATTTTTGCCCAGCTTTGGCCCCAGCAGCTTGAGGTTGGGCAGGATTTTGTATGTGACCAGTTCGCCCGCTTTGGCTACAAACTCCAATTCTTTGACATTTAATTCGTCGACGACGATGGCGGTTAATTCGGGGGACAAGCTGGCCGCTTGTCCTACATGAACTAGCGCCCGCGCCAGCGGCTGGCGCACCTTGATGTTGGCGCTGCCCCGCGCCCCCAGGCCGAGGCTGGCAATCTGCCGGGCCAGGTCCATCTGGTCCAGTAGAGACTGGTCAATTGCCGCTTCGTCCACGTCCGGCCAGGCGGTATAATGCACCGACTCCGGTGCGCTGTCGTTCACGCCTCGGACCAAGTTTTGGTACATCACCTCGGTCACAAAGGGGGTAAAGGGCGCCAACAGCCTGACCAGCGTGGTCAACACCTGATAAAGGGTAGTGTAGGCCGCGTCTTTATCCGTGTCATGCTCCGATTTCCAGAAACGGCGGCGCGACCGGCGCACGTACCAGTTGGTCAAATCCTCAATCAGGTTCTCGATGGCATTGGTGGCCGTGTAAGCATCGCAATTTTCCAGGCTGGCCGTCACTTTAGCAATGACCTCGTTGAGGCGGGCGAGAATCCAGCGATCCAAAAGTGACCGCTGACCATTGACCGCTGACCGCTGACCGCTGACCGCCATATTCTGGCTGCCGTCGGCTGTCGGCTGTCGGCGGTCATTGGCCGGTTCCCACCCGTCCAATTTGGCGTAGGTCACAAAGAAATTGTAAACATTCCACAGCGGAATGAGGAACTGGCGGCGGATTTCGTCGGCGCGGTTGAAGCCGAAGAGCAGGTTCTGTTCCGGCTTGTGGTTGCAGTACATCCAGCGCATCACGTCGACGCCCATCTTGTCGGCGGCTTCCTGAAATTCGATCATATTGCCCCAGCTTTTGTGCATGGGCCGGCCGTCTTCGGCCCACAACGTAGCGTAACCAAAGTTGCTCATGAAGGATGGGCTTTTATCGATGATTGCCCCCATAACTAGCATACTGTAGAACCAGTTGCGGAACTGGCCGGGGAAACTCTCGCTGATCCAATCCGCCGGGTACCACTTGCGCCAGTATTCGGGGTCCTGCCGGTAGCGCAGGGTGCTGAAGCTGACGATACCCGCGTCGAGCCAGGGGTTGCCCACGTCGGGGATACGAGTCATCAAGCCGCCGCACTTCTCGCACTTGAGCTTAACCGAGTCAATCCAGGGCCGATGGGGGGTATGCCCGGCAAAATCCTCGTAACCGGCGGCAGCCCGTTCTTTTAGTTCGACATCGTCGCCGACGACGGTCCAGGCATCGCAGCTATCGCACTGCCAGATGGGCAGGGCCAGGCCCCAATAGCGTTTTTTGGAGATCATCCAATCGTGCATGTTGCGCAGCCAGTCCAGCTCCCGCTCCAGGCCAAAGGGCGGAATCCAGCGAATCTGGCGGGTGATGTCCATCAGCAGCGGGCGCAGTTCGTTCATGTTGATGAACCACTCATCCACCAGCCGGAAGACCAGTTCGGTTTTGCAGCGCCAGCAGGTCGGGTAGCGGTGGGTGTACTTTTCGACGTAGTAGAGCCGCCCCTTTTGCTTGAGGTTCTCGAAGATGGGATCGGCCACCTCGCTGACATGCCGGCCGGTCAAATAGTCAAATCCCTCGACAAAGTAACCCTCGTCGTCCAGGGGCGCGACAATGGGCAGTCCAAACTCTTTACCCAGGGCAAAGTCTTCCGCGCCTGCGCCGGGGGCGATGTGGACAATACCCGTGCCCTCTTCCTCGCCGACGGCGTCCCAGGGAATAACCTGGTGAGCCTCTTTGGCGCTAAACTTGATCCCTTCGATCAGTTCCTTCAACTGGGTCCAGCCGCCCGGCTGCTGCTCGGCGGTCAGGTCGTCGAAGGGACCGTCGTAGGTCCAACCGACCATATCCTTACCCTTCAGTTCCTGCAAGACCTCGTACTTACCGCGCAGCATCTGGGTGGTACCTTTGCTGAGGTAGAAAGTTTCGTCGGTCAACATCATTTTGACCTTAACGTAATCCAAATCTAGACCGACAGCGGCGGCGACGTTGCTGGTCAGGGTCCAGGGTGTGGTCGTCCAGACGAGCAGCGCCTCACCGGGTTTACCGCGCAGCGGGAATTTGACGATGACGCTGCGATGGGTGATTTCGGCGTAGCCGTCGGTGACGATTTCGTGCTGGCTGATGCCGGTGGCGCAGCGAGGACACCAGGGCATCACATCGGCCCCGCGATAGAGCCAGCCGTTATCATGGCAGATTTTGATGGCCCGCCAGATCATATAGTTGTTTTCATTAGATAGGGTGTAATAACTGCCGCCCATCTCCGGCATGCCCAGCCGCCCGACGATGTTTTCCACCGTATCGGTGACCGGTCCCAACGGTCCTTCCACGGTGATTTCTTCGGTGGGATTCTCGATGATTTTCTGGCCCAGCCAGCGCAGTTGGTCGGTGTCGTTCCAGTCCATCCAGTAACCGAGGCGGATGGATTGCTCGGTCTGCACGGCGGAAAAGCGCAGCACCCGTTCTTTGCACTTGTTGACAAAGGCAGCCATACCGTAGGCTTCGATATCCTTTTTGCTCTTGAAGCCCATCTCCTTTTCCACCTCAACCTCGACCCACAAGCCCTGGCAGTCGAAGCCCTGCTGGTAACGCAGTTCGTGCCCTAACATCGCTTTGTAACGGTTGTACAGGTCCTTATAAGTGCGGCCCCAGGCATGATGGACGCCCATCGGGTTATTGGCCGTAATCGGCCCGTCGATGAAGCTCCACTTGGGCCGGTTGCTGCTCTGCATCAGGGCGTGCAATTTTTTAAAAGATTTATTCTCTTTCCACCAGCGCAGGATATCGCGCTCCTGGGCCGGGAAGTTTACATTGGATGGTACGTCTTTAAAGGGCATGTTTGACTCCTAACTTTATCAAAAATAATCAGGCAAAACTTCTACTTCATTGTGTCAGCCGCCTCTATGATTTGGTCAATGGTTTTCTGCACTTCAGCTTCAAACTTATCGTATTTATCCCACAGTTCTTGTAGTTTAACCCTTCCGGCCCATTCTGTTGGATTCCCACTATAAATTTCCGTTTTAAAAAGCAATGCTGTATTTTTGGCGTAATCTAAACCAATCTGTTCGGGAAGTCCCACCTTTTTTAACTGATGTGCTAAACCTCCAATAAATACTTCACCTTGTTTATATATGCCGAATAGTGAGAGATTTAGCTTACGCCCGTTTGGAGCAGGTAGTTTTATAACATAACTGGCACTGTGCCACTCAACGATACAACCCAAACCCTCAATATCTTCTATAATCGACCGGGCAAAGGCGACAAGCTCAGGATTTACATGTTTGCCAAGAGTAGTAAAGAATCCGTCCCCGTCGCCATCAGGGGGTGGTTCGATTAAACCAATATTAATTGACTTTATCTCCTTGGCTTCGATCTTGACAATAGCCCGCGTGATTTCCCTAGTTCTCGTTACGGTTTGAGGAATTATTAAAAGAGACTTATTCTGATTTTGATCCAATTCGTAAATCTGAAGCTCAACCAAAGCCAGCGTAAATAGTAGTTGTGGTGTTTGGGCCAGAAATTCAACCATATCTTCGACACTTTCCCGAATCCCATCACCTACGATTAGCAGTAGAAATCTTCCCTGTCGAAGATTGCGACTGATGGAATCAATGATATACTAAGCGCACGCTAAAATTTCAAACTTTTCTGTCATCAGGGTTGTCAGTT
>CAZUNT010000315.1:0-4970 GCA_964622215.1 uncultured Caldilineaceae bacterium
CTCCTTTCTTAAATCCGTTGTTGTCTGTTTTGCTCAACATGTCGTTGACCCCTACCCGCAGGCTAATATTTATATCCTCCCCGTAACGCTTTCCGTAACGCTCAAAATACGCTCCCCCAGTAAACTACCATCAGTTATTACTTAAAAACATCCAAGGATAGGCTAGGGGGACAAAAAATGAAGAAGGTATTGAAATGGATTGGCATTATTCTGGGAGGCTTGGTTGGATTGGTCGTGCTGGCGCTGATAGGCGTTTACATTTGGACCGAGATGCGTCTCAACCAAAGCTATGATGTTCAACCGGCTGCGGTCACTGCCCCAACCGATGCGGACTCTGTTGCGGAGGGTAAACGGCTATTTGCCACTCGTGGTTGTATGGATTGTCACAAGGAGAATGGCGCGGGTGGAGAGTTTATTAATGATCCCTTGCTGGGACGAATTGATGCGACTAACCTCACTGCGGGCCAGGGAGGCGTTGGCAGCATTTACCAGGATGTTGATTGGGTACGGGCCATCCGCCATGGTGTTGGTTCGGACGGCAAACCGCTGTGGATTATGCCTTCCCAGGAATTTTATGGCATAAACGATACCGACATGGGCGCGCTTATTGCCTATATCAAAAGCTTACCGCCGACAGATAGTGAAGCATCGGCCAATAGTTTGGGGCCTCTGGGACGAATCTTACTGGTAACCGGCCAGGTGACGGTTCTGCCGGCCGAGGTGATTGACCACAACGCACCGCGTCCGGTTGTGACCGAACCGGGTGTGACCAGGGAATATGGCGCTTATGTGGCTCAAACATGTACCGGTTGCCACGGGCAAACCCTGTCGGGGGGAGCGATTCCCGGCGTGCCGGCAGAACCGCCCTACCCGGCCAATCTCACTCCCGACCCGGAAACCGGCCTGGGACGCTGGACAGAAGCAGATTTCTTCCAGGCCATCCGCGAGGGCAAGCGCCCTGATGGGTCAGCTATTAACCCAAACTTAATGCCCTGGCCTAACTTCGCCCAAATGAGCGACACCGAGATCAGCGCCCTGTGGGTTTACCTGCAATCGGTCCCCGCCAAGCCCTATGGGCAGCGCTGATGTAACTTCCGGCCATTTTTTATAGCGTCCTTGGCGGTTAATTCTTGTGGTTATTAAAAATTTGCCCCATCAGAATGATAAGCATATCATACCATCAGGATGCAGCCGGGTCAAAGGTGATCCTTTTTTGTTTTTTAACAGATGATAGTGATGAATTCTTCACACTTCCAGCAAAACCGAGGGGAAGATCAACTTGAACAAGCAACGTGAAATCTTTGGCTGGGCTATGTACGACTGGGCCAACTCAGCTTTCAGCACAGTTGTCGTGACCACCTTTTTGGGACCATACCTGACTACCCTGGCCAATGCGCAGGGAGGGAAGGTTAACCTCTTTGGCTTTGAGTTGGAAGGAGCGGGCTTCTACCCCTTGTGTGTTTCGGTTTCGGTAGGACTTCAAGTCTTTTTCCTGCCGATTTTGGGCGCTATTGCCGACTATTCCCACCTGAAAAAGTGGATGATGTTAACCTTCGCCTATCTCGGCGCGGCCGCTACCCTGCTGCTGATCCTGGTGCAGGGTAATTTAATCGTGCTGGGCGGGCTGTTATTTATCATTGCTAACCTTTCCTTTGGCGCAGCTATCGTTTTTTACAATGCCTTTTTAAATGATATTGCCGAACCGGATGAACGGGACTCGGTGAGTTCGAAGGGATTTGCCTTTGGCTATGTTGGGGGAGGGTTGATGCTGCTGCTAAGCCTGGGGCTTTTATGGCTGATGGGTGAAGCTAATCAAGGTTTGGCCGTGCGATTGAGTCTGACCGGTGCGGGCTTGTGGTGGTTGGTCTTTACTCTGCTTTTTCCTCAGCGTTATTTACGACAACGCGAGCCGGTGCATCAGTTGCCATCCGGCGAAACCTATCTCTCGCATAGCGTTAAGCAGTTTATCAGGACTTTAAAGGAGCTGTACGACAAGTACCCCACCACGCTACGCTACTTGATTGCTTACCTGATCTACAATGATGGTATTCAAACCATTATTGCCGTGGCCACCATCTTTGCCTCTGGCGAATTAGGCTTATCGGATACAACCCTGGTTTTGGTTGTGCTGATGATTCAATTTGTAGCCGCCGGAGGGGCCATGATTTTCAATTTCCTGGCGGGGCAAGTGGGGACTAAGAAGGCAATTATGATCAGCCTGGTAATCTGGTCAGGCCTGGTCATTTACGCTTACGGCTTTTTGTACACAGAAGTTGAATTTTGGATTTTAGGCGCACTCCTGGCCCTGGTGTTGGGGGGATCGCAGGCGCTCAGCCGGTCGCTGTTCTCGCAGATGATCCCCAAGAACCGGGAGTCAGAGTATTTTAGCTTGTACGAGATCAGCGAGCGAGGGACATCGTGGTTGGGACCGGTGGTTTTTGCCCTGACCTTACAACTGACCGGCACCCAACGAACTTCGATTGTAATGTTGATTGTATTCTTTGTGGTGGGACTCATCTTGCTCTACCTGACCGATGTCAAAAAGGCCATCCGCGAGGCAGGCAACGAAGTTCCGGTAATTGTATAGGCGCTTACGTTGCTCCACTCGTGACCCATTAATCAACAAGCCATAACCGGAGAGATCATGCCCATTGATTTTGCCAAAATTATTGCCGGCGAGCTGGGTATTCAGCGCCAGCAGGCTGCCCGCTCGATTGAGCTTTTTGACGGCGACAATACCGTGCCCTTTGTAGCCCGTTACCGTAAGGAAGTGACCGGCGGGCTAGACGAAGCCCAATTGCGCACCATCCTGGAACGGCTGACTTATCTGCGCAACCTGGAAGCCCGCAAGGAAACTGTGATCAACAGTATCGCCGAGCAGGGTAAGTTAACCGACGAGTTACGCAGTCGTATCGAAGCCGCCGATACCCTACAAGCTGTCGAAGACCTGTACCTGCCCTACAAACCCAAACGGCGTACCCGCGCTACCATTGCCCGCGAGCGCGGACTGGAGCCGCTGGCCCAGATTATTTTGGCTCAAGAGTTGACCAAAGGTAATCTGGAAGAAATCGCCGCCGCCTATCTCAACGATCAAGTGCCCACCGTAGCAGACGCCTACGCCGGCGCGTGTGACATCATTGCCGAAACTGTGGCCGAAGACGCCGACACGCGGGCCGGCGTCCGCGAGCGCACCCGCAAAGAAGCCTGGCTGGTGGTCGGCGTGGCGGATAAAACCAGGGATGAGCGCGGGGTATATGAGATTTACTATAACTACCAGGAAAAGTTGAGCGCCATCCCTCCCCACCGCCTGCTGGCCCTCAACCGGGGCGAGCGCGAGGGCGTGCTCAAGGTTAAGTTGGAAGGGCCGGACGACGAGCTTATCCGGGGTATCCAGGCCAGGCTGATAAAAAATCCTCGCTCCGTTTTTACCGATTATCTGCGCCAGGCCAGCGCCGACGGTTACAAGCGGCTGCTGGCTCCTTCCATTGAAAACGAACTGCGCGGCGATCTGACCGGCGACTCTGACGAGCATGCCATTAACACCTTCGCCGCCAACCTGCGCCAATTATTGCTCCAGCCGCCCCTGCGAGGCAAAACGGTCATCGGTATTGACCCCGGTTTTCGGACCGGCTGCAAGGTGGCCCTGGTTGACCCCACCGGCAAATTTTTGGGCGGCACGACTATTTACCCCCACGAACCGCACAAGAAATGGGCTGAAGCTAAGGCCGTCGTTCTCAAGCTGATTGAGCGGGGCGCGGACGTTATCGCTATTGGCAACGGTACCGCCGGCCGCGAAACCGAATCCTTTGCCGCCGAAGTCATCGCCGAGGTTAAATCGAAGATACCCAAAGAGCGCGATGTCGTAAATCGTAAATCTGAAATCTCTTACGTCATCGTCAACGAAGCCGGCGCGTCCGTTTACTCCGCCAGCGACCTGGCTCGCTCCGAGTTTCCCGACCTGGATGTGAGCATGCGCGGGGCCATCTCCATTGCCCGCCGCCTGCAAGACCCGCTGGCCGAGCTGGTCAAAATTGATCCCAAGTCCATCGGCGTGGGCCTTTACCAGCACGATGTCAACCAGAAACACCTGGCCGAAAGCCTGGACTCGGTGGTTGAAAGTGCGGTCAACCACGTGGGCGTAGATGTCAACACCGCCAGCGCGGCGTTGCTTAGTTATGTCGCCGGGATCAGCCGCCGGGTGGCCGATGGTATTGTCAAGCACCGGGAGGAACATGGCCCCTTCCACCGCCGGGAACAGTTGCGAAAGGTCAAAGGTTTGGGCGACAAAACTTACCAGCAGGCCATTGGCTTTCTCAAGATTCCCGGCGGCGAGCAGCCGTTGGATAACACCTTTATCCACCCGGAGAGTTACCCCGTGGTCGAGCGGCTGTTTGCCTACCTCCAGGTGCGCGGCGACGAGAAAGAGCTGCCGGCCAAAGTTGAGACGCTGCGGAAAGGCAGCTTAAAAGAGTTGGCCCAGAAGCTAGAGGTAGGCGAGCCAACTCTGGCCGACATCCTGGAGTCGCTGGCCAAGCCGGGCCGCGACCCCCGTGATGAGCTGCCGCCGCCGCTGCTGCGCCAGGACGTGCTGAGTATGGAGGATTTGCAGGAAGGAATGGTGCTGACCGGCACCGTCCGTAATGTGGTGGATTTCGGCGCGTTCGTGGATATTGGGGTCAAACAAGATGGCCTGGTTCACATCAGCCAACTGGCCGACCGCTACGTTAAAAATCCGTTTGAGGTGGTCAGTGTGGGCGATGTGGTTAAAGTCAAAGTGGTTAAGGTGGATAAAGAACGGGGAAGAATTGGGCTGAGTATGAAAGAGGTGGGGTAAAAGCGGAAAATGCCTGGTTGTGTTGTGCTCCCCAAGATGTGGCCCAAAACAGTACCGGAGGGACGGAAAAAAACCGTCTGACCCCTCTCGGACGGCGTTAAAGCAGGGCCGACTGCCCTCAACCCTCTGGCTTTGA
>CAZUNT010000316.1:0-4781 GCA_964622215.1 uncultured Caldilineaceae bacterium
TCTGCGCTCTCTGCGGTAAATTTGGGCCACAATGTTAAATCTGTCAGTCAACCTTTAACCTTTACCGAATTCTACCACTTCGCGAGCTAATCGTACCCGTTCGGCCTCGTTTCGCATCACCGTAGCCGTTACCAGCGTTCGTAGCCCCAAGTTGGTAATACTTTCCTGGTAGGCTTCATCTGTATGATCGATGACAAAATGAGTGAGTACCTCTCTAAGATGTTGAGCTACTCCCAGTGGCGAAACATCCAAACCCAGTTCGTTCATCATTTTGGCCGCCGGCCCTTTTAAGGCCGCCCCGCCAACAATGGGCGAAACGCCAATTTTAGGCGCTCGACTGGCCGCAATAATCCGGCGTAGATTGGGCAGCGCCAGAATTGGGTCAAGGCTGACAAACGGATTACTGGGACAAAAGATAATCATATCGGCGTTGCGCAGGGCGCCGGCAACTTCGCGACTGGGTTGAGCCGCTTCTACCCCGGCAAAACGGATCGATTTAACCACCGGTTGGCATTGCTGGTGAACGAAATATTCTTGAAAAGCTAACTCTCCCTGGGCAGTCATCACCATCGTGCGTACCGGTTGTTCACTCATGGGCAAGAGAGTGCAGCGCACCCCCAGACGGCGGCATAACTCAGCCGTTACCCAGTTATACGGGTATTTTTCACGTAACCATTGGCTGCGCAGTAAATGGGTCGCTAAATCCCGGTCGCCTAGTTGAAACCAGGTTGGGCCGCCATAGCGAGCCAGCGCCGCCATCATGCCCCAGCTCTCATCTTTGACTCCCCAACCGGTAGCCGGATTGGCTACACCGGCCAAAGTATACATAACGGTATCTAAATCAGGAGAGATGTGCAATCCCAAATGCTCGAAGTCGTCGGCGGTGTTGACAATGACGGTTAATTTTTCCGGTGGCACAATTTGATACAACCCGTAGGCTAGCTTGGCTCCGCCTACACCACCTGCTAGAGCAACCACCTGTTCTATCGACATCTTTATTACCCTATCAAATAAACTCTATTTCGTAATCCACCAGGTCACAATCCAGCCGATTCTGTTCAACCCACCGGGCGACCCGGGTTAGCAAGCCGTGGGCGTACTCGCGGTCGCCGGAAACAGTGACCACCGCCACAATGGCCGATTGCCAGGAGTCAAGCCGGTCTACTTCGGCCACGGAAACATTGAACTCATTACGCAGCCGGGCTATAACACTTTTGACGACCTGCCGCTTATCTTTGAGGGAAGCAGCCGTAGGTAAATTTAATTCAAGCGTGCAAACACCAATAACCATGGTTGATTTACGATTTACGATTTACGATTTACGATTTGGCCCGAAGTGTTTTGATGGAGACTACTATCATAGCGATAATTTCATCCGTTTCAGTCATCAGATCTTTTACCCGAGCTTCGGGGATGAGTTCGGCTTCAACGATGATTTCAAGCCAATACAAAGTCTCATCAGCCTCTTCTTCGACAATTTTGAGTTTGTTGAGAATATCAGCGGGAGATTTAGCCCGGCAAGCGGCTCGATAATTGGCTCCTACTGAAGTGGCAGAGCGAAGTATCTGTTTGCCAATTATCTCAGATACTTGACCTTTTGGTAACGCTTCAACTAGCCGAATTACCCTGAGTCCCAACTTTTTAGTTCTATCTTTAAATTCTTTTTCGTTCATGGATGGCTACCTTTTTAGCTTAATCATCCCTTCACCGTAAATCGTAAATCCAAAGTCCTAATCGTAAATCGTAAATCCAAAGTCCTAATCGTAAATCGTAAATCCAAAATCGTAAATCCATTAGACTCTTTTGTTCCAGCTATCATGAGCGTATTGTTCGGCTCGGAGTTGATCGGCCCGGCGTAGCTCTTGTTCGGTTAAGGGTAGTTCTGGCAGGGTCAGGTTGAGCTGTTCGGCAAAGCCTGCTATCAGGGCCGGCGTGACTTCGGCAAAAGATAGCTCTTTACCCAACACTTGAGCCAGGGTGGTGGCTCGCTGCGGCAACAATTCTGCTTGTAAGGTCCGCTCCTCGGCCGAAAAATTCAGCGCTGTTAAAATTCGATTCAAGTCGCCCGACAAAGGCAGTGTGCCATGCTGTAAAACAATACCCCGACGCCGGAGCTGGGCGCTGCCGATCAATTTTTTGCCCTCCCAGGTGATTTCGTAGCGAGAGGGTGTATCAAAACAGACCGGCCCGCCTCTCCCATCACGCGCATGCACGGACGTCTCGTTTCGATGGGCTTGCGTAGCCTGAACGCCTAACCTGGCCAGACCCCGCAGAAGCCCAAAGCTCAGAACCCGGTAAGATTCGACAATCCCCCCCTGAATGCGCGGGTCAGCCTGGGGAATGATGAGGCTATAGGTCACCTCGTCGGTATGCAGGATGGCCTTCCCGCCTGTTGGCCGCCGCGTCCAGGTATAGCCCAGCCGCCGGCAGGCTGCCTCGTCAACTTCCTGCCAGTGTTGGTTGTAACCCAGGCTAAGACAGGGCGGTTCCCATTGAAAAAAGCGCAGGGTTGGGCGGCCGTCTCCGTCCGCCAGGGTGTGAAGAATGGCCTCGTCAATGGCCATGTTGGTAGCTCCGTCAAAAGGCGGGGTGATCAGCAAACGCCAGGTGGCGTGAGGGTAGGTGGGTGTAGGTTCCAAATGGGTATCACCTTTAAGGCTATTAAGTCCCGGCTATTGTAACACGACCCTCTCTAAATCCAAAGTCTTCCAAAGGGATTGATTCTAGATGTCTGTCTCTGTGTCGCCAATAACCGTCCATTTGCGGGTTGGTTCGGCCTGGTAAGGCGCCGGAAGCGCCGGTGGTGAGGATAAAGCCGCCCGGTCGGGGACGTTAACGATAACAACTGGAGGTTGTTGAGCTGCCAGGGGAAGGCTGCGTTCTGCCGCTCGCTGCTGCCGGGTCAGGACAAAAATAATCAGGAAGGTAGCGGGCACACTGGCCGCTACCCCTAAGATGACTCCAACCACAACTCCCAACGCATCAGCACTGACACGGGTACCGAAGACAATCGCCAGCGTGATGGCAAAAGCAACCCCTATAATCAATAAACTTCGTCTCATTTTATCAACCGTAATTGGTGCCCAAACATCAGCTCCAGGCCGCGACGACGCTTAGAACCAGGTGGAGCCAGGCGAGTCAGGGGACCATCAGTTCCGGTGGCCGCCAGAGGATTACTGTTGTTCTCCGCCGACTCCAGCCAATCTCGATGGGTGCGGTGCCGGGGCTGGAGCTGGGCCACAATTTGCCGGATTTCTAGCTCAGATACATACGCCGCCTGGAAGCGGGTCACCTGCCCCTTGGCTACAAGGAGAAAATCGCCCCGCCCCAACAACTTTTCCGCCCCCGTACCGGGAATGCCGGTGGCCACTTTGGCGTCGTCGGCGCTGGCTACGCTGCCGACCAGCCGGACGGGAAAATTGCTTCGGGTCAGCGAGCCGATAACCGCTGCCAGGGGCTTCTGGGTAGACGCAATGAGGTGCAATCCGGCACTGCGGCCCCGCTGGGTGAGCCGGGTCATCAGCCGATCCATGGCCCGGCCTCCTTGTTCCATCAAGTCGGCCACCTCGTCAATAAAAATAATGACTCGCGGCTCGCAAATATTTTCGCGATCCCGCCGCACCATCTCCTCGACCATTTCACCCAACAGGAAGATAGCTTGGTGTACGTCGCTTACCGTAGGACGCAGTAGGTGGGGCAGCCCTTGATAGGAGTTATCGGCAGCGGCTAAAGGTCCAAATCCTGTTCCTTTAGGATCGATGAAAACCATCTGTACCTCGCCCAGGCGATTGTACATCGCCAGAGAGAGGGCCATACAACGAGCCAGGGCAGTTTTGCCGGAGCCGGTCGTACCGGCAATCAAGACGTGGGCAACTTCAGGGGAAGAGAGCCGCAGCAGTAAAGGCAAACCTGACTCGTCCATCCCCAAAATGGCTGATTGCCGGGGCACTTCGTCTAACTGCCGGCACAGGTGCAGCAGCCGAACGGCCTGAGGGTCGCTTCGTGGTACTTCAATCTGAAGGGTTGAGCCATGTCGAGAGACTCGGACATCCTGAGCTCCCAGGCGCAGAGCCATTTCTTCCGCTAACGCCGTTACCCGCGCAATTTTGGTAGATAGTTCCGGCAATACCTGGTAGCGAATCCAACGAGGCGTCACCATACCGCCAATAACCCGCCCAGGGACGCGGTGACTGGTCAAAATCAGTTCAATCTGATCGGCCTGATATTCTAAAATTTGCCGCATGGCCAGGGAGTCTGACATGTCTTGATTATACTAGAACATATGTTCTATTGTCAAGAGTAAAGATACAAAAATAACCGGATTTTAAGGTCTGTTTGAGGCCAAATCTTGGCCTGGGGTTAACCACAAAAACAGGAGTCCAGATATTACATCTCGACTCCTGTGGATTTATGAGTGGAGTTTTAGCGGGCAAAAATTAGGCAGCAGCGGCGCGAGCTTTATTCAAAGCCTTCATCAGGCGGGACTTGCGGCGGGCGGCATTATTGGGGTGGATAATTCTTTTTTGGGCTGCTTTATCCAGGGTTTTGATAGCCAGTTGGATGGTTTCAACCGCATTTTCCAGGTCATTTCCCGCAATCTCGGTGCGAGCCTGCTTGATGTAGGTTCGAGCGGTCGTGCGGTAGTAGCGATTGTTTGCGCGCTGTTTAAGGTTTTGGCGGGCGCGTTTAGCCGATGATTTGATATTAGCCAACGTCTGTCTCCTACAATTTATTCTAAAAAGGTTTACCCTTAATCAATCAATGAAAAGCTGCAACCTGAA
>CAZUNT010000317.1:0-4287 GCA_964622215.1 uncultured Caldilineaceae bacterium
CCGCCTAAGCTTCTCCCCCCCATTCAAAATCTTTTTCTGAAAAACTATATAAATGCGCCTTGATGGTTTTTAGTAATTTTTCTAACCGGACGGGTTTGCTTAGATAGTCATTGGCTCCTGCCGCCAGGCAGCGTTCCCGGTCGCCCGGCATAGCCAGAGCCGTCACGGTGATGATGGGAATGGCAGCCAGCGCGGCATCTGCGCGGAGACGGCGGGTTGCTTCAAGGCCATCCATTTCGGGCATCTGAATATCCATTACAATGAGATCGGGTTTATCTTCCTGGGTTCTATCAATAGCTTCTTGACCGTTCCGGGCTACGGTAACCTGATAACCGGTGGCCTGGAGACAAGCTTGGAACAGGTTAATATTATCCTCATTGTCATCAGCCAGCAAAATTCGATAGGAGTGGCCGTTTTTAATCGGCGCTGCCAATAACAGGTTGACCTCCGGGCCGGACTCCTCAACCGATGCGGCAGCCCTGTCCGGCCTGGTCCACGGGAGCGAAATAGTAAAACGGCTGCCCTGGCCCACCTGGCTTTCTAGGGAGATACCCCCGCCGTGGAGTTCAGCCATACGAGATACCAGCGATAACCCCAGCCCTGTGCCGGCGTACTGGCGGGCCAGGCTGCTGTCTAATTGCACAAAAGGCTGGAACAGGCGGGTCATATCTTCCGGGGCAATGCCTATCCCCGTATCCCAGACGGTAAAATGAACAATCTGCTCGGCCTCATCGGCGACCATCTCTAAACCAATCTGGCCGCCCTCAGGCGTAAACTTAACGGCATTACTCAACAAATTGACCAGCATTTGCTTCAGGCGGCGCTCGTCGGCCTGCATGATCGCCCCAGGGCAATTAACGGTTTGGGTAACTTGGAGTTGTTTCTTATGAGCCAGTTGTTTGATCAAACGCTGGCTGGCCTCGCCCACGCCTTCAATAGAAACCGGCCCGATTTCCAGCTCCATTTTACCGGCCTCAATTTTAGACAGATCCAGCAGGTCATTAATCAGCGTCAGCAGGTGCGTGCCGCTCTCCTCGATGTTTTTAGAGAACTTAAGCTGCCGTTCATTGAGCGGCCCAAAAACGCCTGACTGAAGGATTTCGGCTGACCCCAGGATGGCATTTAAGGGCGTGCGCAGTTCGTGGCTCATACCGGCTAGAAATTCGTCTTTAAGGCGGGCGGCCCGGGCTAGCTCCGCATTGGCCCGGCTTAGTTCGGCAGTACGTTCTTGCACCCGTTGGGCCAGCAAGCCACGCTCTTCTTCCAGCCGCTCAAATAAGCGGGCATTTTCAATGGCCCCGGCAGCCTGATTAGCCAGAAGTTGAGCCAGGGCAATTTCTTGAGGGGTAAAAATCCGTTCAACCCGACTATCTTCTAGCTCTACCAGGCCCATCACCTGGCCCTTAAAAATCATCGGCAGCAGCAGCCGGGTTTTGCAGCCGGCCTGGCGCATATAGGCCCCTTCGGCCGGGTCAAGCGTGGGCTGGCTAAGGGTCATTTGTTCGGGAATTTGCTCTTCTAGCACTTCTTGAATTACCGGGTACTCCGACAACCGCTGCACTTTGGCCGCCGATTTAGGGTCCCACCAACCGGCAGGGCTGTACCGGGCGATGCTGGAAATGGTCTGTTCGGTTCGTAGCCAGGCCGAGAGGGTGCAGCTTTCAACCGCCAGTAGCTTGGTCATCTCCAGAGCGACCGTATCCAGCACATAACGCAAATCCAGGCTGGAGGTAATGGCCACGCCGGCGGCTTGCAAGGTGGTTAACTCACTTTGCAAACGTTGGAGATAGTTTGAAAGAGAGGGCTCTGAATTGAGGGAGGGGGGTATTAATAAGGACATTTTTTTGGTAAAGGGATATGTCTTCTCCCTTTATTTTACCAGATGATAGCCAGATTCATAATAGGATATAGGTATTTTTCTCTATCATGATTTCTAAACTTCCTGGATTTAAACTTTCTGGGCCGGCCGTATTGGGCTATAATTTGTTCACTATGGCCCACAATTCAAAACCACCCAAACACACCCCCTGGAGCGATCTCGACCTCAATCGCTGGCGCGAGTATGAGGAGATTAAAACCGACTCCCTCTGGATTTATCCCAACCGGGCCAGCGGCGACGGGCACAAGCTCGACTACCACGGTAATTACATCCCCCAAATTGCCACCCAGTTGTTGACTCGTTACAGCAAAAAAGATGAGATTGTGCTGGATCTATTCCTCGGCTCCGGCACTACGGCCATCGAAGCGGCCCGGCTGGGGCGGCGCTGCATCGGCGTGGAACTCAAGCCGGAACTGGTTGAGTATGTGCGGGGCAAAATTAGCCCAGAGTTACTCGACTCGCGGATTCGCCTGTTACAAGGAGACAGCGCCACGCCGGAAACCATCGGCCGGGTCGTCGAGGCCTTGCAAACAATGAAGACTTCACTCAGGCCGGGCGCAGCCCACCTGCTGATTCTCCATCCCCCCTATGCCGACATTATCAAGTTTTCCGACCGTTCCGACGACCTCTCCAACGCTCCCACGACCGAGGCTTTTCTGGAAGGTTTTGAAGCTGTCGCCCGGCATGGCTACAACTTGCTGGCTCCGGGCCGCTTTGCCGCCCTTATCATCGGCGATAAATACGCGGAAGGCGAGTTAGTTCCTCTCGGTTTTTGGTGTATGGAACGCATGAACCGCGTCGGTTTCAAAACAAAGGCCATTATCGTCAAAAATATTGAAGGCAATGAAAAGGGCAAGGGCAAAGCCGCCAACCTCTGGCGCTACCGGGCGCTAGCGGGGGGGTATTATATCTTCAAGCATGAGTATGTCATTATATTCTTTAAACCGAAGGCGTGCCCTTACGGGTGATATGGCCCCAATAGTTACACTTTATAGGGGGGTTCACCCACGTTCAGCTTCCTCATGGGCTATCTGAACCCAGCGGATTACCCGCTGTGGATCGTTTCTAATGGTGTGATTATCTTTCATGATGATTTCAACACAACAGTTTCGAGTGATCTGAAGCGCCTCCCGCAAATCTGCCCGGATACGATCTTCATCAAAAGTGAACATCGCCAGATCGGCCGGATTGGGTTTCAGCGAATAGATATATTTATCTTCCAACTGTTCGGCCATTTTTCTCTTGTCAGCCCAGGGTGAGACAGAAACGCGCCGTAAATGCGGAAACTGTTTGACGACATCCCAGCGTTTGTCGAGTGGTTCGCAACACCCGTAGCAGTTCAAACCAAAACGTTCGAGAATAGGTTTCTGATAGGGAAAGACAAATTCGGCGAACATTTCGGGTGAGATGCCAACTGTCTCTTGACTTTCAGCAAAGCCCCACATATTGCTACAACCCACTTTTCCGTTGAAATCCGTTGGCGATAACTCGTTTGTCCAACCTAGCCCGCCAGACCCAACGTAGGTCCCATCATTATTAGGGCTAAGTAGTCCCTCTTCTTCTAAATCGTCAAGCATCGCCATTGTACCGTCACGTAGAATGGTCATAATTCGATGAATAAGATCGGGATTATCATACACATCGTACATAATTTGTTGGAGGCCGCGTAGTTCTGCTAGAAGCCTAGTCATACCTAACGACCACCACCATAGCGTCTTCACCCGGACGGTCAATAGATCTCCAAAGATTTGTTCGGCAATTTCCTTGAGTTTTTCAGTCGCCGGGTAATCCACCTTAATCTCGGGATAGCACAACTTCTCTATATCCTGTTCCGTTTTAATCGGCGCCTCCCAGGTATAGGCCCCACCGCCTTCGCCGCCAATCTTGATTTCTTTTAAGCCCCACCCAATCTCGGCGTAAATATAAGGGATATCAAAGTACGTCTGGATGGTATAATCATCTTTCATCTTTGAACCCCAAAAGATCTCTTTGCGCAAATACATTTCCCACTGGCGCGCCAGGAGGTTTTGACATTCAATTTGATTGGCGGCAATGATCTCGTTCCAGCCGTTCTCCGGATCACAAAAAATCAGGGGACGTGTTGGCTGCAGCGCGTTATGTTTGAGCCAAAGTTGTCGTTTTTCGACTTCGATGGGGCGTGTGGTCAGGTCAGCCACCTCTCCGGCTAAACGGCGCAGAATCTCACGATCGGTATAACTTATTTTCAAATCGCCGGCTGCCAAACGAGCCTGTACGGCAATAACATCACGAGATTGATCTAAGGCTGCTTCAACAGTTTTTTCTTGGTGTATGCGTGGTATTACCATATCAACCTAAACCACCCCCAACAGGCTCTTGGCTATCCGCGAGGCGCTGCCGGCATCGGCCGCAAAGCCGTCTGCCCCAAC
>CAZUNT010000318.1:0-4225 GCA_964622215.1 uncultured Caldilineaceae bacterium
GATGGCACACTACCACCCGTGCCACCAATGGTTCGAGCAGATCGTAAATGTACCACGCATTGGTCGTCGCTTCCAGCACCACCTCGTCGGTCGGACGCAGGTGCTTTTTGGCCCAACTCTCGAACTCGGCCAGGCTGACCTTACGTGGCGGTAAGACCATCTCCTGGAGCCGGTTGACCGCCCCGACCATCACGTATTGTTTGTGGACATCCAGGCCCACATACCGTTTTTGTTTGTCGGTCATATCACTTCCTCCACTTGGACTGACACCGCTAAACCGAGCGGCCCGGTGAAACGTGTGCTTTGGGCTGAAGTGCGTTGCACACACCGATTCGAGCTTGACCTCAAACAGCGGGTCGTCTCAGGTGAATAAATTCGGGCGGGCTAGCTCAAACAACAAGACGGGCTTACAATGATCCCATAGGCGGCTCCGAGCCAGCCCGAACACCGCACGTTTCAGTTCGGCATCCCCGCCCTATTCACAACGTAAGGGAGAGGATACCGATCAAACACGTTTCGTAAAGTTGTTAACCCGATTGTGGTCGGGTGTCTGTAGACATATTAACAACAAGCGATGACAAGTTGTTGAAGAAAGCTAAAGCCGTGAATGATGTAAAAACAAAGGTGGTTTCACCCTTGGGGTTAATTGAGGAAATTGAATGATGGTCGTAGAAGCAAAGCCCTTAGCTGAAATAACGCACGAAGCCATAAAAATATTATATCAAAAGTTGGGTATCGTTAATACGGTTCGCTTTTTGGGTCAGTTTACGGTTGGGTATGGTAATTACACCGAAGAACGTGAAGCATTATTTGGCGACCTAACATTGGATAAGATTATCTCCGAAATAAAACAAAGTAGAAGCGAGGGCCATCTGTCTAAGTAAGGAGAAAGTTCGTAATACTCCATGTCATAAAAGTCCGGCTAACAAGCGGTTTTAAGAAACTACGGGTCAAGCCGGGGTTAGACTAGGGCAGTCTCCTTGGGCATAAGGTCGAAGCCAAGTTTGGCCGCCTTACGTTTCAAGTAGGCCAACTCACGCTCACGCTGTTGAGCTTCATAGCCCTGTGCCCCAATGTCTTCATAGGGCACTTTATATTTGAGCATAAAATAGACGGTGCGGGCGATCTTGTGAGCGGTGGCGACCAGAGCTTGGGCCGGACCCAGTTGGGCCCGTTTGCGTCGATAGAAGGCCCCAAAGGCCGAGTTGGAGCGGGTGACCGAAGCAGCGGCCTGCCCGCTTCGCGAGGCTTGACCGGCCCGGTTATCGGTTTTGAGGGTGCGGGACCGCAAGACCTTGCCGCCGGAGATGTCGTTATGGGGGGCCAGCCCCAGCCAGGAACAACAATATTTGACGCCAGGCCACTTGTCCATATCCGTACCGATTTCGGTCACGCGAAGCGTGGTCTGGGTCAACGAGGCGCTCAGACCGGTCACGGCCACCAGGTCTACGCCGAGGATACGGAACAGTTCCTGGCGGGTGCTTTGAGCCGGTTTGTTCTTGTTTCTGGAAGTAGGCTTGGCCGGAGGGAGATGGGGCAATTCTTCAGGAGCGTCCCAACGGGGTTTGATGGCCGTGAATTGACGTTCGATTTCGGCATCACCGGCGTTGATCTGGGTGGTAAAAAAGTCGAACACCTCGAGCGATTGTTTGAGGACAAACAGGTGCTCCTGACGCCAGGAGCCGGTCAAGGCTTTGACGATGGTGGCTTCGTCGGCTTTGCAGCCGGGTTGACGGAAAGCTGCCAGGATTTTGGGATCGCGTTCCCCGGCGACAATGGCGCGGAGAATCTGCTGCCCGGTCACGCCGGTGATGTCTGACTGGACATGATGGAGTTGGAGGTTCATGTGCTGCAAAGCCTTTTGCATATGGAGAATATGCGGCGCACGATGTTGGATCAGTTCAGCCCGGTGACGCAGGTAAGTGCGCAAGACCACCATCTCGGCATCGGGCCGGAAGGAGCCGGTGAGCAAGCCCAGGCTATGTAGTTTTTGTAGCCAGAGCGCTTCGCCTCCCCCTGGGGGATTGACAGTCCATAATATCAGACTTGCGCCCAGGGACGTGTTTGATATGACGGGCGTTGACCAGAAAGACCCGCAGGCCGCGCCCTTCCAGCAGTTCAAACAGCGGGATCCAGTAGACCCCGGTCGATTCCATGGCCACCGTGTCTATCTGGCACTCAACCAGCCAATCCGCCAGCGCCTGCAGGTCCGGGGTGAACGTGCCAAAACAGCGCACCGTCTCCCCAGCCCGGTCAGGCGGTACGGCGACCCAGATTTCCCGGCTGCCGATGTCAATCCCGGCGGCGTTGGCATGAACGATGCCCAACGTGTCCAGATTGGCCCGGGTTTTATTAGGTTTACCTTGATTTTTACGACCTTTGCTTTTGCTCATGATCATCTCCAGGATGGAAGATTGGCCAACGCCAACCGACTTCCCCACGATAAAAGTAGGATCCTGATCGGGGTCGAGACAAGCTCGCCACCAGGGGTGAAATCACCCGGAAGCCGGAACCACGTTGCAGCGCGAGGCAGACCGGAAAACGGTCGCCGTCAGGGCTTGTATCGGTCTTATTTTTGGCCTCAGCCAGAGGGTATGATACCATGAGGGTCAAATCAGCCGGTCAGTTTCTCCGGTGGGGGAATACCGCCACCGGCGGTAGGGGGCGTTGTAGAGGGTGTGAGCCTGTCCGGGGCAATGGCACGGCAGGGAGGAAGCCTACATCACGGTCAATGACCGGCGTACCTGCTACGACACAGTAGCGTGTGATTCACAGTACGATAGAGTGTGAACATAATATAATAAGGGGGGTAGATGGCTAGGCTCATAGGTGCCAAGAAAGGAGGGCAAAATGAGCTATGGGAAGTTATTAGGGTTAGTCATCGGGGTAACCCTGGTTATATTATTTGTAGTTGGGTGCGGTGGCGTTCTCGCTGCTACACCCGTAGCAGAAGCTCCGGCAGCAACTTCTACGCCAGTTCCACCGACGGCCCCCCCACCCCCACCAGCCACATTCATGTCAGTTCCACCGACATTGATACGGGAGTCGTATGTGAGCCAAGTTGATAACCTGGAGCGAGATTACTTTGTGTACCTGCCCAAAGGCTATGGGCAAGACCCCAACCAAAAATGGTCGGTGATGGTGTTTTTGCATGGGGATGGCGAACGAGGTGACGGCAAAGCGGACCTGGATTACGTTCTTACGAATGGGCCGCTTTATGAAGCCTGGATTCAAAAAAGGGATTTGCCCTTCATTATTGTTGTCCCCCAATTACATATGTTTGGCCTGGAAGATAGCCCCGATTTCATCAATCGAACCCGAGATGAGATTCCCCAACGGCTTGTAGAGGGCGTACCGCCCCACAGCACAGATGAGCCGGCCCGGTCATTGGCTGGGCCAATGGTTGGCGCGATGGCCGCCAAGAGTGCGGTTGTGGATGAATATGTGACGGATCACGGCTGGCATAAAACCGATCCCGATGTGATGACTATCCTAGACGCGGTGCTGGCCAAATATAACGCCGATGCAAACCGGGTTTATTTGACCGGTTTAAGTATGGGCGGTTATGGTACCTGGTATTATGCCAGCAAATACCTGGAAAAATTCGCCGCTATTTTGCCGTTGGTGGGTTATCCAACAATTGAGCAGGCTGAAGCCGTAGCTAAAGCCGGGATTCCCGTCTGGGTTTTCTCCGGTGGGCGCGACCCGTATGTGAAAACCCAATATTTCTTTCCAGGGATGAACAAATTTGAAGAGATGGGCGGCGAAATGCGCTTCACTACTGAACAGGATATGTTCCACGATGTCTGGAATCGGGTCTATGCCGGTGAAGATATTTACAATTGGCTTCTTCAGCACCAGAAGCAATAGCGGCGCATTTTAGACAAGAAATAAAGGCCGAAATTGCTCAATTTCGACCTTTTATTTCCCCTCTTTTTGTTACTACTCAACCCTCCCCCCCATAACCCGCCGACCGTCGACCGCTGAGAGCGCCTCGCCTCCCCTCACCCCTTCGGGTGCGCTGAAGAGCGTGGGGGACCGCCGAAAAGATGGTTATAGGGCGAATTATGGCGGTCGGCAGCCCCACGGAGAGACTTCGCACTCTGCGGCCTGCGGTCAGGAATACTCAATTTGGGGTAGCCTGAGTTACCTAAAATTTCAGACCCCTCTGGAGAGTGTTGCATAAATCGGTTCAAGCCGGGCATTCAATGAGGCAAAGGAAAAA
>CAZUNT010000319.1:0-3606 GCA_964622215.1 uncultured Caldilineaceae bacterium
TGATCAAGAAGACCGTCGCCGCCGTCGCCCAGGCGATCACGGCCACATCCACCGCAAAGCGCCGCATCAGCCGCCCCAACTCTTCAAACGAATCGGCCTCACCCGCCCATCGCTGAGGCCGTTCGCCACTCTCCTTATGCCTGCCCGCCCGTACGACCACGTGCAGCACGCTGCCCACGTCAACCCCCATCCAGGTCGTTTCACCGGGCATCGGTCCATGCAGGTATTCCCGCCGGCAGCCGTCCAGGATGGTGGGAGTAAGCTGCCCGCCCCTGGGCGTGTAGGTCTCTCCCAAATCCTGGTTGTAAACCTCGCGCCGTTTGGTCTCATTGGTCTGCTGTAAATTTTCGACCACCTGCAGCAGCTTGATGCGTCCGCTAAACAGTTTGCTCAGGTGGTAGCCCCGTTTCGACCGGCCCGGATACTTCTGTACCCACACCCCCCTGGCCAGCCGGTTCAGCCGCCGCCCGCACTTGCGGCAGGCGACCCATGCTTTACCCTCCTCCTGGCCGTGCCACCTGACCGGGCGTTCCAGGCTGTCCCATTCTGTTACCACGTCGTAAATGGTCATATCCTGCCAGTGGCCGCAGCTCTGGCATTTTACCTGCCAGGTGGACTGGTCCGATTCATTCCACAAAACGTCAATCCCGTAGCCCGGATAGGTCGGGGTACTGATATACCGCTCCCTGGCGATCAGAGAGTGGCCCAACCGCTTGCGGGCGATCTCCGGGGCGCGCGGGTCCAACTCGTCGACCTCGTCCAGAATGATTTCATCGCTTGGCACAGATTTGAGTTGCCTGGCCCGGCCATCTTTTTTGACCGTGCCGGAGCGTAGGAATAGATAGGCGTTGCGGATTCGTTTCAAGGTTACCTTGTCTGTTCCTCTGGCGTCCGACCGGTGACTGATAACGATACTATTTAGATATTCACTGGCTTCGATGGCCGGGGCGAATCGAGATTGGGAGAAGTCGCTTACATCGGCGTCGGTGGGCATGATGTACATTACATTGCCGCCTAACTGGTCGCACACGTAAACCGAATCGGTCACGCCCCACTCGCTGGCTCCCATCTGGGCCGCTTTTTTCATGACGATGACCTGAGTTTCATCGCGGTAAATATCGACCAGGTAAGGGTGGTCGTATAGGGAAAACGGCGTATCCAGGTCAAGCATGCGCCGGTAGCGCAGGGTCCAGCTTAGCCGGTCCAGCTTACCCTGGGGTGACGGTTGGGGCAAAAGGTAATTGACCAGGGCCAATTTTTGGCTATAGGGGATACCGGCGACCTGAGCGAGCAAGTTATGGCCTCAGCTTTTTATGTGGTACATATCTTTCGGGGATTCGGTTTGTAAATTCATTGGTCACCTTCGCCCTCCTGGTCGCCCCGTCCAATGTGTAAACCAAGGTTGCGCATGGCCTAGACTGTCGAGGCTACGCCGTGAGAAAACTCCTCCAAAAAGGCCCGACATTCCAGAGCGGTCCGGTTGGGGGTTATGGTTTCGGTGGCGCTCCTAAAATCACCAAAGCTTAATCCAATGATTCGCTCCCGTTCGGCCTGAGCAGCCTCAGCCAGGGCACGTTCCAGGCCGGGAACCAGGGGAGTAGCCATAGCGATAACGGCACTTCTGGCCAGGGGGCCAAGGGCCTGGATAGCCTCGGCGACCGCAGTGGCACGGGCCTCGTCCGGGGTCTCGACAATAGCCTGGGTGACTTGCTTTAATTGCCCGTCCAGTTTTCCGGTATTAAGGGTCAGGGTGATGCCCTTCAGCGATTTAATCATCCGCCTCCTCCATTTCTTGTACGGTCAATAGATTACGCAGTAGCACGTTCAATTCCCCTTCCGGCATCGGCTCCTCACCGAATAGCCCCCCCTGCTCCCCTGCTCCCCTGCTCCCTTGCTCCGCGTCCCGCTTGCCCTTCTTCCCTCCCTGCCGGTTCTCGAAAAAGTCGAGCGCTGTCCGAATGGCTGTATTACTCACCGACCCGTTGGTGTGGACAATATTCCGTTCCAATTGGTTTATAGCCAACGGGATCAGCCCGCCCAACTTGTCGTCCAGCCAGGCGTTCAGCCCCAGCGAGTTACCGAACCTGTTTTTCCACTGGTGCAGCGTGGTATTGCTGACCCCCAGGAACGACTCCATGCCCAATATCGTCGTCGGCAGCCCCGGCACCAGTTTTAGCACCTCCCGGTTGCCCCGGTAGACCTGATACCAGGCGCAAAAAAACGCCTGAGCCGGGGCCAGGGGTGGGTCGGCTGACCGCAGGTCCCAATAGACCCCGGCAAAGCCGGCCTTGTGGGCCATGTCGCTCAATTCGCCCGCTTTGGCCTTGCGGCGCTCCGGCGCGGGCTTTTCTGCCTCGGCCAATTCCGCCTTGACCAGGGCTGCCGCCGGATCGTCCCGTTCCTCCTCCGGGAATAGGGCGACGATCTCTGTAAGTAACTTGACTGCCGGAATCTTACCGGCGTCAACCTCGTCCCAGAGGCGGTTAATAGCCCGTTCCAGCCGCCGCCGGTTGATCTCCCCGGCCGGGCAGCGGGTCTCCTTCCAGACCTCGACGATGGAGCAAATCTCGGCCAGTACCCGGTCGACTCTCAAATTGAGCGCCCCGGCGATTTGTTCCGGCGGCAGTCCGGCCAGGAGATTGACCTCGATAGTTTTACGTTGTTCCGGGGTGATGTCGCTCAAGCCAATCCTCGACGATCTCGGCTATGGCCATAAAGGCCGTGGCTGTGTTCATTATCCCCGACGCCTCCTTGAACTTCAGCAAGGTTTCAAAAAAGCGGTCAAAATCCTCATACCGGGCGGCCAGCCGGGTCTTGTTAGCCGCCCCCAGCCGCTTGAGTGTCTCCCCGATCCGCTCGATCTCCGGCGACAAAAACAGAATCCGCAGCTCCTCAAAGCGCAAAGGCTGGTCGACCAGCCTGATGATTTTGGCCCGGTCGTAAGTTTTCAAAACTTCTTCGTCCAGGCCGGAGTAAATCTTGTAATCCAGGTCGTCAATCTGGGTCCACAGTTCCCGCAGCAGGGCCGGGTTATCCTCTCCTACCAGGGCGTTATGAGAAAGCTGGATCCCGAGCTGCTCCGACCGGCTGAGTGCCCTGTCGGTATACAGGACCAGGATCAGGGGCACGCCGGCCTTGACCGCAAGTTCGACCCGGTGATTGCCCGACAGGACCACAAACACCCCGTCCGGCTTACGCCAGCAGAAGGGCAGCGAGGAGAGGTTTTTGTCGGTCCGGATATTGGCCAGCAGTTGGTCGTACACCCGCTTGGGCATGTAGTGGGCGTTTTTCTCGACCGGCTCAATCTCACCTGGCGGCACAATCGCCAGCTTGTAGGGCGTCACCTCGGCCAGGGCCAGGTTGAGCTGCTCTAGCAGGGCCTGGAGTTGTACTGGGTCCACCACTGTTGATAAGTCTCCTGCCAGGTCAGGTCGTCAAACCTGGCGGTATAGTTCAAAAACTTACGTCCGTCTCCGGTCTGGCCTCGCTTGGTCAGCTTAAAGACCCCCCGGTACTTCATCGATACCGGCTTGTCGGTGTAGGCGGTCGTGAGTAGCTCGGTACAACGCACCTGGCGCAGTCGCTCCAATACCCGCCGGGTCTGGC
>CAZUNT010000320.1:0-3084 GCA_964622215.1 uncultured Caldilineaceae bacterium
GGCCACGGCCTTTACCGGCCGGTCGGGGCGGTTTAGCCGGGCTGCCCAAGTTGAGCAAAAATCGACTGGCCCCACGTTGGACCTGACCGGGGGTCAACCACTGGTCTGGCTGGGCCGTTTTGCCGGGATACCAGGCCGGCGATAAGTTCTCGACATCGTGGCCCATTAACAACAGTTGCCAGTAGGCCAGGGCACACAACCACATCCAGCGCTGAATGCTGTCAGGGTCAGTCAGGCAGTGAGCATTCAAGCCCAAGTGCTGTTTCATAAACCGGAAGGCGTGCTCAATGGCGAAGCGCCATAAGTACATGCGGCAGATGGCTTCCAGGGAGACAGTCTCCGGTCCAGTCCAGAACAACCACATCGGGCGCTGATAACGGAGCGTGCCATCGGCTTTCAGAAATTCCACCCGCAGGGCCAGACCGATCAAGTCCGGCAGTTTGCGTAAGTGCAGCTTATGCCAGGCGCTCAACCGGATCGACTGCACCTCCAAGCAGAAGATGGTGCTCCGGTCGGGGTCTCGCCTCGGTTGCCCCATTTTGAAAGCCGGACCGTGCTTCCGCGGTGCGCCCCGACTGCCGGCTGGCTTCGGCTCGGGCTGTTCGTACAAAGTCAAGTTCTGGCGTAACCGCACCAGGGCAATGATAGTCTTGACCACCAGAAATACGGCCAAAAAGATGTGGTTGGCATAGAGACTGTCAGCCACCACCACTTTAAGGCGATCATTTTGTTGATCCAATTCCTTAACCTGCTCAACGGCGGTCTGATTGTCATTACTGCTGGTCTTGACCCGACGCACATCCCAGGGCGCTACCCACGAGGTCCCCGGTTTGACCAACCGAACCAGCCACGAAAACTTCTGCCCCAGCCGCACCGGTTCATTCTTTTGGGCTTTCAACAGCCCCCGCTCGGCCAACGTCTCCGCTTCCGGTCGTTCATCCGGCGTCGTATCCACCCCATACACCTCATACCCAGCGATTTGTTCCGCCTCGGCCGGTTGATGTTCAGTCAAAAGTGGGTGGAGTTTGGCTGGCTCCAACTGTCCTTCGCTCAGTACATCGTAGATTGAACTGAACTTCCGCCGGAAGAGGCTCTCTTCACTCGAAGCAACCGGTGAAGCTACGTGACCGGCTTCGGTCAAGGCGTCGATTAAATCAAGGGTGGCATCTGCTCGTTTAGGCAGAATTTGGTATAATGATTGCCGAAACTGTTGGAAAAAGGTTTTGGTCTCCATACCTCCCTTTTTACCAGCAGTTTCATTTTTTGTTAAATGTTAAGGTTCAACTTGCTCAATTCATCTGAACTCTAAACTCAAGAAATAACACTGCCAGCAATAATGATCCGGGGTTAGGTGTAAAACAATTAAGTTTTGAGATGATAGATGAAGAAAACTAAAGCGTTCAAGGCCTTTTGCGCCCAAAAATCGTAGCCAGATCATCCCGGTATAACTCTACCCAGGCCGGGTCGCGGCTGAGAAACTTTGCCAGGGTGCTGTCACTCTCGATTAAGACCAAGTTGATGCCATCCTCGTCCAACGCCTGCAGCCAGCCCTCACCGCCGGCGGCGACATTCAGGTAGCGGCGAATAAAAACATCGTCATACAAATCGGTGCGGCCATCAATGTAGACGGGATAAGCCGGCCACAATTTGAAGATGAGATAGCCTCCCCAATTGTAGCTGTTGAACAGCGGCCCGGGGGGGCTATTTTGTTGGATAAATTGCACTGCTTTGGCCGGCAGCGTGTCCTCTTCCGCTTTGACGGCCTCTTGAGGAGCCAAAACCACACCTATCTTTATGAGGGCGGCGACGATAATCAGGCCCAACAAAACCCAATTTAATCGAGTTAGGGATGACTGTCGTCTGGAGAAGGACCTCATAGAAACTGAAGGGGCTTCTTCGGTCCCCTTAGTTCCCCCAAGTTGCCTCAAGTTTCCTTGACTCCCTCCCGGCAGATAGTTACCCCAGGCCGCATCGGCATAACGAGCCAGGAGCGGAACCGTTAACAGGCCGTACAAACCGATGTTGCGGGCGGCAAAGAGGCTCCAAAACGTCCACAGGCCCACCAACCCCAAATCCGTCCAATCGGCCCGGCGAGCCGACCGCCCCATAGCCGCCAGGGTCAGCAGCAGCATGGCGATAAAAGGCCAGGTGAAGGACAGGTGAAAATCAGGGCTGCGCCACTCCTGGATAAAATCGCGCAGCGCGCCAATGCCGACGGTGCGGAAAGGATAGAGCCACATCTGCCAGCCATGCGGGTTGACGACCACCAGGGCAAAACCGATTGCTCCTAACCCCAAGAGCAGGACAATTTGGGACCATGATAATACCGGGTCTTCGTCGTGGCGGGTCAGGTTATTAAAAATCTCGCCGACGATGTAAACACCCAGCATCATAAAGGCAATGGCATACCCGCCGTGAATGTTCACCCACAACAGGATTACCAGCGGCAGGGTGTAAATCCAGCGCCGGCCTTGCCGCTTGTATTTTTCCAGCAGCAATAAAATTGCTCCCGCCAGCAAAAACGAAACCATCTGCGGCCGGGCCACCCAAATCACCGCCGAGGTGATGGCCCCTAGCAGGGTGGCAAAGGCGCGGATGTACAGGTTGCCCGACGTCACCTGCCAGATGAGCCAAAAGGTAAACGTGACCAGCCCCGCCAAGCCCAGGCTCAAGCCGGGCCAGCCGCCGACAGCATACAAACCGTACCAAAACACTTGAGCCAGCCAGCCGTGGTCAATCCAGGGCTGCCCGGCCCGGGTGTGCGAAAAAGGGTCGGTGGTGGGGATAGTTCCAGTTTCGACAATGTATTGGCCGGCGCGCAGATGCCACCAGGTATCGGTATCGGCCGGCAGGCGCACGGCCATGGTGAAGATGGCGATGAAGAGGATGGCGATGAGAAGGCGGGGGATGGTGAGAACAGGCTTGATGGTTAGAGTAGTCATAGGCACTTGTACGCTAACATCGACAATTTTTTGCCGATATCGGTTGGTATATATAGGCTCTTTTGTTTGGTTAATTCTATCACGGGTTGCCCCCGCCTGACAACCACCAAAAACAAAAAAGGTCACCCTTTGCCTTATGTCC
>CAZUNT010000321.1:0-2529 GCA_964622215.1 uncultured Caldilineaceae bacterium
TCCGCTTCATCGCCGTGATGGTGCCGGCGGTCTTCCTGATCAACGGACTGAGCAAACACAATTGGGTCGAAGCTTTCCTGTTTGCTATGGCGGTGGCCGTGGGACTGACGCCCGAAATGCTGCCCATGATCGTCACCGTCAACCTCTCCAACGGGGCGCTGGCGATGGCGCGCCGGAAAGTGATCGTCAAACGTCTGAACGCCATCCAGAACTTCGGGGCGATGGATGTCTTGTGTACCGACAAGACCGGCACCCTCACTCAGGGCAAGATCATCCTCGAAAAGCACCTGGACGTGCGCGGCAACCCCAGCGAGAAGGTGCTGCATTATGGCTACCTGAACAGCTACCACCATACCGGGCTAAAGAACCTGCTCGACGAGGCCATCCTCGACCACGAGGAACTGGAAGAACGGCTGAAAGCGAAAGAGAAGTACCACAAAATTGACGAGATTCCCTTCGACTTCGTGCGGCGGCGCATGTCGGTGGTGGTGGAAGATGAAACCGGGTTGAACACACTGATCTGCAAAGGCGCGGTGGATGAGGTAATGAGCCGGTGC
Organism: uncultured Caldilineaceae bacterium; assembly: GCA_964622215.1. Taxonomy (GTDB): domain Bacteria; phylum Chloroflexota; class Anaerolineae; order 4572-78; family J111; genus DSQQ01. Next base: position 558 of record CAZUNT010000321.1, read on the forward strand.
AGCCGGGTGGAAATTGATGGCGCGGTGGTTGAGGTTTTGCCCGAACACGACGCTCACCGCCGGCAGATGGTGGACCATCTGAATGCTCAGGGCTTCCGGGTGATCGCCCTGGCTTATAAGGAAATGCCCGGCGGCTCCGATGAACCCACCTACTCGGTCAAGGATGAGGCAGACATGATCTTGCTGGGTTTCCTGTCCTTCCTCGACCCGCCCAAGGAGTCCGCCGCGGAGGTTTTGCAGCGGCTGCACCACCTGAATGTGGACGTTAAGATTCTGACCGGCGATAATGAAATCATCACCGCCTACATCTGCCAGGAAGTGGGCCTGCCGGTGGAGCATCTTTTGCTCGGCTCTCAAATCGAGGCGATGAGCGAGCCGGAACTGGCCGAAGCCGCCAGTGCGACCCGCGTCTTTGCCCGGTTGGCCCCGGCTCACAAGGAGCATATCATCCGGGCACTGCAAAGTAAGGGCCACGTGTTGGGCTTTATGGGCGACGGCATCAACGACGCCCCGGCTTTGAAGGCCGCCGATGTGGGCATTTCGGTGGATAGCGCGGTCGACATCGCCAAGGAGTCCTCCGACATCATCCTGTTGGAAAACAGCTTGCTGATCCTGGAGCAGGGCGTGCTGGAAGGCCGGCGGGTGTTCGGCAACATCATCAAGTACATCAAAATGGCGGCCAGCTCTAACTTTGGCAATATGTTCAGCGTGGTGGGAGCCAGCGCGTTCCTGCCCTTCCTGCCCATGCTGCCGATCCAGGTTTTAACCAACAACCTGCTGTACGACTTCTCGCAGACCGCCATCCCCACCGACCAGGTGGACGCCGAGTGGCTGACCCGGCCGCGCCAGTGGACCATCGGCGCAATCCAACGTTTTATCTTGTTTATCGGCCCGATTAGTTCGATTTTCGATTACCTGACCTTCTTCGTGCTGTTATACGTGTTCAACGCCTGGCATAACCCGGCCCTGTTCCACACCGGCTGGTTCGTGGAGTCGCTCTTCACCCAAACGTTGATTATCCACGTCATCCGCACCAACAAGATTCCGTTTTTCCAGAGCCGGGCCAGTTGGCCGCTGATCGTCACTTCCCTCATTATCGTCGCGGTGGGCGCCTGGCTGACGGTTTCGCCCCTGGCCGACACGCTGGGGTTTGTCCCGCTGCCGCCGTTGTACTGGCTGCTGCTGGCGGTCATCCTGCTGGGCTATGTGATCTTGACTCAAGTGGTAAAGACCTGGTTTTTCCACAGGTTTGGTGAATGATCTTTAAATAACGGACAGAATAAGGAGCTTAGACCAATGACAGACAAGACAAGCAAGACTAAGACTAAACCGAAACGATTGTCCAAAGGGGGGCGCGCCCACGCGCGGCGGTTGAAGCAAACGGCCCGCAAGTCCGCCGTCGCTCACGGCTAGCCAGCCCGGGCGTCGCGTCCATCGCGAGTACTTCAGCAGGAGGATCAACCCTAATGAGGAGCACATCTAATGAATGCGCACGATAAACAGCACCGGGTTATTTTACAGAACATCGCCCGGCGGGCCATGCTGGAAAGAGGGCTGCTGCCCGATTTCTCGCCTGAGGCACTCGCCGAGCTTGACGGCATCCACGGGCCGGCCACCCAAACCGAAGAAGCGACACGCGATCTCAGAAACCTCATCTGGTGCTCTATCGACAACGATGATTCGCGCGATCTGGACCAACTGACTGTGGCCGAAGTTATGCCCGCCGGGGCCGTCAAGCTGCTGGTCGCCATTGCCGATGTCGACGCTGTCGTCAAGAAGCAGTCGGCCCTTGACGAGGCTGCCCGGCAAAATACCACCTCGGTCTACACCGCGGCCGAGATCTTTCCGATGCTGCCGGAGAAACTCTCCACCGATCTGACCTCGCTCAACCCTGAAGCAGATCGCCTGGCCCTGGTGTTTGAAATGGTCGTCGCCGGGGATGGATCGCTGCAGGGTTTCGCTCTCTATGGAG